>DLHV01000223.1:42605-56525 GCA_002483395.1 Chloracidobacterium sp. UBA7659 | reverse complement strand
CGACCGGTGCTTTGGGCAGTTCGGACTGTCGCGAGACGATCATCTGCAGACCGATGTAAATCTGTGTGGCGACGGCGATCGGGTCGGTGCCGAGCCACGGATATGCGCCGTGCGTCTGGCGCCCTTTTACCTTGATCTGAAACCAATCGCTGGAGGCCATGACCGCTCCTGATTTGTATTTGATTTTGCCGATCTCGGTCTGCGAATTAACATGAATTCCGAAGATCGCGTCGATCTTTGGGTTGTCCATCACGCCTTCTTTTACCATCAGCGGCGCTCCGCCCTCTTCACCCGCGGGCGGGCCTTCCTCGGCGGGCTGGAAAATAAATACAACGGTTCCCTTGATCTTGTCCTTCATCCCGGCGAGCAGCTCGGCGGTGCCCATCAGCATGGCAACGTGCGTGTCGTGGCCGCAGGCGTGCATGACGCCGACAGTTTGGCCGTTGAATTCGGCCCGCTCCTTTGACAGGAACGGCAGGGCGTTTCTTTCCGTAACCGGAAGAGCATCCATATCGGCGCGCAGGCCGATCACCGGGCCGGGCTGGCTTCCCTTCAGGATGCCAACGACGCCTGTTTTGGCAACTCCGGTGCGTACCTCCAGGCCAAGTTTTCGCAAGTGGTCTTCGACGTATTTGGCGGTTTTTACTTCGCGGTTCGAAAGCTCGGGAAATTGATGAAGGTGTCGGCGCCACTCGACGAGTTTTGGCATCAGCTTCGCGGTGGCGGCATCGATCTCGCGGCTCATGTCGATAGCGAACACGGGTGTGCAAATGGAAACAACAAGCCAGACGGAAACAAGAATTTTTCGCATTTAGAGATTCTCCGGAAATTTGAGGTGGTTTAATTGTAACCGGAGAAGTTCGAATTGCAAGTACGAAGGCAGAAACACGACTGGTAGGGAGTGTGCGGATTTGTCAGAACCGGGAGTGGTAACGACCGGGTTCCTTGAGCTGAAGAAGCGCAATCCCTACCGGTCGCATTTCCGCCTCTTATTTCATGTCGGCGACGGCCTTGCGCATTTCATCCATCGTCGTCACGGTTCCGTGAACGGGAATGATCCTTTCGACCGCAAGCTTCTTTGATTCAAGCCATTTTGCGAAATGGACCGACGTATCGTTGGCAATCGGGTAATCGGCGTTTGCTGGACGGTTTAACAGGTCGCCCTGAAAAACGATCT
This sequence comes from Chloracidobacterium sp. UBA7659, assembly GCA_002483395.1. Classification (GTDB taxonomy): domain Bacteria; phylum Acidobacteriota; class Blastocatellia; order Pyrinomonadales; family Pyrinomonadaceae; genus OLB17. The sequence continues at coordinate 55,348 of DLHV01000223.1, read as the reverse complement.
TTTCGTTTGGGAGATAGGCAACGAGCATTTCCTCGGTATGCGGGCCGGAACCGATGTCGTGAATTTCGACGGTTGTCGTGCCGTCGGTCAGAACTCGTTTGCCGCCGTCGAGCAGTTCCATTTTCAGCGGTTGCGGATTCAAGGTTAGAGCATCCGGGTCGATCGTAAACCTGCTCTTTGCTACCTTTTCGAAAAACGTCTTTTCGCCTGGTGCCGCGATCAGCGTTGCCCCCTCCGCGATGTAACGGCGGAGGCCTCCGGCGTGGTCGTCATGGTGATGCGTGACAGCTATGTAGCGGATCGACTTGCCGGGAATCGTTTTCTTGACCGCCTCGATAGCCTGGCGCGAGACGTTGTCGTTGCCCGGTGACTCCATTACAAAAATAAAATCCTTAAAGCCGACGAAAAGCACATTGTAGCCGCCGGCGAGAACCGTGTAAACGTTGTCGGAGAGTTTCGTCACCGGATCGATATTCGTCGGTGCCGGACGCATTGCCGGCATTTCCGCCGGCGCCTTAAATGCGTCATCACCCGGATTCGTGTTGAATGCGAGCTGTTCGTACCGAAGATCCTCGGTCATTTCGCCGCCGACCTTCGTCACACGCCCGATCGCGATCGGATGACTGCCGTCGTTTTTGTAGCCGGAAAAGATCACTTCCGTAACAACATCGCCCATGAACGGATCGGTGCCGAGCGTTTCGAATTTTGTAAGCAGATTCGTAACGCTATCAAAATAAAGGGCGATCTCAAGAGCATCTTCATTCGAATAGCTTACGACATTGTGCGGGCGGCCGAAAAAGTCCGCCTTTCCTAACGAGCGCAGCCGCGAGGCTCGGTCCAGGGCGTTGAAGATCATCATTTGCGGAATGTAACGCAGGCGTTGGCGCATGGCGGCGGGCGCGGTGTTCGGCCTCGCGACAGTTACCTTTCGAATCATGTCCCATGACATTCCGTCTGTCTTATCGACCGTGAAACCATTGTGATAACGAAAACCGCCCGGATATCCACCCTGCACGATCTGGCTGAAACGATTGCCTTTTAGGTCTGCAACGATGTCGATCCGATACGGCGTGCGGTCGGCGGCGAACGTCTTGCGGCTTTGATTTCGCTGGACGGTAGCGCCGACGGCTTTGAGCGTGAAATTTTCGATCGAGCGAAGTTTTGAAAGGCCGCCGTATGCCGCGACCGACTTGTCGAGAACTTCCCGTGCCCGAAGATACGATTCTTCGGTCACGGTCTGGGCGGAAGCCAACACGGACAAAAGAACAACGGCAAATACGGCAGAACAGATTTTATACTTCATCGGACGACTCCTTAACAGCTAAGAAGATCACGGCGAAAACATGGCCGCGCGGCTTGCCAGGATTTGCGGACGCTTGTATCTACTTGTACGGCGATGGTGATCTTTTGTTCAGCTATTTCGTCCTTATATCAGTTATTTTTTACTGACAAATTTAACGCCGGTTTTACTTCGCCGCGATGACATGTGGTGCAATTGATGGTCGGCGTTGCGCTCTTTAGATTCTTGATGCCCTTGAGCAATTCACCGTTAATTCGAGCCGCCATTGCCGCCATTTCGCGCGCCGTTTGTTTCTGCGGTTTGTCTTCGGCCTCCCATTTGTCAGGAACGTGGCAATGGGTGCAGTTTACGCCAAGCGAGCGGGCGAAGCCGAACTCCATTACGGCGAGAAGCCGTGCCGCAGGTGAGCCTTTCAACATTGGCGTCTGTATGTTTTTGAAAACCTTTTCCGCCGGTTCCGTTTCACGGCCCTTGATCTGTTCGCGCAGCTTTGCAATAGCTGCGGCTTGATCGAATGCGGCTGTTGCGGCCGGAGTCGGAGTTGGTGCTGCTTGCGCATCGACCTCGCGGACGATCTTGGGATTAAATATCGCAACCGCAAAAAGTACCGATCCGAAGATCGGTATCGCCATCAGTGCCGCTCTGTTTCGCCATCTCATGTAGATCTCCTATTTCCTGCGGACGTACATAAAATCGAACGTTGTCGTCCAGGTCTTGCCTTCGTCGGTCGAATTTTCGCCGTGCTGTCGGACATCGCCGTTCGGCAATTTGGTGAATGTCATTTTCGCCAGCGTCTTTTTTCCGCTGGTCAAAGTATCCGCAACGATAACCATCTCACCATTTACGAGGCCTCCGATATAGTGCGAGAACGTCCCCTTGTCGTCAACCCACGTCTGGTGCCACTTCTTGTCGTTTGTGTCATAGATATTAAAACTCTTGCCGTTGGTTCCGCCGCCGCCGCTCCAATTTTCGAAAATGATGCATGTTCCGAGTATAAGCTGGATGCTGCTCTCTCCGGCCGTCACGCCCTGCTTGTTCTTCGCCTCCCATTCACCGAGCCAAAAATCGAACTGCCGGAATTCGGGAGTAGTTTTACAGGGGTTAACCGTGAGATCGGACCGGTGGACAATGTCCTTGAATTTTGGGTCATTTTGCAGAGAAGCAAAATCTTTTTCACCCATAAGCGTTTCGGGTGCGATGCCGCCGAGCGCAATACTTTTTTCCAGTACGTCGAGCGTTGCCTTGTTGTCAGAAAGCCGGGCGTTTGTCCGCGCGAGCGCCAAAGCAAAAACCGGGTTTGGCGATGCGGTGAATGCGATATCGAACGCGACCCTTGCCTCGGCGTTTTTGTTGAGGCTCATAAGCGCCACACCGTACCGGTAACGCGCGCCGGCATTCTTTTCTTCGAGCTTCACGATCTTTGCGTAGTTCGCAGCGGCGGCGGCCCAATCCTGCTTTTGATAGGCCTCATTCGCCGCTTGGCGCATTTCGGGCGTCACGCCGCTTTCAGCCTGCGCTTGTGCAAAAGCCGATTGTATAAAGGCCAGCAAAAGGATTACGACAAGGAATATCTTAGGTAACATATGATGCATCATATTATGAAAGCCGGCTATGTCCGCCGGATGTTCAGTGTCTTCATCTTCGTACACAGCGTGCTTGTCCGTAAGTTAAGCAGCTTCGCGGCACGGTTTTGACGGCCACCGGCCGCATCGAGTGCAGATTCGATTAATTGAATCTCGAATCGTTCAACGTTTTCATAAAAGTCAATTCCCTTTTCGGGATCGATGCTTACGGGCTGGGTATTGGCTGCTACTTCATGAAGAAGAGACCGGATCGTCGATCGAAGGGAGTCCAGTTTGTCAACAAATTCCGAGTTACGTCTGCGCGTCACTGTTCGGGTTGCCATACGTAATGCCATAATCGTTGCAATCCTCTTTTTTTGATGCACGCTTCCTTACGGTCGCGTTTCTGCCCGATACCGCCACGGCAATTCGATCCGGGCACTTTGCCCGTCACGATCCGGCCTGTGACCTGGCCGGTTATCCGATAACAATGACATAGTTTTTGAATACCAAAACGATGCCAACCGCAAAAAGAAATAGGGCGTTGATCTTTAGGTTTTTGGACATTCAATCTCCATCAAAATTTATTTCTTCATATTGGAATATACAAATTTCGGAGCTGAAATGTGAACGTATTTGTGATGAACGGCAAACGGGAGTGATGAACGGTTATAGGATTGTTTCACCACAGAGGCACGGAGACACAGAGAAAGGAATCAGGAACGCAAATGGAAAGGATAAAATCCGTTAGTACGTTGATGCACATGAGTTCTACTAGATTGTCTCACAAAAATCTCAGTGTCTCTGTGTCTCTGTGGTGAAGTTCTGAGTTAAGCTTCGTTTTCGAAGAGTTCCAGGAACCGTTCGCGGTAGTTGCGGCTGAGAGCGAGCTCGGTGCCGTTCCTAAGTATGACAGCATAGTCGCCGCTGAACATTGGATGGAGTTCCTTGATCCGGTCGATATGGACGACGGTCGAACGATGGATGCGGAGGAATTTTTCCGGGTTGAGCTTTGACTCGATGCCGTTCATCGTTTCCCGGATCATGTGCGATTCGCGCCCCGTGTGAAGCTTGACATAATTTCCGGCGGCTTCGATCCAATCGATCTCGTCCGTTTTCAGAAAGAATACGCGGCCGACCGATTTTACAACGAGCCGTTCGAGGTACTTTTTCTCGCCCCGGATGTCGGCGATCAGCGAAGCAAGCCGATCATCAATATTGCCAAGACTTTTATGTTCGATGTGCTCGCGTGCGTGGGCCACGGCGCGATGCAGCCGCTCCCGGTTGAAAGGTTTCAGAAGATAATCGAGAGCGTGAACGTCAAACGCCTGGAGGGCGTATTGATCGTATGCGGTTACAAAAATTATCGACGGCATCGACTTGGGATCGAGTGCCTTGACGACTTCAAAACCGTTTTTCGCCGGCATTTGAATGTCGAGGAAGACGAGCTCGGGTTTATGCTCGTTGATAGCCCCGATCGCTTCTGTCCCGTTGCCACATTCGCCAATAATCTTAATATCGCCCTCGTCGCGCAGAAAGCGTTTTACGCGATCACGCGCAAGCGGTTCATCGTCAACGATCAGAGTTTTGATCTTCATCGTACAGCGTCGAAAGATCCTGAAAGGTTTTCTGCTTTTATCTGTTGGCCATCGCGGAGTTCTTTGAAAGGGATCGTCAGGTCAACGACAAGTCCGGAATTGGCAGCATTGTTCAGACTGAAGCTATGTCGTTCGCCATACAAATGTCGAAGCCGACGCCTGATGTTCGAGATGCCGACGCCTTCCTTAAGATTTGCGAGATCGCGGAACGGCACACCCAGTCCGTTATCGCTGACGGTAAGTTCCAGGTGCCCGTTATGTCGAAACGCCTCAATATTGATCTTGCCGCCCTCGGAGCGCGGCCCTATGCCGTGCTTGATGGCGTTTTCGACCAGCGGCTGCAGGATCATGTTCGGCACGCTTGCGTCCAAAGTGTCGGGCGAGATCAACATTTCGACCTTCAGCCGGTCGCGAAATCGCATCTGCTCGATCTCAAGATACTTCTCGAGAAACTCCAATTCCTGTTTTAGCGGGATTTCCTGCACCTCCAGGTTTTCGAACGACATTCGCAGCAAGTCACTTAGGTCTGAGATCATCCGCTCGGCGGATTCGGCGTCCTTGTAGATCAGTTCGGAAATAGCATTCAAGGTGTTAAACAAAAAATGCGGGTGGAGCTGCATCTTCAGAACCTGAAGGCGTGACGTCGCCAGTCGAGCTTCAAGCTGCGATGTCCGCAATTCACGCTCGCGGTATTTCCGGTAATATTTTATCGCCTGTTGAAAACCGAGCACACCCCAATAAATGGCGACGCCGAAATGGACATTGACGAGCAGAAATATTTTGAATATCTCAAAATAAGACGCCGATTCGTATCGCCGCATGTAGCCAAGCTTCGGCAGCACGAATGCATCGATTGAAAGCTGTCCGATTGCGATCACAATGCTTGCAATCAGGTGGATGGGTATGCTGGTTTTCCATTTGCCATCGTCAAACGTAAACCGACGGCCAAGCCAGAGAATTATTGGGCTGATGGCGAACCAGACGTAGCCGGACGAGAGCTGCCAGGATAAAACCCGCCAAAACGATGTCGGGTTTTCAGAAAGCTGGCTCTGGAGCGCCACCTGACTCGCGAAAAAGAAACCGAATAGAGTCCAAACTCCCCATATCGCGGCCCATTTAATATATTTTCTTTCCAGTGCCGATTCAAGATTCATCTTTTGTATATTTAGCATCAAAACAGCCGTTTCTCCAACAATGCTGTGATGAACCGATATTAAACGTTGACCACAGGAACTATTCGAAATGTGCTTTGGGTGCTAGCAGTGACAAAGCGGTATAATTTACCGAACGGCCCCGAAAACGAAACATTATGAAAGACACAAACATATCCAGGGAACATTTGGAACGGCGGCGGGATGAGATCAATGCTCAACTCGGAGATGCCAGCAAGGGCGAACGGATCGAGCTCGACCCCGACATGGAAGAACAAGCCATTCAGATGGAGCAGCACGAGGTTTCGGTCACGATGGTCGATAATCTTCGCCGCGAATTGGCGGACATTGAGGATAGACTGTTGAAAGCAGATGCTTGAATAAGCGATAAGATCGGTTACGCGGCTCAAGACCGATTCAGACATCGTCTTCATTTATCAATCTTTCGACCGGCGATCGTTCGCGCGAGGCAAAGGCATTAAAATTAGCGTCAGCCGGTGCTTCGGCCATTCGTCCCAAAGCGGGTGAAACCGGAAGATTCAACACCTGAACTTCCGGATCACTCCGCCAAACCCGCGGAACTATCCAGAACCACTGAACCAACCCAAGAACAAAGAGCATGAACAGGTTGACGTACATTCCCTGGATCGAATTCGGATCGACACCCAGAACGTAATCGACGATAACCAAAAGCGGAACGCCAAACAGGCTGCTTGGAAACGAGAGGATGAACATCGTGGCCGTCGCCGTGCCGATCACGTTGGCGGCCGGGTTCGACGAGTCAGAAACGGAGGGAAGGAAAATTGGAAAGAGAAGTGAGAAAAGACTTACAAGCAGCCACATTCCGCTCAAGGACACTTTGAATCGCTCGGTCATCGTCGGCCTCCTTAACTGTAATTATTTAGACACCGGCGAGGCGTATTTTGTTCCCGACCTTTTCGGCCAGCCTGTCAAGGCGACACTTTTTTCGCATTCGTTCCGTCTGCATTGGCGACCATGATGCTTGTCTGCGGAAACTTCCCGGAGATATACGCAATTTTTTTACCATCCGGCGAATACCGTGCATTAGAAGTCGATATGTCGTTCATCCGCTTAATGTCGGAACCGTCTGAATTCATTGAGTAAAGCCGTTCCTCGTCGCCATCACGTTTTGAAGTAAAAATAATTTGTTTTCCGTTTATCGACCATGACGGAAAGAAATTGTGTCCGATGTTATTTGTGAGCAGAGTTTTCTTTGAGCCATCAGTATTCATTACCCATATCTGATCCATATTGTCGCCTTTTTCCACGTAATAGACGATTTTTTTTCCGTCGGGTGACCAGACAGGACTGTAAAAGGCGAGCGTGTTGTCGTTCGTCAAGTTTTTTGCCTCGGTGCCGTCTGCGTTCATCACAAAAATCTGCGGTTTTCTCTCGACGAGATAGACGTTGTAAACGATCTTTTTGCCGTCCGGTGAAACGGCTGGCGAACCGATCCTGCCAGAACCGTTCGTAAGCCGCTTCAGCCCCGAACCATCCGCTTTTACAGAAAAGATGTCGGATTCCCTGCTCCCCTGCAAAGAAGCTCCGAAAAAGATTGTTTTCCCGTCCTTTGACCATGACGATGTAAATTCATTGCTCTCGTCACCAGTGATCCTTCTGATTTCGGTTCCGTCCGCCTTCATTATGTAGATATCCGTTTTCATCGTGCGCGGCTGAGTGTTCGAAACTTCCATTCTGGTAAAACTCAGATATTTGCCGTCGGGCGACCACGCCACCGCTTGATAAGAGACTGAACTAGTCTCCTGCGCAAATATCGACATCGCCGCCAGTATTAGAATCGCCGTAAAATTGATTATTCTTTTCATTTGATTATCCTTTTACCGTCGTGATTTACGTTACATACTCTCCTAGCGGATTTTAGTTTCACATTTCGTAGATTTTCTCGGATGTCCCCGATCGGTCGGAATTTTTCGTGTTACAATTCTCAGAAATTGCCAAAGCTTCTTCCATCTTATGATCGCAACCCCTGACACATTAACCGGAACCGTCAAAGGCCCGGGGCTGCTGCCGCACGAGTATCTTTTTATAACGCGCGACAATAACCGCACCCGAATTGGCGAATTTGTTTATTACGAAGCGTCGATCGGTGACGACCGGCGGCAGATAGTCGGAACAATAAACTCGCGCAAGCTTGTCCGCAATCTTCCCGATGCTTTTTTGGCCGATCCGGGGACGCCGCCGTCAGCGGTTGCGTCGCTGATCGGCATCGACGGCGATCTTGAGATATATGAGATCACTGTCGAGACAATCGGCTATTTTAGCCAAAAGCTGAACGATTTCGTCAATCCGCGAATCCCGCCACAGCCGGGCGACCCGATCTATTTAGTATCGAGCGAAACGCTCTCGCAGATGCTTAGCCCGCGAAAGCAGGCAGAAACCGGCTCGGCGCACATCGGCAGCCTGCTTACGCGTGAACCGGGTGATGTGCCGGTTGTGCTGTCGGTCAGAGATGTTGTTTCGACACATCTCGCCATTCTTGCCTCGACCGGCGCGGGCAAATCATACACAGCAGGCGTTTTGGTCGAAGAACTGATGCAGACGTACAATCGCGGCTCTATCTTGATCGTAGATCCGCACGGCGAATATCACACGATGTCGTCTATTCAGGGCGATGCGCAGTTTGCCGCACCCGACGGGTACAAACCGGAGGTGAAAATTTTCACGCCGGATAAAATCAAGGTGCGCTTTTCGTCGCTTACAGAAGGCGATGTCAAATACCTTTTGCCCGAGGGCACGTCCGACAAGATGCTCCATTTTCTGCGGCAGGCGTTCAGGAGCCTGACCGACAGGTTAAAGGCGGAAGGAAAACGCGATTATCTTTACAGCTATTTTGACCTGCGTGACGAGGTGCAGAAACAGCAATACGGCAAGGACGACAAGGACGCGGGCGATGGTGGAAATGTTTCGTCGATACAAGGGCTAATGTGGCGGCTCGATTCGCGATTCGACCGGCCCGACAGTATTTTTCATGCTCACGAACATATAGAACTGCGCGATCTGTATCGGCCCGGCCGCTGCACGATCCTGCAGCTTTCGGAAATTGAACAGACCGAACAGCAGGTCATCGTCGGGACGCTTTTGCGCCGCGTGAATAAGGCCCGGGAACTGACCGTCGGGAAGCACGTCGATAAAGGCGATAATTTTCTCGATTATCCGGTATTCACATNNGTTTCGCACCCGCCGGAGCGAGCGTCGTTTCAACAAATGTCCTCAAACAGATCTTGAGCGAGGGCCGCAAGTTTGGCGTTGGTATCGGCTTGATCACACAGCGGCCGGGCAAGCTCGATCAGGACGTGCTCTCGCAATGTATGACGCAGATCATAATGCGTATCGTCAACCCGATCGACCAGCAAACCGTCGCCCAATCCGTCGAAGGAGCGGGCCGCGCAATGCTCGCCGAGCTGCCCGCATTGACCAAAGGCCAGGCGATAATCTCAGGCGTTGGCATAAACACGCCCGTCATGTGCCGCATCCGCCCACGGATCACAAAACACGGCGGCGAAACCTTTGACGCACCCTCCGAATGGATGAAATGGCACTCAACGAGCGAGATGGAAAAGCGTGAGCAGGACGAAGCGCCGTATTTGAAACCGAGTTCCGACAAAAAGCCGGAGAAGGTGGGGAATATTAGGATTTGAAGCGTAGAGTACTTAGAATATGAGAGTTGAATTACAAAAAGATTTTCAAAAATATCCGAAAAGACTCAATACTTTGTTTTTTGAGTTGTTTGAATGGCTCGATTCCTACGGATTAGAAAAGAAAAGAAGTTCCAAACGCGATGGGAGTCCGGGGAATACGGTTGAATTTATTCTGAATGATCAACAGATGTGTTCTGTTCAAATTTCTCCGGCAGGGGATTTGCATTTTCATTTTGGTATTAATGTATTTAAGGGGGCGGGTCTTTTCGATAAACTTGAAGACATTTTCGATCAGATAAAACCATACATTGTCGGAGACGCAAAAGGAGTTGCAAAGGAAAGAACTAGCGGATTGAAACTCATTCTTACCGAGAGCGATGCAGATATTGCAAATATTTTTATTGCTAAGCTAAAACCCCTATTCGAAAACGTTGTACGTCATTACGCCTAAGGTAAAATCAATGACAAGAAAACTCCTATTCAGAACGGTGAAAGCCCTAAATTTTGTTGTCATCCTCTTGGCTATTTCGGCTACTGCTTCAGCTCAAGGTAAGGACGTTACCTTGCCGAAGAAACCTGATCCGGCTCCGATAGCACAAATCAATCGACCAGCGACTGTTTTTCTTAGGGCCGGCGACGTCCTTAAAGGAACTCTTGCATCCGCTTCTCCCGAAGGCATTCAACTCTTGCTCGCCGGTAACACCCTAACGCTAAAGTGGACTGACATTTCCCAACTAGTCTTTACCGACGTAGTCTCTGAAGAATTATCGAAGAAGCCCGGCTCCTCGCTCGAAGCCAAAGAAGTTGAAACCAAGAAAAACGAAGCCGCTGAAGACGCGCTCCGTTCGCTGAGAAAGCTCGCTGCCGCAGCCGAGGTTGGTGTCAATTACGCGGAATATGGCAGGCGCTTGATTGACGTGAAGTCCGAGGTCAGTGAATTCTTACTAAAGATCGAAGAAAGCGCCGTTAAGGAGCATATTGTACTAGCAATGGAAGCGTATGCCGACGCGGCAACGGCATGGAGCCGAATGATTAGTTACGACATTNNGAACCAGGTTCAACGTTAAAAAGGAAATACTCAATTCCAAGCGAGAGTCTAAAGGTCGGTCGCGGACAGTTAATGAGGCGTGGCGTCGTGCTTTCTACGATTTGGAGCGCGGCTCGTAAACATATCGAAAATGCTTCCGTAGGCGAACTTCCAAAATGAGACTCTGAATCGCTCAACGCTTCAAGAAAGAAATGACTCCGATCTTGACGTTTGCTGAAAGCTAATAAATCAGAACGGACACCTAATCGATAGACAATTTGATGAACTATTACGTCCTGTTTGTGTTTGCTCCGGTGCTGATCCTGGTCGGCATATTGGGCTTTGTGATCCCGCAGAATAAAAGCCTGACGAGCGGCGCGCCGGCGTACAATATTTTTCATATCGTATTCGGCTTGATCGGTGTTGTTATACTTTATTTCAATCACGATCCGTGCATCAGGGCCTTCAATATCGGATTCGGGGTAATCGACCTGTACCAGGCAGCGGCGAGTTTCGCGCACATTTTCCCCGAAAAGCATTTTCGATGGACGCGGGTTGACGACGTTTTGCACATTGTGATCGGAGCCGCCCTTGTCGTTGTCGGCGTCTTCGGCTAAGTCGGCAACGGCTTACTACCGCTCTCTTCTTAAGATTTTCTTGCCTTCCTTTGCGTGCTTGGCGAGCCCCGCGTGAAATTCCTTTTCAAGACAGGAAATTTGCACGCAAAGATCGCCAAGCACGCAAAGGAAACCATCCCCTAATTCGGGTTCCTAAGTTTGTATAATTCTTTCGCATCGCCATCGGCGAGGTCGTTTCTTACCAACAGGACCAGATCGACGCCGGGACGCAGCGGATAGGTTCCCTCGTATTTATATTTGGCGGAATACCGGGCGATCACATCGCGGTCCTGATCCCCTTTTTTGGCGACGATTACTTCTGCGTTACTATTATCGATCATCCTGCCGTGGAAAACCGCTTTCGGATAGTTCCTGACGTACCAAACCATAGGCCAATAGTCCGGCGAAACTATATCGACCTGCGTGTCCGTTCCCTTGCCGCTTTTCGCCGCGTAGCCGTCGATTTTTGCCATCATATCCAGAAACTCGCGCTTCGTGTGAGCATAAACATACGGCCGATCATCTTTGTCATAGCGGACGAAGCTCACGTCATAGGCCTGATACGCCAAAACCGCCGAGGCAGACACAGCCAACAACCCCGCAACGCCTTTTAAGGAGCTGGTTTTCGAGCGTGCCATTTCATTAATGCCGTAGCCGGCGATAATTCCCATCGGCAGCAGGAAGCTCAAAGCGAGCCACGGAGTTTTGTAAGGAATAAGCGAGTAGGCGGCGAAAAGCCCGAACGCCCATAAACCGATGAACATCGGTACTTGGTGGCGGGATTTGATAAACGCGATCAGAGTTCCGAGCGCCGACAGGATCAGTAAAGGAGCCTCGATCCGTTTTCCCCATTCGAAATATCCCCACATGCCGTTCTGCGTATGGTCCTTGCTGCCGGTTTTGGACCAGATTGTATAGGCGTCGATCGATTTTTGTATACCTTCGGGGTAAGTAAAGAACGACGAGAAGAACAAAACAAACACATAAACAAAAACGGCCGCGACCGCGGCGGCGATCAGCAAGAGATCGCTGCCTTCGCCAAGCGCATTGCGAAAATTCGTCCAGGTCACGGTGTCGCCCGAAAGCTCATCGGCACCGCGTTCCACCGTCTTGCCTCGGTAGATCTTCTGCCACACCCAAAGCGAGGCACAAGCTATCAAAAAAGTGCCCAGCGTAATAAAAGCCGTTTCTTTCGTCGCAAACATTAACGCCGCCGAGGCCGACGCAAGCAGCAGATATATCGGCCGGCCGTTGTTCCACGACAAAAGCATCCGCATGACAAAAAACACGAGCACCGCTTCGACAATGAAAAATGCCAGTCGAAATGCCCAAACGGCCGCCGTGTTCTCACCGCCCATATAGTTTGCGAGAATCAGCGCCGAGGGCAGAAAGCAAACCAGGAGGAGCAGGACCATCCAACCGACCGCAAATAGTCCCGCCTTTTGCTTCTCGGTGAAAAAAAGGACCGAGATGACAATGGCAAGACTGAGAAAAACAAAGAAGATCTCGTGAATAAAATAACGCGAGATAAACACCATTCCCGGCGAAAGAGCTATGAACAGCCCGGCGGCAAGGCTCCCGATCTTGCCGATGTAGTTCTTGAGAAAGAAGATCAGGACGACCGTCAAAACCCCAAAGATCGCAACGCTTGCACGCACCGAAACCGTTTCCAACCCAAACACCTTTGCAAATGCGAGCGCGATGTAATAAAGCGTCGGGCCGTGATAATTTGCCGGGTCGTATTTGTAGACCCCGTCGCGAAACAACGTTGTCAGGAAAAAGCCGTTGACACCTTCGTCATGATGAAA
>DLHV01000223.1:36349-42501 GCA_002483395.1 Chloracidobacterium sp. UBA7659 | reverse complement strand
TCCCTACCGGTTGTGTTTCTGCCCGGTTATTTCACCTTGTAAACTTTATACTGTCCGACTTCGGCTGCCACCGGAAATTTCTTAAAAAACTGCTCGTTCGGAGCAACCAAGCCTTTCTCCTCGGGCGATATCAGCACATATTCTATGCCGTATTTTCGCATTAATTCCTCGGCATTTGCACCGCCGGAATAGATACTTTTTACGTCCGATTCACGTGGGCCGTAATCGNNAACGCATCAGCGATTGCCGGCCCGACAGCACAATGGCTGAATTATAGGTCGGGGCATTCAAAAACAGGGCACGCGGCGGCGTCACTTTCTTGATCTTTTCGGCGAGCGATACGGCGTCTGCACTAAAAACACCATTCTTGATCTGCCCGGAAACAGTTCGCCAGACATCAAGCGATCCTGAAAATATTAGAACAATAAAACACGCAGCGGCAATGATCTTTAATGCCGTCGTCTTTTGCCACATCCACGAAACCGCAAACGCGACGAACGGTATCGAACCGACATACCAATAGATCAGCACTTTTATATTGTCCCATTCCCATGGTGCGAGTTTCGCGACGTTTGAGACAAGGAATAGAAATATGAACGGCAAGTAGAATTGCGACAGAGCGACGGGGCGAGGCGGCGACGCGGGGACGTGCTGCGCCTGTTGACGCTTTTTCGCCGCGTTGCCAAGTCTCCGCGGCTCCGTGTGACTAGAATCCTCGTCTCTGCGTCTCTGCGTTGAATAAACGAGGTAGATCCCACCGATTATCAATGGAATCAAAATGCCGGTATTCTTTATCCAAAACCATAGAAAATTCACTTGGCCGGAATCCCAGCCAAAATGCCAGCCAAAGAACTTTGTCGTTTCCGTTGCGCTTCCCGATATCGACCATATCAACTGCGGAATGGCAATGACACAAACGCCGACCCCGAACCCGAACCAATCGCGCCATTTCTCCATTTTAAGAAGAAATACAAAAGCCGTAACAACGAACAGGACCGCAAGGCTGTGAAGATGAATCAGTGGAAGCAGGCCGGCGATTAGGCCGACCATGAAAATTGAAAATTGAAAACTGAAAATTGAAAATTTTGATTTTGTCTCTCCGCGTCTCTGCGTCTCTGCGTTGAAAATCTTCCATAAGCTGCCAGTTGCGATCAACGTAATCGGCATGCCCAGCAGCAAACTCCGCTGAGTCATAAACAACGTGATAAGCGAGTTTCCCCAGCGAAAATCCTGGCCGATCGTGTAGTCTTTGGGTATCTGCCAGATGAATTCGAAAAAGCCCTTTGCCTGCGCACCGAAATCGCCGAAAAACCAAATGAAGCCGAGGCCGCCGCTAAGAAACAGAAGTGCCGGAGCGAGTTTGCTCGAAAGACGGTCGTTTGTGAGCTTTAAGACAAACCTTTCCAGGATCACTAAAAGCGAAAATGCCCACGATACATTTTGGACGAGCATGGCGTCCCTGACGCCGACCCCAAGCTTCATAAACGCCGCCGTGACAAAATCGGCTACGAATGGATACGAAAACCTCGCACCCGCGAACGAAGGATTTTGCGGCGGGAAGTTCATGCCGTCCGTGAAGCTGAATATCGCGCCCAAATGAAATGGTAGATCGCCCAGATTGTTCGAGCCGCCCGTAAAAATGCCCTGGTCCGTTTCGATCATCGCCCGTTCGAAAAAGAAAACAAAAAGCAACAGGAACGCGGCGTAGTAACAGAATCGAAGTGCCTTTGTCCAATTTGCGCCTTGCAGCTTGCCCTTCGCCTTTGCCCAATCGTGCTTAAACGTTTTTTGACGATGCCCGCGAGCGATGAGCGCGAGAGGCATCAAGCTGATCGCAAAAGCCGCAACGACCGTCGCGGCGTTCAGCCCGACAAACATCGCCAGAACGAAGCCGACCGTGCCGAAAATTGCGAAGCCGATCACATTCCCGGCTGCGACACGCCAAAGAAAAGGCTCATCGTTATCGATCAGATACGTCGAGGCAAATCCACCGACGGCGACGGCAAAGATTAGGAGGACGGAAATCAGCATAAGCAGTTCGCGAAATACTTGCCTTAAATTAGCGTAAATTGAAGCTTAGTTAAAGGTACGTCCTATGCATACCTAACCAGGATTATTGCAAAAAAAATGTAAACTTTTTTCAGGACGACACAGACACTCGGTCAGTGGGACAATAAAGAGCTAACAACGTCGGAAAGAAGTTTCAGTTCTTCGGAGACGGCAGCGAGTTCTACCTACGTCTCTGGGTTGAAACTCACTAAAACGTAAACGGCGTTATTCAACAACTTTTATCCCCAACTCACCCAATTGCGAGCTATCGACATCACCCGGCGAGTCCATCATCAAGTCTTGAGCCGAGGCGGTTTTGGGGAAGGCCATGACGTCGCGGATGTTTTCGGTGCCGCAGAGGATCATGCAGGTGCGTTCGATGCCGGCGGCGAAGCCCCCGTGCGGCGGCGTGCCGTATTCGAGGGCGTCGAGGAAGAAGCCGAAGCGCTCGCGGGCCTTTTCGGGCGATAAACCGAGGGCCTTGAAGTTCAACGCCTGAATATCCTTCTGGTGGATTCGGATCGATCCGCCGGCGCATTCGTAACCATTAATAACTGCATCGTAAGCCTTTGCACGAACCTGCCCGAGTAGATGATGTTCGGCATCGTTTTCGACCGCTGTTTTGAACAGGTCCAGGTCTTCGTCCATCGGCGACGTAAAGGGATGATGCGCCGCGTCGTAGCGGTCGGTCGCTTCGTCGTGCTCGAACATCGGGAATTCAGTTACGATCAATGGCTTATAGGCATTTCTGTCGATCAGGTTTTCGCGCCGTGCGACTTCATTGCGAAGTGCTCCGAGGGCGGCTGCTACGACTGACTTGCGGCCGGCGACGATAAGAACTGCATCGCCCGGTTTGGCTCCGGCTTTGTTGACAAGATTCTGAATCAGCTCAACGTCCAGAGCCTTGAGAGACGTAGTGGTTATTGCCGCCATACCTGATCCCGCTTCATAAGCAAGACCGCGCTCATCTTTTTGGCCGGGTGCGGAGTCCTTGATCCATGCTAATGCCCCGGCGCCGTAGCGTTTGACGAATTCCTGGAGCTCGTCGAGTTGCTTACGCGAATAATTGGCCTTTCCTTTGACGACGATGCATTTGATCTCGCCGCCTTTGGCGAGGGTATCGGCAAACGGAGCGAAATCGGTTTCCTTTAGCTCCGGCGATAGGTCCTTCAGTTCCATTTCAAAACGCAGATCGGGTTTGTCGCTGCCGTATCGACGAATTGCCTCAACGTGGGTCATCCGCGGCCATTCAGCCGGCAGTTCGACGTCGATCAGCCTCAGCACGTGGTTGAACATGCCTTCCATCTCGCGATAGACCTGTTCGCGGTTGACGAACGACATTTCCATATCAAGCTGTGTGAATTCCGGCTGCCGGTCGGCGCGGAGGTCTTCGTCGCGGAAGCAGCGGGCGATCTGATAGTACTTGTCGAAACCAGAGATCATCGTTAGCTGTTTGAGGATCTGGGGCGATTGCGGCAGAGCGAAAAACTTGCCTGTATGAATGCGCGACGGGACGATGAAATCGCGTGCGCCTTCGGGCGTCGATTTGAGCAGGATCGGCGTTTCGATCTCGATAAAGCCGCGGTTATCGAAATACTCGCGGATCTTAGCAACGGCCTTGGCACGCACGCGGATGTTGTTCTGCAATTGCGGCCTTCGCAGATCGAGGTAGCGATATTTTAACCGCGTGTCTTCGGCGGCGAGATTTTCGGAACCGGCAACCTCAAGCTGAAACGGCGGCACCTTTGCATCGTTCAAAATCAGAATCTCATCTGCGTGAACCTCAATATCTCCGGTCGCTATTTTAGGATTATGCGTTCCCTCGCGTTCGACCACCGCACCCTTGACCGCGACGACAAACTCTCCGCGCAGGCTTTTGGCTTTTGCATGAGCGTCACCCGCATCTTCCTCGTTTAAAACGATCTGGGTTATTCCGTCACGGTCGCGGAGATCGATAAAGGTAAGAATGCCGAAATCGCGCTTCTTTGCAACCCAGCCCATCAAGACGACTCTCTCGCCGACGTGCGTCTCGCGCAACTCGCCGCACGTGTGCGACCGTTCCAAATTTCCTAAAACATCAAGCATAAGTCAGAACCGCCTGCGTTAGCGGGCGGCCAGTTCCTCACTTCATAATAATTTCAGCCATTCACTTGATCAAATTGTCAGTCGAATTCCGGCAACTGTCCTCCCTGACCGTTGATAACGTAATTCCGGGCATGACCAATATGTTCTTCAGTCCAGAGGTTCCGCCTACTCCCTTTATCTACCCACGGACTATGCGTAAATCTCCATTCGCCATTTTCGCGCATTCGGCGAGTTGAATATGCCTTGAAGTCATTCAGCATCTTAGCGGATGACGCGATGCCGGAAACCACTATATGAACATGATTGGTGCGAACATTCATAGCAATGAGAGACCAGCCTCGATAACGGCAGACCTCCTCAATGGCCTCTTCAACAAGGTTTCGGCTCGCCGCATTCAGAAGAAAAGGCGGTCCCTTCAGGCGTTCCACATGTATTTCTTCGCGACGATCGCTAGGCACCGCCCGCGGGCCTTCATACTTATTATGGTACTTATCGATCGATCCCCGTTGGTCGCCAGCTAACCAAGTTCCGTAAGTACGGAAAGTGATCAAATATGCGATCGGCTCGTCCGTGTCGTTCCATTTTCCCATATCGCAGGGACATGTCTTGCCAAACTGGTCATCCGCTAACGTCAAGTCCGGTGGTCCCGACTAAGGAAACTCCGGGCAAACTGGCCGCCCGCTAACGCAGGCGGTTCCGACAAAACAAAAAACGCCTTTCGATTTAGCGACAAACGAAAGGCGGAGCGTCATCTAATTAACACTCTCGCCTACGTATTATTATTGTCGTCAAATCGAACTGCGTTCATAAAAAGCTAAAAAAAGAACCGGGCAAAATAATACAGGATAGGTGCATTGAAAAGCAAACTGTCCAGTCTGTCGAGCAGGCCGCCGTGGCCTGGGAGGATGCTGGCGGCGTCTTTGGTGTTTGAGCCGCGTTTCATTGCACTTTCGGCGAGGTCGCCGAGTACGCCGACGGCGGCCATTACAACGGCTAACGGAATTGAAAATTGATAAGGTAATTCTTGAAAGAAAACGAGCGTGCAGAGAGCCGCAAAACCGGCGGCGGCCAGGATGCCACCGATCAGGCCTTCGACCGTTTTGCCGGGAGAAATTTTGGGCGCGAGTTTGTGTTTGCCGAAAGCTCGGCCAGCAAAATAGGCGCCTGAGTCAGAGCCGAACATGACAATGAAAAAATATAGGAGAAGATCGGTGGAAAGGCCGTGAACATTTTCGAACCCGACACGGGTCGCGATCAGGAATCCGCCGAGAAACGCGACATACATGACGCCAAGGATCGTCACGCCAATACCTGTGAGCATCTTAGTAAAATCGACTTGAAAGCGAAAAGTCTGTGATATGAGGGCGGCGACGATAAACAGCGCAATCGTCGCGAGCAACAGGTCAGGAGCCTTTGAGGGAGCGTCAAATACGAACGCGACGAACAATGCGACCGCACCGAGATAGCCAATGGCCGCGTCAGCCTTTAGTTCCAGCTTTTTTGTGAGCGAGTAGAATTCAAACAATCCCGCCGCTAATGCAGTTAACGCGATGCCCACGAATATCCAAACCGTTTCAGGAACGTACCAAGGCAAAATGATGGATGCGATGAGGATCGGCAGGGCGATTGCGGCGGTAAGCAGTCTAGTTTTCATAGAAGAAATTTGTCCACAGATGAACACGGATAGACACGGATTCAGAGGTGAAGACTCGCGGGTGTAGCCGGCTGCCAGNNACAGATCATTCAAGATCTGTTCAATCGCTTTATCCGTGTTTATCCGTGTTCATCTGTGGTCGATTTGCTTTACTTCGATTTCACGTCTCCGAAGCGGCGGTCGCGTTTTTGATAGTCGATTATTGCCTCAAAAATCTCTTTTCGGCGAAAATCCGGAAAGAGCGTTGGTGTCACAACGATCTCGCTATAAGCCAATTGCCATAACAAGAAATTCGAGATCCGCATTTCACCGCTTGTCCGGATCATAAGATCGACATCGGGAAGGCCGTGCGTGTAAAGATTGC
>DLHV01000223.1:26442-36325 GCA_002483395.1 Chloracidobacterium sp. UBA7659 | reverse complement strand
TACAGGCCTCGAGGATCTCTGCACGCCCGCCGTAGTTGAGCGCGACGCTCAAAACCGTCCCGGTGTTTGCAGCAGTTTGCTCCATTGCCCAGGCAATCTCTTTCTGAATGTCGGCCGAAAGACCGCCGATGTTACCGATCGCCTGAAACCGGATATTGTTGTCAATGACCTTACGCAGTTCGCTTCGGAGATAGCGTTTGAGCATCGACATAAGACCGGACACTTCAGCCTTTGGGCGTTTCCAGTTTTCGGTCGAAAAGGCGTAGAGCGTGACAGCTTCGATCTCCAACCGGGCACATGTGTCGAGTATCGCCCGGACCGATTCGGCCCCGGCCTTGTGACCAAAAATGCGCGGCTTCCCGCGTTGTTTCGCCCAGCGGCCGTTGCCGTCCATAATGACGGCGATATGCCGCGGCAGGCGGTCAAAATCTATCGCCGCCAGAAGGTCGGCATCGGCTGAATTCGGTTCGATAACTTCGGCGAAGTTTTCACGCATTTGCAAAAAGTGCTAGTAGACCGTTCGCTCCTCGATACTAACGACGGCGTTATGATTGAGCCGGCCGTATAGATGAGGATAAACTTCACCGTTTGTCGATGGTTCCTCGATCAATTTCGAACGCAGCTTTTCGGTGTCCAGCTTTAGGATCAAGACCTTTCCCGCATTGGAATAGTATCGCTTAAGTACGGCCCCGACTTGATTCTCGTAGCTACAGTGAATAAACCCCTCGGTTGCAAGACTTTCTGCCTGATACGACGGACGCCCTTTGAATTCTTTCCAGACCTCCGGAAGCACAATATGATAAATAAACATTACTGGTACTCCACCTCTTTAAGAGTAAGACCTTGTGCCGGGGCGGTTTTTCCCGCCAACCCCTTGTCACCGCTGATTATGGCCGTCTGAATTGTATCAGAATCCTTTTCGCCACGCCCGACCTCCAACAAAGTGCCGACGATCGAACGCACCATGTAGCGTAAGAAGCCGTTCGCTTTGATGTGAAATTCTATAATGTTTGCGTTTGCACGGTTGTCCCAAAGCGATTCGAAGCCGCAGTCCGTGATATTGCGAATCTTGTTTTCGCTGTCGGAATTGGCAGATGAAAACGCCGTCCAATCGTGCTCGCCAAGCAGAAAACGGGAAGCGGCTTCCATTCTCGCGATATCCAACGGTCGCGATTCGTGGTGGGCAAACCGCCGCCAGAAGGGCGACATTACCGGGGCGTTTACGATCCGGTAAACGTAGGTCTTCCCTTTCGCGGAAAATCTGGCGTGGAAATCGTCGGGAGCCTTTTCGACCTTCATGATCCGGATGTCGCGCCACAAATTGCCGTTGATCGCGTTGCGGAGCTTTTCGGGAGTGAACGGGCGATTCAGCTTAACATTTGCGACTTGGCCCTCGGCGTGAACGCCGGCGTCCGTCCGGCCAGAGCCGACAACCTTAACGGGCGCGTCTTCAAGCGTGCCGATCACACGTTCAAGCTCACCCTGGATCGAGCGAGCGTTTTCCTGGACCTGCCAGCCGTGAAAATCGGTGCCGTCATATTGAATCAGTAATTTATAATTCATCGTGAGAACTGTAATTGAAAGCGTTCGCAACAAACGATAGAATTTTCGTTAAACTCAAATCCGTTTTCGGCGGCTTCACGGGCGAAATAGTCCCAATGCACGCTCCGCCAGTAGTCGAGCGATTGGTCGCCCTCGCCTTCATCAGAGGCGAAGTTTGCGTCAACTTCGTTAAAGGGTATATGGCGTATTTCCGTCGGGTGAATAATGCACATCGGACCGCCGCCAAAATCCGTGACAACACTGTATCCATTGGCGGTCGGAGCTTTCTCCGGTTCGATCTCGTTCATCTTTGCGAGGCTTGCCGTCGCCGATTTTTTACCCGCGATGACGAGTCCGGCCAACTCGACCGCCATTTCCGCGGAATTGCCGAAATGCCAAACCTGGTATGGCGTATCTCGGGCGATTTCCGGGTTCTTTGCGAGAAACGCTTTCCAATATTCGTCCGCACACAGATTTGTCATTTTCTGCTCCCGGGTTTGTAGGCAAAGCTTCCTGCTTCGCAAAGCGGACACGCTTCAGGTTGATATGTCGGCACATCGAGACAGACAAGGGCGATCCTTGGAACGCCGACATCGGCCTTGCCATTAGAACGATCGATGATCGAAGCCGCTCCGACGACGTTTGCACCATTCTTTTCGAGAGCTTCGATACATTCGCGGGTCGAGCCGCCGGTTGTTATCACGTCTTCGACGACCAAAACTCGCTCGCCTTCCTTTAGCGAAAAACCGCGACGCAGCGTCATCACGCCGTCCTGCCGTTCGGTCCAGATGAATCTTACATTCAATGCCAGAGCAACAGCATAGCCGATGACCAGACCTCCAATCGCAGGAGAAGCGACGGTTTCAATTGAAAAAGAACCCCGGTTACTACCGCTCGCGGTACTGACGAATTCTTCGGCAATTGTCTTCCCGAATTTAGCGGCATCAGCCGGATACTGAAGCGCCAAAGCACATTGCAGATAATTTCCGCTATGAAGTCCGCTGGACAAAATGAAGTGTCCTTCGAGCAGAGCATCGGTCTCTTTGAAATGCGAAAGTATCTGATCTGAATTCATGACAAGCAAATATTCTAAATGTTCTCAGAAGATTTGTGTATGTTGGTGGTTTCGTATTTTGGAGTTAAAATAATACAAGATGCCGCCGTACCCAAATCTTGTCTCTGAATCCTTGCTGATCAACCTGACAATCGATTTTCTCATATCGATCGGCGGGAGTGCGTCAGCCGTAAATGTTGTCGATTACGTGATGAAGATCAGAAAGCCGGAACCGAGACTGGCGAAGCTGCTGGTTTCCGATTTGATTGACCGTGACCCGCGGCTGGCGATGACGGATGATCTTGTCAAACTCGTCGAGGCGAATCACGAAAGGATAAATCTTGGTGAGACGGAATTTGTCGTGTTCGATCTGGAGACTACCGGGGCCAAAGCCCCGCCGTGCCGTATCACGGAGATCGGTGCGTACCGCGTAACAAACGGGAAGGTCGCCGAGGAATTTCATACACTCATAAATCCCGAGACATCGATTCCACCGTTTATTACTTCGCTGACCGGCATCAGCGAAGCGATGGTAGAGGATGCACCGGCCTTTCGGGACGTCGCATCGAGTTTTTTAGAGTTTATCGGCAATTCGGTGCTTGTTGCGCACAACGCCCATTTCGATATGAGCTTTCTTAATCATGAGATCGGGCGTGTATATGAGGATTACCGCGTTTGGAACCCGTCGCTTTGTACGGTTCAGCTTTCGCGCAAGCTTTTGCCGAATATTGAAAATCACAAGTTAAACACAGTCGCGAATTATTTTTCGATCGAGCTGTTGAATCACCACCGGGCGGGCGACGACGCAAAGGCGACCGCTCATATCTTCGTTAATCTGCTCAATGATCTCCGGACACGCGGTATAAACGATCTTGGCTCGGCACGACGTTTCAGCATTCGCAAGCATTACGCTCATGGAAAGTAAACTACAACCTGGAAATTTGCAGAATCTGGATATCCAGTCAACGCCGCGTGCCGACATGGCTCTTTACCCGCTCGATACTTTTGCTTACGAATTTCCGGGCCGTGAGATATGGGTCGAGTTCGAGATACCGGAGTTCACGGCAATCTGCCCGTTCTCGGATTTTCCGGATTTTGCGGTGATCAGGCTTAAGTACATTCCGAACGAGCGGTGTATCGAACTGAAGAGCCTAAAACTTTATATCAACTCATTTCGGGATATTAAGATCTTTCACGAGCATGTTATCAATATTATCCTCGAAGATTTTGTAAAGGCGTGCGACCCGATGAAAGTGGACATCGAGGGTGATTTTCATGTGCGGGGAAACATAAAGACAGTCGTGCGGGCGAGCTACACAAAGGAATCGTGATGCTTGCGGTCCGGTCAGTGAACGGCCGCCGACATCACTCTGGGCTGCGAGAGCAGATGTTTTTTACATGCCGATTCGACAAGCGCTTCGATCTCCGATCTCAACTGCGCTTCATCCGCAACATCCGCATTAGTGATCTCGGAAACGATCAGAAATTTAGCTTTTTCGAGCAACGTTTGTTCGCGAAATGATAGTTTCTTCTCGTGGCCGAGGAAGGTCAGCTTTTTCAGGACATCGGCGGCCTCGAAAACGTCGCCGGATTGAAGCTGCTCCGAGAAATGGCGCGATCGCGTTTTCCAATCGCAGGAAATCGGGTCGAAGTCGGTCGAGAGTTTTTGGATCAAGCTCTTGCATTGAATCGAGGAAATGATCGGCCGTATGCCTACACTTTCGGCGTTTGCCATCGGGACCAGAATTACAGAGTTATCGCTCAAAACACGGAGAGAGTAAAACCTGATCGAATTGTCGCCGATACACTTACTCTCAATGTCCTCGACCATACAAACCCCCTGGCTAGGATATGCAACCTTTTGCCCTTTCACCAGTTCCATAGAAAATCTCCCGTTCAGAACTCAAGAAAATTGAGGGTGCTACGAATCAGATTTTGGCTATTCGTCGAAATCGCGTGTGTCAATATGCCTTAATAATAGCACGTTTAGGCGGGTATGTGAAGAAAAACGCGTAGGTTGCTAAGTGCTTATTATGCAGGCAGTTCGATGACAAAAGTCGTGCCGCGGCTGAGTGCGGAGCTTACGGAGACTTCGCCGCCGTGAAGGCGGGCTAGGTGTTTTACGATCGCGAGGCCGAGGCCGGTGCCGCCAACTTCGCGAGTTCGGCCGCGGTCGGCGCGATAAAATCGCTCAAAAACCCGTGAGAGGTGATCCGCTAGTATTCCTTCACCTGTATCGGTGACGGATATCGAGTTTTTGTCTGCCGTTTGATCGACCGTAACCGTCACGGTGCCCGCTGGCCGGTTGAATTTGATACCGTTGTCGATCAAGTTCGTCAGCATCTGCTCGAGCCGGACGGGGTCGGCGGAGACTTTGACATCTTCAGAGATTTTGTTCGCTAACGTGATCTCGCGGTCGGCTGCTTTTGATGATAATGAAGTAAATACTTCTTCGACGAGGTTGTAGAGCCGAACGGGTTTGGCTTCGATGAAAACATTGCCGGACTCGATCATCGAAAGCTCCAGGATATCGGCGATCAAGCCGTGCATTCGTTCGGCATTTCTGCGAATTACCCCCAGGAAGCGTCGATTATTTTCCTTGTCATCGATTGCCCCATCCTCAAGCGTTTCGACGAAGGCCATGATCGATGTCAACGGAGTTCGAAGTTCATGGGAAATATTCGAAAGAAATTCCTGCCGAACCCGTTCGAGCCGCTCGATCTGCGTTACGTCGTAAAATGCTCCGATGGCGTGCCGGGAGCCGTCGAGATCTATCGGCGAAACGTGAATGTCGTAGCTTCGCTTCTCGCTCCCGATGAAATCCATCTTAATGTCGGATGATTCTCCGTTTTCCAGCGCGCCGCTAAATGCTTCGTGCAGCCGCAGATCACGGATCACTTCGCTGAGCCGCCGGTCTTGTAGGGAATCGTTGTGGCGGGCAAATGCGTTATGAGCGGCCTGATTCGATGCGATTATCCGCCTTGACGCGTCAACGATAAGCACGCTTTCGCGGGTTGCATCGAGAATTCTCTGGAGAATGTTGAGGGAAGAAAATTCCAGAACGTCTTCCATTTTTGTAACGAACGAGTGCACTGCTTTCAATTCGAACCAATAAACCGATAACCGACGCCGACGACCGTTTCAATGCAGCCGGAGCAATCGCCCATTTTCTGACGAAGGCGGCGAATATGTACATCAAGCGTGCGTGTATCTCCAAAATAACTATATCCCCAGACATTGTCGAGAAGCTGCTGCCGGGTTGCAACGCGCCCGACGTTTTTAATCAGGTGCTCAAGCAGCGCAAATTCTTTTCTGGTTAATTTGACGTCGCTCGAACCGCATCTGACACGCATATCCCCAAAATCGACGAACAATCTCTTGTCTTCGTACTTGGGCGACGTTTCCTTTTCCGCCCGGCGCAGAACGGCACGTACTCTTGCAACAACTTCCTTAACTGAAAATGGTTTGACGATATAGTCATCCGCCCCGCTATCGAGTCCCGCGATCTTGTCGGTTTCGGCCGCCTTAGCGGTCAGCATGATGACCGGCGTTTTTTCGGTCAAAGGTTCGCGCCGAAGCCTTCGGCAGAGTTCCATTCCGCTCATTCCCGGCAGCATCAGATCGAGGATTATCAGCGAAGGCGTGGTTTTTTCATCGAGTGCAATCCTGAGTCCCTTTTCGCCGGACTCGGCTATTGTTGAACGAAATCCTTCGCGTTTGAAATTGTAATGCAGACTCTCGGCAATGTCGGCATCATCTTCGATGATGAGAATATTTTGCAGCATACAATAAGTTCAGGTCGGAATTGTAAGCAATTTAGGCTCGGAAAGCGACAGTCTATGTCCTGGAACTGAACTGTATATGAACAGAATGTTACGCGAGGGTTAATTCTCATGAATTCGAAACACAGCGGTTATGAATTAACCTTTGCCGAAAGCTTTCATTTCTTCATTTGGGCGGACGATAAATTCGAGGTTTCCGCATATCGCGGCCGCCTCGCTCCATGAATCGATATTGAGAACGATCACGGCGAGGGCGGTCGTCGGCATCGTCTCCAGGATGCCGGTAAGGTAGTTAATGAAACCCTCGATCCCGGGGTTGTGCCCGACGATCATCGCCGATTCGACCTTATCATCGATCTGAGATATCACCAGCTTTAATGTTTGAGTGCTTGCTTCGTAAATTCGCTCATCGTATAGAATTGAAGCGTTCGAGCCTGACGCCTCTTTTACAAGAACGGCCGTCTGCATTGCCCTTTTTGCGGGTGAACTGATGATGATATCCGGAAACACTCCCCGTTTTGCCATGATCTCACCCATGAAAGGAGCGGCATTCAGTCCGCGCGCATTGAGCGGACGATCAAAGTCGGCAAGTGAGTTATCCGTCCAACTCGACTTTGCATGTCTAAGCAGATACAGCGTCTTCATCAATGGACGCAATTTTATCCCTGCGCTCACTAAACGACAAACGATCAAGATCGGCATTTTGAAAAACTCCAGTGTTGAGCTTCGCCCCAACGGATGCTGCTCACATGTCTTGCGGATCGGAAGGCAAACTGTTAAAGTTGAAAAGTATTTTGCGGAACCTGGCCCTTACATTAGTAACGAAAGAGAATAGAAGACGCCTTTTAGCGGCGCTCTTTCTGATCGTCTTCGTTGCCGAATTGGGTTCTCACGCCGTCATCTGGGCAAACCACTCATCAATTAGCGAACAGTCGATCTCTCCCGGCGAACGCGGGCAAGACGATCCGTGTAAATCGCTTATTATCTGTAGCGATAGCAAACGTAAGGATCAGCAGGTACCTAATTTCGGTCATGACATTACGCACCACAATGCGTTGCTCGATGCCCGCTCTGGCCTTTTCACTCAAATTGGCTTCGATAAAGATTCACGAATACCATTTACGACGGCGCATTGTCTTTTTCGGCCTCCGAGTCCTCCTTTTCATCCTCCAGAAATCTCATAACCGAGCAAAACTCCGTACGGAGCAATTGTCTATCTTGGCAGTAAGTGTCCGTATTTGTATCGCACCCTTGTGCGGGTTTTGACATGCTCCGGCTAATAATGCCGAGAGGATTTGGAGGTTGGCATTATGAATAGAATTTTTATTTTTCCCGTAATATTCTTTCTCGCGGGTGTTTCCTGCTTCGCACAGAGCGGAAAGATCACGGGTACGGTTACTTACGGCGGCGACGATTCGGTAATGCACGGCGTATTCGTTCAGATAGTAGAGCTGAAACGAAATACCGTGACTAACGATATTGGTGTTTATAGCTTTACTGCCGTTCCGCCGGGACGTTATACGATACTCGCGCATCAGGAAGGCTTTGGCGACTCAGCCAAAAATGTAGACGTTACCGCGTCCGGCAATTTGACCGTCGATTTTCGACTTCAGATCGCGGGGTTGAAGGAAGACGTAACGGTCACCGCGAGCGGGACGGAAGAAACGGCTTTTGAGTCTATCGCTTCGGTCAGTTCGCTTGGTTCGAACGAGATCGCGTCGCGCGCGGCGGTCGGTTTGGGGGAGGTCCTCGACAACGAAGCCGGTGTGTCGAAGCGCTCATCGGGGCCGGGAACGTCGCGGCCGGTAATTCGCGGTTTTGACGGTGACCGGGTGAAGGTTGCGGCGGACGACATTTCGGNNTCGGCCGGCTCGCTGGCATCGCAGTCCGGCGACCACTCCGAACCCATAGACACGCTCGCGGTTGAGAGGATCGAAGTGGTTAAAGGTCCTGCGACGCTGCTTTATGGCAGCAACGCGATCGGCGGCGTCGTAAACGCCATCAGCGGGCACGACGAAGGAGCACATCCGGGCGTTCGCGGCTATTTTTCGACCATCGGTGGTACGAATAATAATCAGGCGGCCGTCTCTGGAGGGATTGAATATGGCATAAAGAACTGGATGTTCTGGAGCAACGCAAGCGGCCAGAGAACCGGCGACTATAACGCGGGTGGAAATTTCGGCAAGGTCAGCAACACCTTCACGCGAAACGCCGCCGGCATCGCCGGTTTTGGATATTTCGCGCCGAAGGCGTTTTTTAACGCGAATTATACTTTTTATCAAAGCCGGTACGGGATCCCGCTCGATTTTCGCGAAACGGATCCTGAGAACCGGAGCCTGCGGGTTTGGCGAAACGACGTAAAATTCAATTTTGGCTATAACGACGCCAAATGGTTTGTCAGCGGTATAAAGTTTACGGTCGATATCAGCAATTACCGCCATCAGGAAATCGCCGACAATGTTGTCGGAACGACCTTTCACAACCGGGTTTATTCATATCGCGGAATGTTCGACCAAAAAAGGTTCGGCAAACTAACCGGACGTTTTGGCTTCGAAGGGTTTTATCGAAACTATTCGACGGTCGGTGAAGAGATACTTATCGATGGCCCTGTTAAGCAGGACGCATTTTCGGTGTTTGGGTTGGAAGAATTGAAGTTTGAACGTGTAACGCTTCAGTTCGGAGCCAGAGTTGAGAACAATCGCTATGATCCGGTCAATTCGAATCTGCTGAATAGGCATTTCACCGGTTTTTCGGGTGCGGCAGGTGCTCGATTCGATCTGTGGAAGGGCGGCGCGTTCGTTGCGAATTATTCACACGGCTACCGCGCACCGGCTTTGGAAGAACTCTATAACAACGGACCGCACGACGGCACGCTAGCGTTTGAGATCGGCAACCCGAATCTCCGGCCAGAGGTAAGCAACGGCATTGATCTGTCGCTGCGGCAGCAGAACAAACGGATCAAGGCCGAGGCGAATTTCTATTATTACGCATTCACGGATTTTGTTTTTCTTGCCCCGACCGGTGAGATCGATAAAGAAAGCGGTTTTCCGATCGCCGAGTATTTGCAGGGTGACAGTCGTTTCACTGGAACCGAGCTTAGCCTGGATGTAACTGCAAATAAGTATCTCAACGTCCTGACCGGGTTCGATTACGTAAATGCAGAGCTAAAGGACGGACGCGCGTTGCCGCGTATTGCACCGTTACGCGGGCGTTTTGGACTGGATGTTCACTATAATAATTTAAGCGTACGCCCCGAATTTGTCGCCGTCGGCGATCAGGACCGTGTTTTTGAGAATGAAACACCGACCGCGGGTTATGGTGTTTTCAACGTCTCAGGCTCCTATATCATTCCGTCAAAACATTTTGCCAATATCTTTACGGTCAATGCGTATAATTTGGGCAACAGATTGTTTTACAACCACATTTCATTTATCAAGGACATATCGCCCGAGATCGGCCGCGGCGTTCGTTTTGGCTACACGGTTAGGTTTTACTAGGAGCCATT
>DLHV01000223.1:26247-26435 GCA_002483395.1 Chloracidobacterium sp. UBA7659 | reverse complement strand
TGCTGTTATTCAAACAGCAGGAGGCATATAGGAATATGAGATCCGAATCAATGTCTTTCAGCACCGCCAATGGCGACACGACCGCCTATGTTGCAAAACCGGACGACACGAGTGGAAAAGCGGTGATCCTGATTCACGAATGGTGGGGGCTGAACGATCACATAAAGGACATCGCGGGACGCTACGAG
>DLHV01000223.1:872-26239 GCA_002483395.1 Chloracidobacterium sp. UBA7659 | reverse complement strand
CGATTCCGGCGAGGCCTCCGCACTCATGCATGGGCTGGCGATCGAAGACGGCCTCGACACGATCAAGTGCGCGGTTGAGGCGGCGAGCACGTCAAACGGTATCTCGCATTTTGGGATAACGGGTTATTGTATGGGCGGAACTTTCGCTCTGCGGGCCGCGTGCGAGCTTGATGGTTTCAGCGCGGCGGCTCCTTTTTACGGGGATATCCCGGAAGAGGATGTTTTGAAGAAATTGAAGACGCCGACGATATTTGTTTCCGGTACGAAGGACGCGTGGATAAATCCGGAGAAGGTGGCCTATCTTGAAGACGTTGCCGAAAGATACGAATTGCCGGTTCACTCAGTGAAATACGAAGCAGACCATGCTTTTTTTAACAACACACGTCCGGAAGTCTACGATCCGGTGGCCGCGAACGACGCTTGGGCTCTGGTAGTTGGATTTTTCAACGACAAGTTGTAAAAGAAAATTTTTTACCACTCGTGGCTTAAATAGTTCATAATCGTCTCTATCCGAAGGATGTCCGCTATGAGGTCTATTATACTGTTACTCCTGCTTGCGACTGTTTCTTTCGGGCAGGCGACGGCGCAGCAGGACGATGATTCCCCTGTCGCTGTCCTGGAGTTCAATTGGTATCGCGACCGCAAGCCGGCTCCGAAGAATGATGCTCGCGGCGTAACACCTGCCCGCGCGGTTATTCCCGAGAATAAAAAGTTCCAACGCGAAGCTCGTGCACAACTGTCCCCGGGGGCGATCGATCCTAATACCCTTACAGTCGATGGCCGCAGCGAGGCTTTGGAAAAGATCACGCAGGAATCACGCTCCGTGCAAGGAAAGGCGGTTGAAGGTTTTGCTTATCTGGCGAAGTTAAGAAACGAAACCGATGCCGCGATCGATGTGATCTTCCTGGAGTTTCAGTTCACCGAACTGGCGAATCCCGCAAACCGTGTAACCCGTCAATTCTTGTGCGCCGCTCATATGAAAGCGAAGGAAAAAAAGGAAATTCGAGTATTCAGCTCGCTGGGGCCAAGCGACGTTATAAGCATCGAAAGCCTGTCAAGTGACGCTGCGAAGCTTTTTGATTCGAGGGTGGCGATAAATCGGATCGAATATTCCAACGGAGCAATAATTCAGCGCAAGGATTGGAATTTCAGCGCCTTAAAAGCGGCGATCCATAACGCGGTATCGACGCCGTGGGAATCGGAGGTGTGCCGAGCTCTTTAGATAGTGCGCGTCCCGTTTGTTCCACATGGAACAGTGGAACAGTGGAACACCTGAACTGGTGAAGGTTGTTATAACCCTCGAATCAGGCCATTAAGTTCCGCGACATTTGGCAATGCCGTTCGTGCCCCAACCGAGCGGCATTTCAGCGCGGCGACCGCATTTGCCATTCTCGCGCTTTCCTCGACCGATTCGCCGGTTATCAGCCCATAAAGCAACCCGACACGAAACGAATCACCGGCACCAGTCGTATCCTTGCAGCCGCCCGGCACCGCAAAGCCCGGTGTTTCGATAAAGGTGTCACGGCACAGAAGTATCGAGCCGGCCTCGCCCAGCGTAACGCCGACTATGCCGCACCCGAAAAGCGATTTGATCTCCCGCAGAGCCTCGCGCCGGTCGTGAGTGCCGAACAGTTTTTTTGGGAAATCGGCCGATGCGATAAAAATATCCACATAGGAAAGAAGCTCCTGCACACCTTCGAACAGGTTATCGATATCGACCGAGACTATCACGCCGTCTTCTTTCGCACGTTTCGCCATTGCGAGACATGCCTTTACATCGTGCGGCGTGAAATGCAGCACTTTTGCTCGCCCGACGGCTTCGAGCGGTGCCTCAACCACGTCGAACGCGAGCTTCGCGTCGCGCTTCCATATAACCGTCCGCTCGCCGTCACGCTCATCTATGATGATAAAAGCGATCTGCGTCCGGGCGCCGTCGATCTGTTCCACAAATTCAAGATCAACGCCCTCGTCACGCAGCGACCTCATGCCAAAATCGCCCGCCGCGTCCGTGCCGAAGCGCCCGATGTAAGCGGTTTTGAGACCGAGCCGCCTCAGCCCGGCCATTGCGGTTGCCACTTCACCGCCAGCCGCTTGCGTGTAGTCGGTCAACTCGATTTTCGAATTGAACGCGGGATATTCAGGTACCTGAATTAAATAGTCGACGGCATTCGTCCCAAAGCCGATGACATCGAACTCCTTGTTTTGGGGCAAGCTGAAGGGAAACTGCATTTTAGAAATTATGTTGGTCAACCTGAATGATCGATAAAATCTTTAGAAATTAGACGAAGATTGTTGCAATCATATTCAATAAAACGTTAGATTTATGTTCATACTTTTTTCGTTTGGCTTGAAAGCAATGTTCAACTAAATTTAGTAGATTTCCGGAGAAAAGAAAAAATGCCTACATCGATTTGTCCCGAATGTGATGAGGAAGTTTATGTGGACGCTGATATGGAACAGGGCGACCGCGTAATTTGTGACGAATGCCAGTCAAGTCTAGTCGTCGTCGGGCTTGATCCCATCGAGTTGGACCAATACGAAGAACCGGAGAAGGGTTTTGCCGAAGATGATGATTTCGGCTCCCACGACTATGATGACGACCGGTTCTGATCAGGGCACAAATCACTATCTCAAATCGCCTTCGCCAACTTTGAGAAACCCGTACTTGCTTCCGTTTTTCTGGCGAAGCAGCCTTATTTCGTTTCAATTATCTGCTTGTATCCGGGGCGGTTTTGCTTGATCACAAGTCCTTTACGGGATTCGATCCGAACTTCATGGAACTTCTGGTCTGTCCGCTTTTCCTCGCTCGGATAAAACGCGATCGCGTACGAGGCCGTGATCTCTTCCGCTAAAGCCTGAAAAAGCGGATCAAAACTGCTATCCGTAGCGTAAAAACTCCGCCCGCCCGTCCGCTCGATCAAACCGCTCGCTTCCAATGGTGTAATTAGCGGTTTTTTTGTTTGCTGAAGCCGCGAGTACGAGGGCAAAATTACCGCGTAAACTGTTGTTTCGACCGCATTTGCCCGTTCGATCACCGTTTCGGGCGAAACCACATCGCCTACGGGAAAGCCGTCCGTTATGACGATGACGGCCCGTTTTGTTAAACGGTTCCCGGAAAATTTCGGTGATCTCCTGAAGAGCATTCGAACGGCGTCGTCCACCGCGTCGTAGGCGTGTGTCGAAAGGCCGTCTTGATCTCGTTTTAACTTATCAAACGATTTTTCGAGCTTTTCCCGGCGGTTTGTAAACGACTGGAGCGTTTTGACTTCCATCGCGAACGTCGTGACGGCAAAATATGAGTTGTAGTCCGCCAGCGGATCCACAAAGCTCTGCAATGCCGATCTCAGCCTCTGCAATTCCTGGGCCGTCATGCTGCCCGAAACATCCAGTGCAAAGACGATCGACATCGGCCGGCCGAACTCTTCTTTTTTGATCGGTTCAAAAAAATCAGGCTTTCGTTCGACGCCGTCTTCGAAAACGCGAAAGTCGTTAACCGTCAGGTTTCGAATCGGCCGGCCGGTTTTATCGGTTACGCTGACTTCGAAAGTGGCGAGGTCCGTGTCGATTCTGATGATCTCTTCAGGCTGTTGAGCGCGGCCGGTGAAAACAAGGACGAAAAGAGCGGCAAATGCGGAGAGAGCCAAAGCACGGATTGAACGGCTCTGTTTTCCCGATCGGTCAATATGAATGAGGGCGGTCATTTTGAACTTGTAATTGGCCGAAAATCAGATCGCGAAACTACCCGAGACCCTCTTTTTCACCGGTAAATTGCAACCTTCCTAAGCATATGATTTGGCACGTGGTTTGTATAGTAAATCTTTTGACGGCCGTTTATAAACATAAGCGGCGGTTTTTCGGTCAAAATGAAGCCGCCCGCAACTTTATTGGTGCAAGCAGCGAATTGCCCGAATTGAGTCTGGAAAAATGAAATATACTAGTCCCTTACAGAGTGGTTCGAAGTCAAGATCGCTTTGGTGGTTAATATTTGCCGCCGGAATGATCGTACTCGGATTTGCGATGTATGAGGCGTTTTCCTTTTCTTTTTCGAAGCTGGTCGTTCTGGCGGCTTCTGTATTTGTCGCGATCCTGATCAGCAAGCACGAAGCCAGAATTCCGAGCACAAATGCTACTTTTACTCCGAAGACCATGTTTGCCTTCTGGGGTATCATATCGCTCGGCATTGCGGGCGGTGTGTTGTTGTCGGCATGCGCGACGATCTCGACCGTTGGCAAACACCACAACGACCGGCGCAAGTTAATATTAGGGACGGCGAAAGATGTCCTTTCGATCCTTATTGCCGGCATTGTCTATCAAAACGCGCTCGATTTTTTCAAGAGCATACCGTTTATCGTCTCCGACGCGAGCCTGGTTGTGCCAAATGAGTTGATCCTCGCGGGATCCGCGATGGCGTTCGTACATTACGGCGTGGGATCATTGCTGTCGTTTGTTTTGTTCAAGTTGGGAAGCGGCGAACTGCATAGGGCCAAATTGCGCGAGATATTTTTCGATCCGGCTATCGGTCATACGGTTAGCTATATCGCAACCATTCTTCTTTTTATAACATTCGATCAATTTGGCAGCGGATTCGGCCTTGTCGTCATACCTCTCGCCATGGTCGGCAATGTCGCATACGAGATCCACTCACGCCGGCTTGCACAACAAACGAAACAGATTTACGAAGCAAGCCGTATGCACCTTGCAACTGTTGAAGCTCTGGCGACGGCGATCGACGCACGGGATCAGGTAGGGATCGGACATGTTCGTCGAACGCAGATCTATGCCGTTGGCGTTGGTAATGCCATGGGTTTGGGAGAGGACGAAATAAACGCCTTGCGTACCGGAGCCCTTCTACACGATATCGGGAAGCTTGCCGTTCCCGACCATATACTCAACAAGCCGGGCAGACTGACATCGGCGGAAATGGAAAAAACGAAGATACATTCATCGGTTGGAGCCGCGATTCTTGAACGGGTCGGGTTTCCGTACCCGGTTGTGCCGACGGTTAAGTATCATCACGAATTTTGGGATGGAAGCGGGTATCCGGAAGGAATAAAGGGGAAGGCGATCCCGCTAACAGCCAGGATACTGACGGTTGCGGACACCTACGACGCTCTTCGGGGGGCTCGTCCGTTCCGTCCGGCTGTTTCACGCGACGACGCATGCAATTTTCTCCGCTCAAGGGCAGGAACTCAGTTTGACCCCAATATCGTCAACCTTTTTCTTCGTAACCTGCGGTTGCTTGAAGAGGAGGTGGATCTGCAGGGACTCTCGTATCAACTCGATGCCGATAGCGAGATCAAACCCCAGCAAGCTTCCGAACAAGCGTCCAATTCCGATTTCGTCGAACAGATAAAGCGAGCAAACAGGGAGGTCTTCACGTTGTACGAAATGGCCCGGGATTTTAGTTCTTCGCAGAATCTTGAGGAAACCATGTCGCTTTTCACAAAGAAAGTGGCCGATTTCGTCCCTTTCGATACCTGTCTTGTGTATCTGCTGGACGAATCCAACGAGTTCGCGACGGCGGTCTATGTTGAAGGAAAGAACCGGACGACGTTGCTAGGCAAGCGGGTCAAGGTCGGTGAAGGAGCAACCGGATACGTCCTCAAGAAATGTAAACCGGTTGAAAACGTCGATCCGTCCCTGGATTTTGTTTTCTCGCATTCCGAGATCTGCCAGGAGTACGTCGCAATGGCGTGCCTGCCGCTACTCGCCGATGAAAAGGTAATCGGAGCCGTTTCTCTGTATTCAGGCGAACTTGCGGTTTACGAAGAAGAGCATTTGCGGCTCCTTGAAACGATCTCGCGTATAGCTGCCGATGCGATAAGCAAATCGGTCCGTCATGCCGAAACCGAATCTCACGCATAGACGGATCCGATGACCGGGCTGCCGAATGCCAGAAGTCTTCAGATGCAATTCGAGAAGGAAGTGGGGCGTGCAAAGCGGAGCGGACACAATCTTCAGCTTCTCGTACTCGACCTTGACGGTTTTAAGGCGGTCAACGATACTTTCGGCCACAAGGCGGGCGACACGATGCTGAAAGAGATAGGCGGCGTAATTCAGGATGAATTGAGAGATTACGATTTTCTCGCCAGATACGGCGGTGACGAATTTGTGGCGCTTATCCCGGAGACCGACAGTGCTGACGTGATCGAACTATGCCGGCGAATCGAAACGGCGGTCGACGAGTTTCGCCTGCCCGTGCGCGGCGACTCGCTCGCCGGTGTCGGCGTGAGCGTCGGTTCATCGAGCTTTCCAAGCCACGGCGAGAGTTTTGACCAATTGATAGTGGCGGCCGACAAGGCAATGTACAGGGCAAAAGCCTTCCACAAACAACGAAATTCGCGCCTTGAGGAGCAGCAGCTTCAGGCAAAATTTCTAGTATCCAGCGATGATCTCCTTGAAGGATTGTCGGGAAGCGCACAGCCATACGCATCGCGCGATGCCAGCTCCGATATAGAGAATGAACTGGTGGTCGAGCTGGACGAGAGTCATATCGTGTCATACTCGACCATAAACTGATCTATTTTTCTTGCGCAAAAACTAAAACGCCTGCGAGAACCTGAAATGTATCTGGCTTTGCGGCAGCTGGTAAATAGCGTTCGGGGCGTTGACCTGCGGGATCAAGAATCGCGGCGGGTTGATCAAGTATCCGTAATCGATACCAAATTCGCCCCCGACAGGGGTCTTGAGCCGAAGCCCCAGTCCGACCGTGTGTGACCACAAAGCTCTGAGGTTTTTTTGAAACACATCATTCGGCGCGACGTTGGACGGATTGAAAACGTCACCTATTCGTCGAAAAACATTGCCTCCATCATAAAAAGGGACGGCGCGGACAGTTTTTGATAACGGTATCCGGGCTTCCAGATTAACGACCGCCA
This sequence comes from Chloracidobacterium sp. UBA7659, assembly GCA_002483395.1. GTDB lineage: Bacteria > Acidobacteriota > Blastocatellia > Pyrinomonadales > Pyrinomonadaceae > OLB17. Next base: position 19,361 of record DLHV01000223.1, on the reverse strand, counting down.
ACGCGTTGCCTCCAAAAGGAATGGTGAACGGATCCAGAAATACGGGGTTGCGGTTCCTATCGCGGAAAGTGCCGGTCGGAACTACCACGACCCGAGGCCCGGCGGATTCAAAATCGAAGCCACGCAGCGTATTCGAACCACCCGCAAAGTACCGCTCGCTGATCGGAAGCAAGCCCTCGAGATCGGGCGTTGGCGTATTTGCAAACCGGCCGCCGGAAGAAAAGACGTGGGCAAGCCCTAAAATTGCCCGTCCTGCCAAAGTAGTGTTCCTTAACGAAGGAAACGTGTAATAAACATTGTACGAAGCCTGAAATTTGTTGAATCCGATATTTGCACCGAGGAGCGGAGCGGAGACGTTGTATTCCGCGGTCAGGTACGTGCCGCGCGTGGGGTCGCTGGCACTGTAACGGCAAGGGTCGCCTGCCTCGCCGCGGGCGATGATATCGAGGATCGTGTACTTTATCGAGCAGTTCTCTCGAGTGTCCCTGACAAAGGTAGCACCGAAGCCGGATATACGAATCTTCGAATCGGGAACGAGCAGATCTTTGATGAGAAGGCTCTGGATGTTATACAGGCGAACGTCTTCAAAACGATACCTAAAAAAGACAATGCTCCGGTTTCGGCGGCTGATCGTGCGATTCGTTTCCGCCGTGAGCGTTAAACGGTTTAACGTTGGGCTGCCGACATCGGCACCGAATTCATCGATAGGGTTTCCGTTTGCGTCGAGCCGCTGAACGATCCCAAACGTCCCTTTGTCGAATGCCGATCGAAAAAAGCGCGTCACCGTAGAATCTCTCTGATATTGAGCGGTGACGGTCAATGGGGCAAAGCGTTTCGCTCCGTCGCGAATAAATCGGGGATTCAGGTAATCGATCTGCGCAAGTTGCTGGTGTTGACTCAAGCGAACGCGCGCTCCGCCTTGCCATAACCTTCCAAGTAGATTCAAGTGTCTGATATCTACAAAACCGCTCGCGCCCAGATCTGTCGAATAACCACCGCCGTAAGACATTATTCGGGGCGCCTGCTCCTCGACATTGACTATCAGATCCGTCAAGCGGCCGGCTGAGGTATCGCCTGCAGGCTGCCGTTTTATATCGACACGCGAAAACGCGTCACTCGAATAAAGATTTTGCTCGCTCGTATAAATGTCTCCGGAACGGAGAACCTCATTCGGCTTCAGCGTTAACGCCCTTTCAATGGCCGACGACCTCGTTTTTTCATTGCCGGTAACAAGAACGCGGCCTATGTACACCTTTTTGCCTTCACCATCGGGGAGTAATCCGGCATCGTTCGATTCAACCGATTCAACGGAAAGCGGGTTCGGTTTATGTTTGATCTCATAAAGGATCTTGAACAAGCCTTCTCCCGTGGCCGGATCCACCGTTCTTTCGTCGATCGAAAAATCTACGACGGCGTCAAAGTACCCAGCCTGTGAGTAAAATTCCGCAAGCTTTTTCTGACCGTTCCGAATCTTCGCCCGTGAAAAATTCTTGCCCACAAGCGGCGGCAGTTGTTCCATGAGAACCGCGTCCGAAAATTCCAGATTTCCAGCTATTCTCACGTCGGAGATGACGGTCGGTTTTCCCTCCTCGACAACAAAGGTTATTACGAGGTTTTCGCCGTTCGGGCTTACGCCCTGATTTACTCTGACCGTTGCGTCGCGGTACCCCAGTTCACGAAGAAGCGATCTGATCGTCGCTGCGTCCTCTTCAAGCAGTTTTTCACTCGTGTATCCGCGGCCATAGCCGAAAAGCGGTATGATACCGAGGATGTTTGCTTCCTGCGATTCCAGCACAGTCTGGATCTCGGGGATCGTAAACTCGTCCGTACCACGCAGACGAATATCGGTAAGCTTGAGTCGGCGGCTGAGATCAACACGATATTTTACCAACACCTTTCTATCCATCAACTCGGCACTGTTCAAAGAGAAGCAGAGAAACTCGCTGTCATTTCTTACGACAGTTCCGGTGCCATCAATAAAGGGTGGATCGACCGAACAGACCGACGTTACATTTGCGAAAAAATAACCCAGCTCCTGATAGTAGTTTTCAAGCCGCCGTTCGCCTTCGATGATCGCGGAATAATCGAGTGTTCCTTCTCGCTTTATGGGCAGAAGACGGTTCTGGGTGCCCGTGCCGATTTTGTCCTTTTCGGCTTCGACCGAAACTTCAACTGTCGGCCCTTTTTTCCCGTTAATCTCGATATTAATGACGTTCGTTTCGCTGTCGTAGACCGGCCTTGGTTCGTTCAGGAACGGAGCGAGGAGATCCTCGTTCCGCAGTATCTCGCGGATCTTTTCGACATCCTTTGTCAGCGCCTCGCGCGAATAGGGTTCGCCCGGCTGCAAACTTAGCTTGGCGGCCAATTTGGCCCGATCGAACCCTTCGATATTTATTTCGAATGTGCCAACCTTTGCTCGTTCTCTCGGCGTCACCCGAAATCTGACCGCAACATCATTCGGGTTCTCTAAGGGGATCTGGGTGTGTGCGACTTCAGCCTTGAAATATCCGCGCTCGCGCAGATACTCGAGGATGATGTCAGAATTATTGCGAAGAGTTTGTTCAGTGATCACCGCACCCGGCTCAAGCAGATTCAACTTGAATAACAATTCCTGCTCGGTAAGGGGTTCGCCGCCAGCACTAATGATTTCGATCGACACCTTTTGCGCCTGAGTGCGGCGCTTGATAAGGAACCGAAGATTTACGCCATTTTCGCCGACTGCCGACGCTTCGACCGATATCGAGGCGATCCTTTTTGTCCGATAAAGCTGTTCGATAGCGTCCCGAATTCTTACCGGGGAGTAAGTTTTCCCGACCGCGTCCCGGGCTAAAAGCCGGAATTGCTCGTTAACCGAAACATTCTTATCATTTCCTTCGAAGGTTACCGTGACGTCGCCGATCTCGCGGTTCTCGTATCCATTCTGACAAAAAACCGATGTGCAGAGAACGGTCAGGATCAGGAAGGAAGGCAACGATGGCCAACGCATGATCTTGCGGCCCAAAATCACCCATCGCCAAGTTTGTCTTCCTCGATCCAAAAATTTAACCCGCTTGTTTGCTGGCATTCGTCTCTACTGTCTGTCTAAAACCGTTTCCTGAACCGAACCTCAAAGCTAAAATTATTGCGATTCTGAGTTACATTGCTCAAAGATCGCTGCTCATATTGCGCAATGAACGACAGTTTATTCGAAACGCGATATTCAAGAGCGAGTACCTGATTCTGATCCTGCGAAAGATTTGTCGCATAGGTTACCCGCAGATTATTGTTGATCTGCCGTCCAACCGTAAGCCGGGCCGATGGATTAAGCCGCTGGCCCGAAATTATCGGGTCGATCTCAAATACATTCAGGCCGAAAAGTTTGTCGGTCGCCTTTCGCGCCGGATTGTTGATGATCGAATCAGTCAGGATCTCAGCCGCCGTGTTTATACCGGTCTGCGCCAATGTCGGTATACCGGCTTCGGTGTTGGAAAGATTACCGGTCGTGATAAGAGAGATAACATCGGCCTGCGGCAGCGCAGGGCTTGAACGCACGGTTGCTACTAGCTGTTCGGTGTCGGTTAGCGGCCCCGACAGGCTTACAAAGATCTGGTAACCGCCGATCTCCGATTCAGCCTGGAGATTTATTACCGGTTCGATCTCGGTGTTTGGCGGAAAATCAAGCACGCCGCGCTGGACGATATAACGATCCTTTCGGAAAAACACCGTGCCGCTGTTCGCCGTGATCCGTCCGGATATCTGCGGGTTGTCTGTATTGCCAGTCAGGCGAAGCGAGGCGGAGGCGGTCAAGTCGGCGATATTGTTTCGAACAACTAGAGCGTCGCGGCCTTCGATGGTTAGATCTAGTTGCGGAGCCCTTAGCGAAGATGGACCGCTCGAAAGCGATCCTTCGCGGCGTTGTCCAACTACGTTTGCCAAGTCGATATCCCTGGTGTAAAGGCTCCGCCGCGCGAGAATACTTCCAGCGATGCGGGTGACAAGATTGCCGCTGTCGACGCGGCGGCCCGATATCTCCAGCTTTGCATCGCCAGTCGTGATGAAATTCTTTGGCAGCGGCACTGTGATGTTCGTACCGTTGAGATCGAAGCGAAATGACGCAAGCTGCAGGTTGTCACCGATCAAAGCTCCGCCGCTGGTGACGAATTTTCCTCCGCCGAGATAGCCGGTCGCCTGATCGACCTGGACCTGATTTGCCGAGAACAAAATACGTCCCTGTAGCCGGTCAAAGGTAAGCCGGTCTGAACCGACAAAGGTAGCAAACGCTGCATTCTCTAGAGTCGCCGTTCCCGAAACGCGAGCAATTTTGTTTACGCCCGCGATTCGAATCGCAACATCGGCAATGCCTCCGAAGAANNGAAACCCCGGGTAAAGCATTGATAAGACTCAGATTGATGCGGCCATCGAGCAATAGATTATTCACGCCGTCTTCGGTCAGGGCTTTTGTTCCGGCTATCGTCATGTTCGAGCCGCCGCCGGAGAACCGGGCGCTTTCGAAAACGGCCTCGCGCGTATTGAAACGTACAACGACCGGTTCGGTCGCCACAAGCGGCGTATCCTGGATCTGTAAGGCAAGCTGAGAGAATTGTGCGGACCCGGTCAAATCATCCGTTGTGAAAACGGTTTTCCTGTTTGCATCCTTTTGGGCAAGATTCCCGCCGAATTCCACGCGTCCCGTTCCGGTTCCGCCGATCTGAAAGCTCTTGAGCTGCGGCACCAACGCTATGAAAGGACCGAGCGGGCTGTGATCGAACTCGGTCTGAACGCGAAATGGCAGACTGTCATCGCCAAAGTTTACCGAGGCATATATCGTTTGCGGGCGGCCGTCGAGAGTGGCAATCAAATCTGCGTTCAGGATCTGGTTGGCCGTACTGCCCTTGAACGTGACCTCGCCAAACGCATTTTCGTTGACAACCACATTGTTCGCCGTTCCGTTGAAATTGGTGTTCATGCCGGCCGGCCGGTCAATTTCGCCCGTTGCCTTAGCCGTAAAGTCTGTCGCTCCGGCTATTGCAGGAATATTACTGTTGTTCGGCAAAAATGAAAGAGCCAGCGGCAGCGGAACCGCTTTGCCGTTAACGTCGAGATCGAATGCGGTCAAAGCAGTATCGTACGAACCTTTTGCCGACAGAAGCCCTTCGCCGACGCGGATCTCGCCGCTCTCAAGATCGATAAGCGTGCCTTTGAAAACAGCCTTTGCTTTCAGATTATCAAATGTCTGACCGGCGATCGTTCCCTGGTCCGAAGCGATATTGATCTCGCCCTGCGATTGGTTCGGCAGGCCGCTCAGGTTTACGGTTCCGGTCGTTTTGCCATTGAAATCCTTTAATCTTTCAGGCAGATCGACAGGCAAGGCCGCGAGCAGGTGCCCGGCGTTCACGTCCGTCAGCGTAGCCTGAACCGAAATGTTGTTCGCTCCATAGGAAGGCACGTTAACGGCAAACGCTATGTTTCCGCCGTTTCGTTCCTGGAGTTTGCCGTTCCTGATGTCAGTAGCTGACGGCGAAACAAGGATATCGGTTGTGACCGAACCCAGCTCGGTTCCGCGTAATGAGATTGAATCGAGCGAAGCTTTACCGTCCACTATCGGCTCGGTCAGATTGCCGGTGATCTGCCCATCAAAGGTCAAATTCCCGGCGACCTGCGCCTTCATCGAATCGAACTGCGATTCGAATTGCGGCGATATGCCGAGCACCCGTACAAGCCGTTCAATCTCGCTGGCGTCAGTTGATTTGAGCGCGACATCTAGATTTGAGTCGTCATTCCGCAGATCGAAACGGCCCGATGCATTCAGTTCGCTTTTTGCCGTGTTGAGTCTGGCGAGATCGACATTGAACAGGCCGTTAGTTGCGGAAAGATCAACATTGCCGCTGATCGGAACAGTGCCTTTATCGGCGTTTCCGGCGTTGGCCGCGATCACGGCGTCGATCGTGCCGCTGGTAGTCCGGTAGTCCGTGCCGCTCATTGTCAGGTTTACTTTGCCCGAGGTTTTTCCTTCAACCGGAATGACCCGGCCGCCCTGTAAAGCGGCAAGCTTGGCAAGATCGAGATCGGAAAAATCAGCGACGATCGTCGAGGACGCGCGATTGTTAAACGCAATGACCGCATTGCCGTTGACAAGGCCGTTCATCACATTCGCGGTAAGCTCGTTCAGGTTTACGCGGTCGTTATCGACAGCTACCTTTGCCTGGGCGGAGCCAAGCGGTATATTTCCGACAACGCCGCCGCCGAGGCTCATGTCCGCGCTCGCGCGGTAACGTCCGGACGGTTCAAGCACAAACACCGGCCCGGCGATTTTTACGGCTTCAAGAGTTCCACCTTCCGGCAGTGTCGAGCTTTTTGCCAACGCGACAGTTCCTGCATAGATGTCCTTCGATGTGCCTTCTATGCGGCCTTGCCGAATCGTCAGCCGGACGCCTGCAATGTTCAGCGAGCCCAAAATAGCTCCGCCTGCCTCGATCTTTGCGACACGCAATTTGTCGGAATAGATCACAGTCTCGGCCGGAGTGTCGTGCAATGTGATGCTGGGAGCATCGAGGCCATCGATACGGGCGCCGTTCCCATCGAGCCGTTCGGCACGGAGATTTTCGGCTGAAAGGTCCGTCGAATTCGGGTGATCCGTAAAAACAAATTTCTCGGCAGTCAAATTCTTGAGTTTCGTGCCTTTTGCATCAGCTCCGGACGCCCTTAAGCTGCCGACCTCGACTTCCGTTCGGCCTTTCCCGTTTTTGACACGCAAGTTGTTACCATCGATTCCGTTGAGCTGGTAATCGTCAGTGACAAAAGTATCAGCGGTTGCATTTGGTGCCGTTAAGTTTATGTCACTGTTTTTGGCAGAAAACTTAAGATTCCGCACCCTTAGGTTCGCAAATTCATTGTCCTTTACCGAGAATTTTTGAGCCCGGCCGTTCGCGGCACTTGCGATTAACTCCCTATCTTTTAGCTCCGCAACGGCGTCCGAAAGAAAAAGGCCGCCGAGCGAGAGAGATTTGGACTTTACCGCGATAGCTTGCAGTTCACCAACCCATCGAAAATCGGTTCCGGTGCCGCGAACGTTTCCCGCGATCTTCGGAAAATCGATGCGAAAGTCCTCGAATGTCAGCATTTCGGCAACGGCTGTTCCGTTCGCTTCGTAAGACGAGTTCGTTCCTTCGACAGTAGCTGCTACGTTTACGGCTTTGAGGTAAATTCCCTCAGCGGCCAGCGATTGCGAATCGATCTTGCCGTCAATTTTATATTTTTCGCCTTCGCCGGAAACAGTTCCTTTGAAATTGCCGACGCCGCGAATCGCCGTGCCAAGCGGGAAGATGGTCGATGTTTGGGTTAGATCGACCGAAGACTCGATGTTGAGACTGTATTTTAGAGCCGCCCAATCGGTCACCTTGCCGTTCAGGGTCGATTCCCCGATCGGCGTCGCCAGCGTTAGATTCGTGACGTCGGCTCCCATTCGATCGGCGATTCCAACCGCACGAATATCGATCGGAGCAAGCGGACTGTCGTCATAGACAAATTTTGCGTTGGTCGAACTAAGGTCGAATTTGTATCGTTTTTGTTCATCCGGAACGTCGTAATTTTCAGGCTCAAGCAGAAATGAAAGGCTGTTCGCATCGCCGGAGATCTTGTGCGAGACATCGCCGAAATGGACAATGCTGTCTCGAAGAACGAAGTTGACTGATTGGTATTTGAAGTTTACGCGGCCGCCGGTCTGGTCTTCGATTAGGTTAGAGAAATTAGACTTGCCGTCGGCGTCGAATTCGATCCATGCCTCGGCACCGCTTATTTCCGTTTTATCGATACTTATATCGCGACTTAGCTGCCAGGCATAGAGGTTTTGAACCGTTAAGCCGAGCCGGGTGTCACGAATAAAAAAGAGCTTCTCGCCGGATATCTTGTCGTTGAACGTCGCGTTTTTAAGCTCCAATTCGAGCGGTGAGAGCGTGAGCCGGAAATCTTCCGCGTCAAACACGATGCCGATCCTTTCCATTTTCGCGGTGAACTGATCCTTGACGTACTGGTCGGCCACGCCGTTGCGATAAAGAACGACAGTGATGATCGCGGCGAGGCCAGTAATCACGAGCGACAGCCCCAAAATAACGACGAGATTGCGGCGCGTGAAAAAGGAACGTCGGAAACGTGCCCGCGGCTTGTCCGCAACAGGTTCTTCGGCTGTCTCGTCATCGATCTGTTCGGTATTCTCTTCGGGCATTTTACAACCTGTCCGGCGCTAAAAGCTCACAGTTTCTACTATCTCAAGGCCGAATGCCTCGATCGCACTTACTTTGGGAGGGTTATTCGACAGCAAGCGTATCCGTCTTACACCCAGGTCCTTCAAGATCTGAGCGCCGATGCCATAATCGTGCATTTTTCCGTATCCAGTTTCACGCTTTGCTGATTGAAAATCAATACCTTTTTCCTGCATCAGGGCATAGGTACGGAGTTGATTTACGAGATCGAGATTATTTTCACGCTGCCGCAAATACAGGATGACGCCGCTTCCAACTTCGGCAATTTTTTTGAGAGAGGCTTGCATTGCCCGCGATGCTTCGCCGAGCGTAGAGCCAAACATCGCGAACGTTATGTTCTCTGTTTGGACGCGAACCAAAACCGCATCGGTTGCCCGCGAAACATTGCCCAGTGACATGACGACGTGCGTTTCGCCATTAATCTCATTTTCGTAGAGAATGGCACGGAATGCTCCGAACTCGGTAGGCAGATCGGTTTCAACCACGCGTTTGACCAACGTTTCCTTCTCTATTCGATACCGCACGAGATCAGCAACGGAAATGATCTTCAGCCCGTGCTTTTGAGCAAAAACCGTCAGCTCGGGCATTCGCGACATTGTGCCGTCATCGTTCATGATCTCGCAGATCACGGCCGCTGGAATAAGGCCGGCGAGCCGCGCGATATCGACGCTCGCCTCCGTGTGCCCGGCGCGCACCAGCACGCCGCCNNATGATCTCGCAGATCACGGCCGCCGGTACGAGTCCGGCGATACGTGCCATATCAACACTGGCCTCTGTTTGGCCGACACGGACGAGAACACCTCCGCGTTTTGCCCTGAGCGGAAACACATGGCCGGGACGCGCCAAGTCCGATGCTTTTGAATTCGGATCAACGGCCGTCAATATCGTCCGCGACCGATCGGCGGCTGAAATGCCGGTCGTAACGCCTTCACGCGCCTCGATCGAGATAGTGAATGCCGTGCCCATTGTTGACGTGTTGTGACTCGTCTGGGGCGTCAATTGCAGTTCGTCGCAACGTTCCTCCGTTAACGGCAGACAGATCAGACCGCGGCCATGAATAGCCATAAAGCTGACTATCTCCGGCGTCACCTTTTCAGCCGCACAGACCAGATCGCCCTCGTTTTCGCGATCTTCGTCGTCGACGATGATAATCATTTTGCCGTTACGAATATCTTCAATGGCGTCATCAATTGTGGCCAGCGACATCCCGCGTTTACCTCGGCCCTCACGCGAGGGCTAATCCATTTTGTTATAAAAATTCTAGCGAATTGGCGGCATTTTTGCTAATTAAGGGTCCAGTTAACAGGCGGATGTTTACTCGATAGCGTACATCCAACTGCGGCCGGCCGTCTGGGACGTATTGATAATCGCGGCTGTATGCCTCACACTCTGTCTGTTCGCGACGTTCTACCCGGCACTTGCGGTGAGTCGGATCAAGCCGATGGAAAATTTCAGGATCCAATAGCNNCCGCCTAATTCTAATGCAAATTTCCGATAACCGCCGATTGAAGATCCTTTTGCACGCGGTGTTTTTCCTTTCGGGGATCACCACGGTGTTGATCGGGCAAGTGCTGCCCCTTCTTTCCGGACGCTTTGGGCTGAACGATCTTCAGGCGGGTTACTTTTTTCCGGCGCAGTTTGCGGGATCGTTGATCGGGACGCTCTGCACGAATTGGTTTGGCCGCAGGAACAACTTTATTTTGGCGACGGTCATCGGCTGTTCGGCGATGGCGACCGGTGTGTTTTTCATGAACGCCAATGTGTTTCCGGTTTGTCTTTTTGGTTTCATGTTGAACGGTTTCGGGATCGGTCTTACGTTGCCATCTATCAACATGTTGATCATGGAAATGAATCCGCTGCGGTCTGCCGCGGCTCTTAGCGTTTTGAATTTTTTTTGGGGGGCGGGAGCGGTTGTTTGCAAACAGTTCGTTGACCGGACGACAGGCGGCTCCGATCTCTTGCCGATGATATTGATCCTGGCAACGCCACTTTTGGCCGGAGCCGTTTTCATAGCTTTTTTTCGGGATCCCGCTCGCGCTAAGGCGGATGTGGCGGCGAACGATGCGGAGGAGAGCCGGCTGCCTATATGGACGATGCCGTTGGCTTGGGCGATCGCCCTGTTCAACTTTATTCACGTAGGATTTGAAAGCGGTGTAGGCGGATGGCTAACGACATACGCGGACCGGCTGAACGGAGAGCCGGTTTTGCAGCTGCTGTCACCTACGTTTCTTTACTTTCTGTTCTTCCTGATAGGCCGCGCGGTCGCTCCGGTTTTCTTTAGCTTCCTAAAGGAGGATCAAGTATTGCTTCTCGATCTTGGGATCATGTTGGCCGGAATGCTGACTGTACTCTTGGCTGGAAACTTGTTGTGGCTCGGTATCGGGGCGTCGATCTCGGGATTCGGTACGTCATCGGTTTTTCCAACCAATCTTTCGAGATTTACGCGGACGTTCGGGCCGACGGCGACGCGGCGGGCGACGCCTTTTTTTATTTGCGGGACGCTCGGGGCCGCATCGATAACCTGGTTGATCGGGTATTTATCGGATTGGTCGGGGACACTTAAGGCCGGAATGTATTCGCTGCTGGTGTGCGTCGCCGGGCTGATAATTTTACAGTTGGTCCTGATGGGAAAAAAGGCGAAAGACAGCGTTTAGAGGTAGAGCCTTTGCCGAGACTACAACTTCAGCGACCGCAGATAAGCGCGAAAATCATTGCCGAGGTCGTCGCGTTTTAAGGCGAATTCTACGGTTGCGATCAAGAATCCGAGCTTGTCACCGGCGTCGTGGCGGGTGCCTTCGAGCTTGACTGCGAAGAAGGGGCGGTCTTTTAGCAGAAGCCGCATCGCGTCCGTGATCTGTATCTCGCCGCCCGCACCGGGTGTCGTACGCTCGATCGCGTTGAAAATGTCAGGCGTGAAGATATAGCGGCCGATGATAGCTAAATCGGACGGGGCGTCAGTGTAGGTGGGTTTTTCGACCATGTCCTTGATGCGATAGACGTTCGGTTCGACTTCCTCCGCATCTATAACGCCGAAGCGGGAAATGGCCTCGCCTTCGATCTGCATGGTCGCGATAACAGGAGCGTTGTATTTTTCGAACACATCAATCATCTGCCGCAATGCGGGTTTTTCTGCATCGATGATATCATCCGCAAGCAGGGCGGCGAACGGCTCGTTCCCTACAAAATCCTTTGCCTGGTAGATCGCGTGGCCGAGGCCGAGAGCTTGCTTTTGCCGTGTGTAGCTGATCTTTGCAATGTCCGAGATGGACCGGACGATCTCGAACATATCGTCCTTGCCCTTTTCCTTGAGCAGCTGTTCCAGCTCGAATGAGATGTCGAAATGGTTCTCGATCGCGCTTTTGTCGCGGCCGGTGATGATGAGAATCGACTCGATGCCGCTGGCGACCGCTTCTTCGACCGCGTACTGGATCAACGGTTTATCGACGAGCGGAAGCATTTCCTTCGGTGACGCCTTTGTCGCGGGCAGGAAACGCGTGCCAAGCCCGGCGGCGGGGAAAACGGCTTTACGAACTTTGTTTGACATACCAAGTTTGCTAAATTCGATTCGACCGGGCAGAAACGCGAGTGTAAACGAGCGTGCAAATTCGATCACGTGATGAGGCATTCTCCTTAACAGTCGCGTTTCTGCCCGTTTGCAAATTTTAGGTTAAAAATGGCCGATAAACAAACAATCGAAGTGGTGCTGGAAAAACACGAGTCTATGGAGGCGACCGGCATCACCATACCGTTCGACGTCGAGAAGGTTTTCGGTGCAAAGCGCGGGTCGAAAAAGCGATCGGGATGATCGCCGCAAAGAAGAAATAACAACGAATGTTAGACCTCAACTTTGTAAGGGAAAATTTGGAAACGGTCCGCGAGGCGCTTGTGAACCGTGACTTTCCAGCGGAGAGCCTTGATAAGTTTGTCGAGCTTGATGCCGAGCGCCGTCGTGTTATTGGCGAGGGCGACAAGCTCAACCAGACGCGGAACGCGGCGAGCAAAGAGATTGGGGCGTTGATGCAGGCCGGCAATAAAGACGAGGCCGAAGTAAAAAAGGCGGAAGTTGCCGGGTTGAAGGACATGCAGGCGGAGTTGGAAACGCTTCGGGATGAGGCGGAAAGCGCGATGCGCGACCTGCTTTCGCAACTGCCGAATATTCCGGCGAGTGACGTCCCAGTCGGCAAGGACGAGGCGGCGAATGTCGAGATACGCAAATGGGGCGAGCCGAAGGAGTTTTCGTTCGAGCCGAGGGACCATGTCGATCTGGGCGAAACGCTTGGCATTCTCGATCTCGAACGGGCGACGAAAATTACCGACTCACGGTTTGCGATATTGAACGGAGCAGGTGCACGGCTTGAACGGGCGCTGGTAAATTTTATGCTTGACGTCCATACGACCGAGCATGGATATACCGAAACTTTGCCACCTTTCATTGTAAATCGAAAGAGTTTGTTTGGTACGAATCAGCTTCCGAAATTCGAGGACGATCTCTTTTTCCTGAATGACGAACGCGGGCTCGCGTTGATACCGACGGCAGAGGTGCCGGTGACGAATTATCATTCGGAAGAAATTCTCGACGCAAAGGATTTGCCGAAATATTTCGTTGCCTACACGCCTTGTTTTCGCAGCGAAGCGGGAAGCTACGGCAAGGATACGCGAGGGCTGATACGCCAGCATCAATTCGAGAAGGTCGAGCTGGTCAAGCTGTCGCTGCCCGAGAAATCAGAGAAAGAGCATGAAGAGCTGACGGCAAATGCCGAGCGGATATTGCAACTTCTCGGACTGCCATATCGAACCGTTGTTCTGTCTACGGGTGATATGGGGTTTGGGTCTACCAAGACGTATGACATCGAGGTTTGGCTGCCATCGCAGAAAACGTACCGTGAGATCTCAAGCTGCTCGAACTGCGGTGATTTTCAGGCACGGCGGATGAATCTTCGTTTTCGACGCGGCGGGGGCGGGAGACCGGAGTTTGTTCATACGCTGAACGGTTCGGGGCTTGCCGTTGGGCGGACGTGGATAGGTGTGGTCGAGAATTATCAGCAGGAAGACGGGTCGATCCTTGTGCCGAAAGCATTGCAGGGTTATATGAATGGTTTGGAGAAGATCGGATAAGAGTTCTCCTTCCTTCCTGTTCATTGTTGTACATCTTTTTCTTGTGATTTAGATCACTTAACAATAAACCGCATCGGCAGGGCCGTCGCCTGGGCCTCTGGATTGTAATAGTCGTAAACAAGCGACGGTGGGGTTTGGGCGTTGATGCCGTAGCGGGGGTTGAATTTGAAATTGAATTTCGAGCCGCCGGCCTTCGACCACATATAAAGGACGATGCGGTCGGGCAGAATGTCGTAGCGGCTGATGCTCCAGTCCTCACGGGCTTTTTCGAGGGACTCGCGGCTGACGTCAGCGCCTGGTGGCGTGCCGATCTCGGCAAGCAGCATTCCGTAGCCCTGGAATCCGATCCGCTCTGCGTCGACTGTGCAGGTTACATCTTCCATGATTGCCGCCGCGGACTTGTCGCATTTGTAATCAAGACGGAGTGCTCGCGATTTGTTGATGGTCGTATTCGAAGCGTCCGAATCACGCCAATCGATGTAATGCGATGCGACGACTTGCGATATCAACGCCACGTCGTTCGAGCCACGCACTTCGACGCTGTTCTTGGCCGCGTTCAGTCTGCCGGTTAGATCGACGGTCACGGGATCGATCTTATCGGGAGGGATTGTGAGGTTTTGGACGACTTCGCCATTGACGACGATCTGCAGCGTTTGGTTTTCCGGTGCCTTCCTATCGGCGAGTGCGGCGAGAAAAGCGTCAAGGACATTTATCGTCGTTTGCGTCGAATACCAGACGCCGTAGCGGTCTTTGTTTTTGAGTAAGAATAGCGTGGCTCGTACGATCAGATCTTTTCGTGCTGTATCGACCGTACCTGTCAATGCTGCGTCGCGGAGAAGAAATTGCAATACCAACGCCGTCGTTTCGATACGTCCGGCAGTTCCCCAGCCGTAAAANNGGCGTGTTGGTTTCGAGTTTCCAATACGCGGCCCCGCCTTCTTCGATCGCCATTTTCTCTAACAGCGCCACGATGCCCGCAGCGATTTCCTTATTGCCCGCGTCGAGTGACGCAAGGCCATAAAGAGCTAAGGCGTACGGCTCGTCGATCTCGGCGTTTCGGGCCTTAAGATAGTCGAGTGCTTTCGCCAACGCAGCCTTGTCTGCGTCCTTTCTCATGGAAAGCGAGCGGGCTACATAGGTTGTGATCAGCTTTGTCCGCTGTGAACTTTCCGCCGTTTCGTAATAATATTTTTTCGTCCAGCTTCCGTCCGCACGCTGCTGTTTGATCAGCCAGTCTTCCGCTTTTTTGATCACGTCTTCGTCGACAGTGATCTGCGACTTCGCGTCGTTCAAGAAGCGCAACGCATAGGCCGTGAGCGCTACATCAGAGGTGTCTTTCCCGCCCCAATATGTAAAACCGCCGTCCGCGATCTGATAACCGAGCAGCCGCTCGTAACCGGATTGAAGATACTTCTTTGCCTTCTGACGCAGCGGCGAGTCGGCCTTCGCAAACTTAAGTATCATGAGGTTCGGATAAGTCGATGAGATCGTCTGCTCGCCGCAGCCGTACGGGCGTTCGAGCAAGCCTTCGACCGATTCGGAAACGTGTGCGAAAAGGTTGGGATAGATCTTCAGCTCGGCTTTCTGCGTTCGCGGCAGGGCGTTGACGGGGAAATTTATATCGAAATTTGCGTTGCTGTTCGTCACCTTCGAATCCGTCCGGACGATCTCCTGTCCATTTGGCTTGNNACAGGCTTTTCGATAGCATCGGAATCCGTCTGGGCTATCGCCGTAACTCTTTGTTTGCCGTCCTTCACGGGTGTGATCGCTTTAAAGCCGAATATCGAATTATTCGAGTTTCCGGCCTCGACATCCACCCGCCGCTTGTCCGCTCCCAGGAACGAAAACCAGTCCGCCTTCGCCATCGTCACATCGACCGCCTGCTTCTTCTCTGTATAATTCCGCGCCTGTGTCGGTAAATATATCTCATCCCCCTCCGTCAAAAACTTCGGCGGATCGAGATCGACAAAAAACGGCTGAAACGCCGTGATCTCCTGTTCCGCTACGCCGATCTTCCCTTTCTTGGTCGAAGCGATCGTGTACATTTTCCACGTCGTGATATTGTCCGCCATTTTGAAGGTCATCTCGGCTTTGCCTTTCTTGTCGGTCAACAACTCGGGCTGCCAGACCAAGGTTTCCGGGAAATACTCGCGGAGGCGGGGAGTTGATGTTTGTTCCTTATATGGAACCACAATCTTGGCACTTGCCGTTGTGACAGTCTTCGAGACGGATGCACTCGAAGAATCGACCGTTTCTGCGGCGGCGGTTACTTCAACCATCGCGGACGCCGTGGCGACGTTCAGGGTAATCATTACCTTGACGAGATTTTGGGAACGCACTTCAGCGTTCGATAAAACATAAGGGCTAAACCCCGGTGATTCGACCCTTACGCGATATTTCCCAGATGGAAGATTTCCGAGCAGGAAATATCCGTTGTCATCCGTCGCCGTAGAGTAGATCTTTGTGCTGTCATTCTCGTCCGTGGCGGTAACAGACGCGTTTGGAACTACCGCACCATTGGCATCGGCGACCGTACCGGAAATCGCTCCTTTAGCTCCCGAAAACGCCACAGAATTTACCTCGCCTTTTGAAAATCCGTTGTAACCCGTCACTTCGGTAATGACACTTGAAAAATTCGCCAGCTCGAAATCGTCTGAGCCATTGAGCCGATCGACACCCTTGCTCCTGATCGAAAATATCCTCAACTGGTCGGTTGCCGGTTTGATTATTTGCTTTCCGTTTTCAAATGTTGTTTTGTCTACATAGCGGGTGCTGACCGAGGAAGTGAGATAAACAGGCGAGCCGAAACCGTCTTTTAGCGATCCAAGGTCGACGCCATTTTTCTCCAGCATCGCTGTAAATTCCGCTTCATCCTTTGGAAATGGTTTTTTGCCGATGTTCACTTCTTTGCTGAGTACCTCGTTGATCTCGTTTTCCGACCTATAGAAATAGTTCGCATAACTTGTCCACACATCGAAATCATCGCTGCTCCATCTATTCGGGTCTTCGAATCCGTTTGGGCCAAACGAGTGAACTCGGATCAGGTAACTTCTGCCTGAGACCTCAAAAGTAATCCGGTAATCGCGGTTCCATCTGTCTTTCAGCTTGCCAAGCTCGATGCCGGATTTCGAAACCTCGGCCAAGAGCGTCGGCAGATCGCGGATGAATTTTCCGGTTTCAGCGTGATAAGCCTGCACCGCCTTATCAATCGCATCGCCAACCGGCGCGAAATAGGGAACCTTAGCCGCAGCAACGGAAATGTCGTCGTTATTACCAANNGTACTAAACGAATCTATCGCTTGCGTTCCCTCGGTCGTGAAAGTAACGCGATAATTCTGCCCCCAAGGATCTTTCAAGCTATCAAGATCGACGCCATTTTCACGTAAGGTCTGACGTAGTGAGATGTCGTCGTTCGGAAAATTGTGATTCTTTTCGAAATGCCTTTTCAGCAAATCCTCGACCGGCTTTAGCTGCTTTGTAAAATATTCCTGATAGAGCGATTTCGCTTCAGCCTCGTTGCCGCCGCCGTGGTAAATTCGCGGATAATAGTAGTTTCCGGCGAGCATCACCTCAGCAGCTAATTCGATTTCGGCTGGGACGGGTTTGGACAGATCGAGATCGTTCAAGTCTTTGACAGATAGGCTTCCGAACGATTTTCCATAGCCCATAAGACTGGAAAAGCCGCTGAAATAGCTGCCAAATTCTGCATCGGTCTTTGCACGCTGCTCCACCGCTTTGTCAAAAACCGCGACACCTAATGCACTTTCCGCCGCCCGGCCAGCGCCGTCATACACTGAGAATTTGACCTTTGCATCCTCGCTCGGGCGGTATGAGGCGTTTGAAAATTTTGCGTTGAGCCTTAGATTTTGCTGTTCGGGGAAAATGATTCCCCGCGAGCTGCGCATACGGTTGTCCCAAAAGTAGGTTTCCTGATCGCCATAAGCGGCGACGGTAAGTTCGCCCTTAAATTCCGCACGGTATGGTATCGAAACGTCTGCTTTTCCATTTCTGAGACTTACGATGCGTGAATCGACCACGGTCCAATCCTTCACGACGTCGAGGTAAATGAATCCTGTACGTTGAGTCGAAATTATACTGACATCGACCATGTCGCCCGGCTTGTAGATTGTCCGCGCAGTTGTTAGCTGCAGGGCATCATGTTCAGAATCGAGGTTATATTCTTCATCAAATGTTCCTTGGTGACCTTTTTTATCGCGGGCCGCGATCTTGAGTCCGAATCGACCCCACCTAGTCTTGTCCTTCGAAATTGCGAGCTTGNNGCCGAGTGAGTTGGTCTTGAAGCGGTCAAGAGTCTCGCCTGCGTTTTCGATCTGTATATCGCAGACAGCCGGCGTGCCGTCCGCGTAAAATGTCGAAACATAGGCAGTCAGCGGAAGATTGGGATTCTGGTAATCGTGCCGTATAAGATAAATATGTATTGGCTCTTTTGTCAGCCGGATCTCGAATCGCTTTTGTTCGGTACGGTTCGTGGAAAGATCCGTATAATAAGCCGCAAAACGAAGGTCCNNCATAGCGTCTCCATTGGCTTTTTCGAAGCTCACCGTTTTCGTTTGTCAGATCGAACTTTGCAATGTATTTGCCGACTGCGTCGGTTTCGCCCTCGACCTCTGCCTTTTCCTCGACATCATATAATTGTGTCCGCCAATTCCAGCGCCTGTCGTTTTCCTGAACAACGCGCACTTTTCCTTTGTTGACCGGCTTGCCGAAAAGATAATCGCCGTTGATCTCAATATTCGCTTGATTGTCCGAGGGAAGGTAATAGGATTTATCGGGTTTGGCAGAGACTGAAAAATTCGGCAAATCATAACGCGAAACCTTGAACATAAGCTGGTCAGCCTTCAAATCGTCGTCAGCTTCTACGACCACGCGATAGTTACCCAGCTTCGCATTTTCCGGGATCGTCCATGCGATCGACGCAATACCAAAATCAGATGTTTTTACGGTCTGGCGATATAGAACGGTTTCATCATCGTCCTCTATAGAGAACTCAAGCTCGCTGCCCGAAACGACAACATTATTTGCGTCAAAATACAGGCCGCGTACGCTAAAACTCTGGCCCGGCTGATAAAGCGGCTTATCGGATGTGAGAATTACGGAACCATAAGTATCCTCCGAG
>DLHV01000223.1:0-849 GCA_002483395.1 Chloracidobacterium sp. UBA7659 | reverse complement strand
CCGTCGAGTTTGATGTTGTCAGGCACTTTGAAGTCAAGTTCCAGGATACCGTCGCCGTTGGTCTGGCCTTGCGCCTTGATCTTCAGCTCGTCCTCGTCCGCTTCGGTTTCAAGGTCTAGTTCGAGTTCTCCGTCTACAAGGACCCGTTTGATCGCCCGCTTTGTCAAGGGATGCAGGGTTCTGACCCGCACGCGAAAAACCTGGCCCGGCACAACTCTTTCAAAGGCAGCAACGCGCATTTCGAAGTCGTCTTTGAGCAGTTCCGAAAGCGAGATTATTCCGTTTGATTCCCCTATACGATATCGCAAACGATACCACGCAACATCGTCGCCCGTGGCTTTCAGCAAATCGCCCACCGGCAACGAGATCTTGTACTCCTGTCTGCCGCTCTTTAGGCGAATGACGGGCGAAATGGACGCGCGAATATTGCTTTCGGCGTCCAGCAATTCCAGATCGACTTTCGCGTTTCCCGAGACACTTCGGCTGTCGATAACCAGCCGAAATTCGGCCGTTTTGCCATTGAAAACAGCACTTGATTCCGATTCGATCAAAGTTTGCGCGGCGGCGGAAATTGCGCAGACGGATACTATTACGAACAAGGGGAAGAACTTGGAACGCATCTCGATTACCTCAATATTTACCTAGTTTTACTTCGGTTTTGTTAAACTTGATGATGTGATGCAGCGAGATTTTGGAATGGTTGCTTTGCGCCCTGGCCAAATGAAGAAGTGGAACGAGAAGGGAACAATTGAGCGAACAGGACCTGTCGGAGGGAGAATTGGTTGACCAGGAGCCGCTTGAGGCGGTTGAAGACCCGGCGGTGCGGCTTGCGGGTTATAACCAGGTCCC
>DLHV01000031.1:37566-48021 GCA_002483395.1 Chloracidobacterium sp. UBA7659 | reverse complement strand
TAAGGAACAGGGCTTCTTCCATCGCGGTATCGCCGCCGCCGACAACGACGATCGGGAGTTCGCGGAAAAAGAAACCGTCGCACGTGGCGCAGGCCGACACACCGTTTCCGCCAAGGCCTTCGGGAACCGGAGCCTCGCCGGGAATGCCCAGCCATTTTGCAGACGCGCCGGTCGAGATGATCAGAGTATGGGCTTTGATTATCGTCGTGACCTCGTCGCTATCCGCGCTCTCCTTGCCGTAAAGCGTGAACGGACGCTCCGAAAGATCCACTTCATCGATCCAGATATTCATGAATTCGGTGCCGAAGCGCAGTGCCTGCTCGCGAAATTCGTCCATCAGGATCGGGCCCATTATGCCCATCTTAAAACCGGGATAGTTTTCCACATCGGTTGTGATGGTCAATTGGCCACCCGGCTGCGGACCGTTAATAACGACCGGTGCAAGCTGTGCCCTAGCGGCATAAATGGCGGCTGTCAGTCCGGCCGGGCCGGAACCGAGAATTACTACTTTGTGTTCAACAATTTTCTGGGGCATATCGATATTCGTTTATACAGCGCGTAAAACAAATTTGAAATAGTTACTTTATATATAGTATAACTATCGGGCGCTTAGTTAGTCGAGGCACCTTACGATTAGTTCTTAAATACTATTGCGGCGGCTATACGGTATATTCCCGTTAGCTGGCGTCGACGCAATAGTTGTTTGTAAAGTGTTCGTGTTAGACTGTTTTCGCTAAACGACACCTGATCTAGCGAGCACAAATGTTGACTTCTATGCAGCCTCAGTACGAGGAAAAACGCTTTGCTCTGCGAATGGCTCTGCGACTCCCGATAGTTGTTTCGGGGCGCGCAGACGATGGTGCCGCGTGGAGCGAACCGACCGAAACCGACGACATCTCGACCCTCGGAGCGTTATTTCAGTTGAACCAAAAAATCGCAAGCGGAGAGACGCTTTATATCCGCTCTCACCGGCCGGACGGAGTACCGGTTGAGGTAAAGGCCCAGGTTGTACGCCTTTCCGCCGCAAGTCACGGCACATCGCGCGTCGGAGTTACGATCGTCGAGCAAAAAGAAAGCTGGCTGCGGCTATTCGTCGCCTGGATCGCCGATGATAATGTTGCCGACGGTGCCGATGAGTAACCGATGTAGAACAGACTTTTCGGAAATGCTATAAATCTTCAATGTGAAAGCGACAGGCTGCCGGCCTGTCGTAAATTTTTATGTCGAAATACGAAACAATCACCGTCGAAAAACGCGATAAGGTTGCCATCCTGACGATCAATCGCCCTGACAAGCTCAATGCTCTCAGCAGTAAAGTCCACATCGAAGGCGTTGCCGCGCTTGATGATCTGCGAAAGGATGACAGCGTTCGCGTGCTTATCATTACCGGAGCGGGCGAAAAGTCGTTTATTGCCGGTGCCGACATCAGTGAGTTCGAAGGCAAGACGCCGGTCACGCAGCGTGCGACATTTCACGAAAAGACGCTTTTCAATTCGATCGACACGTTTCCGAAACCGGTGATCGCAATGGTCAACGGTTTTTGCCTTGGCGGTGGGAACGAACTCGCACTCGCGTGCGATATTCGAATAGCAAGCGAAAACGCGCGGTTTTCGCAGCCGGAGATAAATCTTGGAATCATTCCCGGCGGCGGCGGAACACAGCGGCTAACACGGCTGATCGGCGAGGGACGTTCGATGGAGATTGTTCTGACCGGCGATATGATCGATGCCGAAACGGCTCTTCGTTTTGGATTGGTTAATCACGTTTATCCGGCCGATGAGCTTGAATCGAAAACATTAGAGCTGGCCGAAAAGATCGCGGAAAAGGCGCCGATAGCGCTTCAGCTTGCGAAGGAAGCCGTTAAGTTTGCATCGCGTTCCAACCTTGATGAAGGCCTCCGCCGCGAGGTCGATCTGTTCGCGATCTGTTTTTCGACAGAAGACAAACAGGAAGGCGTTTCGGCTTTTCTAGAAAAACGGAGGCCCGTATTCAAGGGAAAGTAGGAACCGATCCGGAATAATCGATAACACCGTATAGCTTTATCTGAGGAAAGTATTTTCGAACTCGGATTAGGCGGATCGAGCGGATTCCGGCGGATTTTTTCAAGTGATTTATCCGTCGAATCCGCCTAATCCGTTAGATCCGCGTTCAAAAAATCCTTTAGTCTTGCCGGACGGTATGTGCCAGTGTGCAGCTTGACGCGCCTCGGTATTTTCGTTAGATTCTTAGATTGCCGCCTCATCCGGCATTGACAAATTGGGGACGTAGCTCAGCTGGGAGAGCGCTGCAATGGCATTGCAGAGGTCAGGGGTTCGATCCCCCTCGTCTCCACCAATTTTACCTTTACCCCGGCCAGACGTTTCTGTTTCTTTCGAATGGCCCTTCAATTCGCGGCTTCTGGTTCCAACTCACCCTTATACACGGCCGCCAACTAAGACGTCTGCAACACCGAAATAGCGCCCCGATTCCGCATGACAATTAGCCGCCGAAGGCTGAAATAATACTTTCCATTTCCGCCGTGACGTTATAAACTACTCGTACACATTCTCTATTAGGTTGCCGCATTCCGAGCGGTGCAGGACAAGAAAATCGAAGATAGCATGAGCCTTCGTCGGCAAACTGGCGTCGGATCGTTGCAGATAAAGGGGAATCTCAACTTTGTAATTTGAGAATTCTCTCGGCGAGCATGATGCAGATATACATGATTCGCTGTTGCTCCGGATCGATTTTATGGAACGCAGTTTTGAGATTTTGATGCGAGTTGTTGGGAGCCGAATCGGACGCGGCGGAAAGAATTATCCGGATTTGAAAAATAGTTGAGCAAAAACCGCCGGAACTGCACGTCGTTTCATCAACATGAGCAAATAATGTGGCGAGCGGCGTGTACGCAAAAGGTTTTGGGACGTTTTTCTTAATTATTGTCCGGGACGCGAGCGAGTCCGTTCGACTTTCAAACTGTCGAATCTGGTATTTTTCGATTGCAACATCGGAAGGTGCAGGTAAGCCAAAATATGTTCGAGTCGTTGAATTTGTCAGTTAGACCAGCTTGAGAACAAGCATCGATGTGTGGAACGTGAGATGTCTAAGGTCGATCTAGTTATTGGTCAAATATCTTTGTTTCAGAAATTCGGAAAAACCCGTTTAATAGCACTTTATCGGGAGGTAGATAGAACAAATGGAAGGTTATAAGACCGACTCAGGTTACGCAAGGCGAACGGCGCAGATAGGAGTACCAAGCCTAGCCCCTGAATTCCGTATAGACGACGTGATAAGAAGTACATACGAAACATTGGGGTTAGAGCAGCTCGACGCCGTGCGGAGCTTACCATCCAAAATAGTGGTCGGCGGCCTCCCGCAGTCGCTGGTGAATAAGCTAAGGCCATTACTGAAACTAACTTTGCTTACCAAAGATGACTATCTTTACCAGCAGGATGACCGCGTCGACTTTATCTATTTTCCCGAAACGGCGGTCATTTCCGAATTTCAGATGCTGGCCGATGGACGCACGATCGAGGTCGCGGTCACCGGAGCCGAAGGGGCCGTCGGTATTTCATCCGTTTGGGGAACGTCGCCTGCCGTAAACTGCGCGCAGGTTTGCGTTGGCGGAACCGCTTACAAGATCGAAACCGACGTTCTGGAGAGGGAGCTTACGTACAGCCGTCCGCTTCAGCGATGGCTTCACGATCAGATCAATTCGTACATTAAACAGATCTCTCAGAAGGTTATCTGCAACACACATCATGCCGTTGAAGAACGGTTTTGCACATGGTTATTGATGCTGCAAGACCGCAGCAAGAAGAACAAATTTAATCTTACGCAGGAATATATTGCCGGAGTGCTGGGTGTTTACCGGCCGAGCGTGACGTGCATGGCGAAATCGCTTCGCGAAAAGAACGCGATCGATTATGTTCGCGGCCAGATATTTATCTCGGATCGTAACAAGCTAAAGAAAATGTCTTGTGCATGTTACACGGAGCTTTCATCGAACGGAACTTCCTAGCGAAATCATCGCGACTATCAAGTCTGTCTTAGGCCAACGGCCTGATCGACCCATCTTTTTGCCCACACTCCCAACGCCGATGTTACATTGTAAGTAGCATCGGCGATGATCTTTCTGACGCAGCAAATCCACGATCTTGATCATTTCTTTTCAGACTCGAATCATTCGAGCTAATTGTCCGCTGGAGCGACCAGGTAAAGATCGCGGCCGGCACGCTCAACGATAAGGGTGTCGGGGTCGCTTTGATAATCGGCAATGTTGAAGGTTTGATGATTGAGGTAATCGAGATTTACACGGCTGCACGTTTCGCGGTCGACTTGTGAAGCCAATGAGATTCGATACTTTGGCACAAATTTGCCATCGTCGCCGGTTCGCCCGGCGTATGAGACATGGGCAAGATGGGCCGCAACGCAAAGATTCGCCTGCAGCTCGCCCGAGTTGGCGACCAGATCTTTTATCTTTTCCAGCGGCGCATATCCGCCAAAACGCTCGATGTCATCGCCGTGGGTTTCGGAAATACAGCGAAGACGCGGGGCGTAAATTATCAGTTCGCCGCCCGCTTCGATTACGGCGCCGAGACGGTAGCTCGCTTTGCCGCCGAGCCAAAGGTCTTCGTAATGCTCGTCGAGTAGCGCGACCACAAGCTCGTATTTGCGTCCGGTGTATTTGATATGAACACTGCGGCTGACCTCTGCCGCCTTTCGCAGCGACGAGCAAAAATCACCGGCAAAGAGTGCGTGTGTTCGCAGGCGGTCATCGGCGATTCGGGTGACGACCGACGTGAATACGATTACCTTGGCGGCGATGCGATCAGCGGCGGCTTCGATCAGATGCCGTGTTGGAGTTTCGATACGGCCGATGATCTTTTCGATCGTTGCAAGAGCGGCCAGCCAGTGAGTTTTGTGCGTGAGTTCGGCACCGGAGATCCCGGGAAAAAAGTATTTTGCTCCACCGGCGAATCCGGCGACCTCGTGCGTGACGGTCGCGCCGAATATCAGGATCGCGTCATAGTTGCCCGGGGCGGCAAGGCGATTGACAGCAAGCGGGATCGCTTCGTGAAAAAGGCCGCCGGTTATTTGACTGACTTCGTCGGCAGAGAGTTCGCCGATGTTAACGAGTTCTTCGGGTTGGTCCCATCGGTGGTCGTATATGCTACCGAGATTCTGGATAGAATCGAAGCTATCGGCACCGATCTTTGCAAGCTTTTCCGCATCGGTCATCGGTGAATGGGTGCCTTGTGCAACCATCGCATCGAATTTGGTAACTCCGTTTTGAGCCAAAACGGCGGCCATCGGGAACAAGAGGTGTGTGTTGTCATCGCGCGTTTTGTCAGGGATGATTGCGAGAACCGCGAGCTTGAGGGCAAGGGGTTGAGAACTCTTTCGACAATGAGGCGCAGGTTTTCCGCAGAGAGGTCGCCCTCAGGAGAGCCATTTCCGGTGATCGTAATTTCCTTGTCGGCAGAAGGGTTCATCGGATATATGGTTAGCACGATCACACTAACAAGTGCAATTGAGTCAATAAGTTACAGGCTCGAATCTTGTTTAGTGCGAACCGGTGGATTTGTTCGTTTTTTTTGAAGAGGACAAATTATGCCCTCATTCGGGCGATGGGCTGTGAGATAAAACGAATAATTCCTACAAATACGCTAAATCTGCGTTAAAATCCAGTGAATTTAGAGCCAGTTCGCTTTTTCGGAGATCCACTTCGCATATCGCAGGCGGAAGTTGCTTCCGGCGGGCATAGTTGCGTTAGAATCGAAGATAAGTTTCAAAGCATCATAGTTATCACTGCCATGCAAAAGAAAATAATTGTCGCGATATTGATCTTTTCTTTCCTGCAATTTACGGCCGCCGTATTCGGGCAAAATGGAGCGGTAAAAAAACGGCCGACCGTCGGGCTGGTGCTTAGCGGCGGAGGGGCGCGGGGCTTCGCTCATATCGGCGTGCTCAAGGTGCTGGAGGCGAACCATATTCCGGTCGATTACGTCGGCGGCGCGAGCATGGGCGGGCTTATCGGGGCATTGTACGCGATGGGCAAAACGCCGGCCGAGATCGAGGCGACGGTCGTTGGGCTTAACTGGGAGAAGCTTTTGCAATCGACGGCCTCGTTCGAAAATCTCTCATTCAGACGAAAGGAAGACCGCAGGAACATCCCTTCGCCGGTGCCCCTCAAAGGTAAAGTAAACGATCTAAAGCTGCCGAATGCTCTCAATTCCGGCCACGAGATCGGGCTGCTGATCGACAGGCTGACACTGCAATACGCAACCGTGACTGACTTTGACGATCTGCCGATTCCGTTTCGGGCGGTCGGGACGGACATGGTTAAAGGTGAATCGGTTACGTTGAAAAGTGGGTCGTTGTCGCGATCGCTGCGGGCAACGATGTCCGTGCCGGGTGTTTTCGCGCCGGTCGAGGTTGATGGAAAAGCCTTGTCGGACGGCGGACTTGTCAATAACATCCCGACCGATGTCGTCAAGGCAATGGGGGCCGACATCGTGCTCGTCGTCAATATCGAAACACAGCTTGGCGGCCGCGAAGCACTGGAAAGCCTGCCCGGAATTTTGGCCCAAACGATCAACATCGCCACCGTTGACAACTCGCGGCGAAGCCTTCGGCAGGCAGATCTGATCATTTCGCCCGATCTCGGAAATTACGGCTCGTCGGATTTTGGAAAGAGCCGGGAGTTGATAGAACTCGGTTACAACGGAGCCCTTGAGAAGGCGGCCTTACTGAAGTCCCTCTCGCTCGACGATACCGAATGGGAACAGCATCTCGCCGCACGACTCAGCCGACAGATGCCCGACACGCCGCCTGTTCCGACACTTGTTGCGGTCGAAAGTCAGGATGCCGACCAGGCCAAACTCATCACGGAAAAGCTCGGCGGTAAATATACGGGCCAGCCGCTCGATAAGGCAAAGCAAGACGAGCTTGCAAAAGACCTGTCGGAACTGACCGGCACCGGGCGGTTCGATACACTCGATTACCGATTGGGGGCGAAAGAAGGCAAAACCGAGCTGCTTATCGGCTCGAACAAGGTCGGCGGCGAGACATCGAAGCCGACACGGCTGGAACTTGGGCTGGATGTAAACAGCGTCGAGTCCGACAACGTCAATTTCAATTTTCTCGCCCGCCTTACGTTCTTCGACATCGGTAAGCACGGTGCGGAGTGGCGAAACGATCTTCGGCTCGGTTCTAATGGATATCTCGCGAGCGAATATTATCGCCCAATCGGCCGGACCAAATTTTTTGTCGCACCGCGTGGATCGTACGAGCGGCGAAGGATAAACCTGTTCAACGAAGGAAACCGGATCGTCGAATACGTCGGGCAAACGGCGCAGATCGGTGTAGATGTCGGCTACGATATCAATTCACGAAGCGAGCTACGAGCAGGTTATACTCTGGGATATCAAAGCATTTCGCGGCGGATCGGCGACCCGCTGCTGCCGGATCTGCAAGGAATTTTCAGCACGTTCGGCGTTCGATGGACATACGACAGCCTGGACAAAGCCCAGGTACCGACAAGCGGAATTTTGGCCCGCAATACGCTCAACTATTTCTTCGACAGCCCCGGATCAACGGGGGGTTTCTCACAGGGAGAAACACGGCTGACCGGTTTTCGGCCGATGAGAGAAAGGAACATTTTGTTTGTCTTCGGAGGCGGCGGAACAACATTTAGCAGCACGGCACCATCGCTTCAGCAATTCACGCTCGGTGGGCCTTTCCGCATCGGCGGCTACGGGTTTGAGG
This sequence comes from Chloracidobacterium sp. UBA7659, assembly GCA_002483395.1. Classification (GTDB taxonomy): domain Bacteria; phylum Acidobacteriota; class Blastocatellia; order Pyrinomonadales; family Pyrinomonadaceae; genus OLB17. The sequence goes on along the minus strand of DLHV01000031.1, from coordinate 40,272 downwards.
AGCTTCGCGGCAGCAATTACCTGCACGGCGGCGTTGGCGTACTGCATAATCCGGCGATCATACCGTCATTTCTCGGCGGAAAGACATACATCGGCGCCTGGTACGAAGGTGGGAGCATGTTCGAACGGATCGGCGACGCTAATTACCGCCAAAGCGCGTCCGCCGGTGCGATATTCGAAACGCCCGTCGGCCCCGTCTTTATCGGCGGCAGCGTAAACGAGAACGGGCGCGGAAGATTCTACTTCTCTTTCGGGCGAGTTTTTAAGTAATGGTCGAACCGTTTGCAACGGCGCTTTTGTTCCCCGTGCGAAGGCACGATAAAATTCCTATGTGAAAAGTAACTTGTCGGGAACATCGATCATTGGCCGGGGACGCGGCCGCAAAAACTCAAATACGTTTCGCGCGGTCGATCCGTGCGACGGCGAACAAATCGAACCGGCTTTTTTCTCCGCGGATCTCGAGGAACTGAACCGGGCCGCTGTTCAGGCAAGCGACGCGCGGGTCAAATTCGGCAAACTTGCTCGTGAACCAAAAGCAAAATTCCTGAGAAAGATAGCTGAGAATATTGAGGCTTGGGGGAATGAGCTTATCGATCGAGCATCGCTCGAAACGGCGTTGCCGGCGGCCCGGATCGAGAGTGAACGTGGTCGAACTTGCTTTCAGCTTCGGATGTTTGCGGATCTTGTCGAGAACGGTTCGTGGGTTGAAGCGCGAATCGACCTGCCGGATGCCAGCAGGCTTCCGGTTCCAAAGCCCGATCTTCGCTCAATGCTCGTGCCGCTCGGCCCGGTTGCTGTTTTTTGCGCCAGCAATTTTCCGCTTGCATACTCCGTCGCGGGTGGCGACACGGCTTCAGCACTTGCGGCCGGGTGTCCGGTAATTGTGAATGCACATCCGGCCCATCCCGGAACGGCGGAACTTGTCGGCCTTGCCGTTGCCGACGCCGTGAGGGCGTGCGATCTGTCGGAAGGCGTGTTCAGCTTGCTTTTTTCAAAAGATTATGAGATCGGGCAAGCCCTTGTACGGCATCCCGAAATAAAAGCGGTCGGATTTACCGGTTCTCGAACGGGCGGACGGGCTTTGATGGACATTGCCGCTGCGCGGCCAGAGCCGATCGCGGTTTATGCCGAAATGAGCAGCATTAATCCGACGTTTATCCTGCCGAGCGCTTTGGCGGAACGCTCCGATGAGATCGCGGCTGGGCTTCACGGCTCTTTTACCACTGGCGGCGGACAATTTTGTACTAAGCCCGGTCTTGTCATATTGCCCGAATCACCGCGCGTGCGGGAATTTGCGGAGAGAATGGCGGAGCTTACAAAAGAGACCGCGAAGGCGACGTTGTTGACACCCGGAATAAAAGAAAATTATGAGAAAGGGCTGCGGAAACGAGCGAGGAGACTTGCCGCTACTTATAATGGAAATAAGCCGGAAGAAAGATCGGTGAATGCGGTGTTGTTCAACTCGTCTGCCCAAAAATTTTTGCAAACGCCTGATCTGGCCGACGAGATCTTTGGCCCGACAACTCTTTTGATAACGGCCAACACGCGAGCCGAATTGCTAGACGTCGCGAGGTCATTGGAAGGGCAGTTGACTGCCGCGATATTCGGAAGCGCAGAAGACTTGGACAATTACGCTGATCTGATCGCTATTCTCGAAACAAAGGTTGGGCGCATCATTTTCAACGGATTCTCGCCCGGGGTCGAGGTCGGCCACGCCATAGTTCACGGCGGTGCTTACCCGGCAACGTCGGATTCACGCTCGACGTCGGTCGGCACGCGTGCGATCACGCGCTTCACTCGCCTTGTTTGTTACCAGGGATTTCCTCAACGTGTCTTGCCGGATGAACTGAAGGACGATAATCCGGCAGGTATCTGGCGAATGGTTGACGGTGAATTCACAAAAGGGAACGTCTGATCTATGATTCCACTGTACTTTTAGCTAAGACCTCCATTCTTATGAACAACGACATCTATTCACCTAAACCGGAGCATAAATTTACTTTTGGATTGTGGACGGTCGGAAATCGCGGGCGTGACCCGTTTGGCGACGCGGTACGCGAAACGCTGACGCCGGTCGATGCGATCAAAATGCTGGCCGAGGTAGGAGCCTATGGCGTAAATTTCCACGACAACGATCTTGTGCCGATCGATGCGACACCTTTGGAACGCGACCAAATCGTAAGGGAATTCAAAGCGGTGTGCGAAGACCACGCGATCAAAGTCCCGATGGCGACGGTCAAACTTTTTTTACGACCCGGTCTTTCGTGACGGCGCTTTTACGGCTAACGACGCAAAGGTGAGTGCCTATTCCATTCAGAAAACGATGCGCGCGATGGACCTCGGTGCCGAGTTCGGTGCGGAGACGTTCGTGCTGAGGGGCGGGCGAGAAGGCACCGAAACCGATGCGTGCCGGCGTCCCGACGTAGCGATCAAGCGGCTTCGCGAGGCCTTAAATTATCTCTGCGAATACAACATTGCGCAGGGCTACGGCTACAAATTTGCAATGGAAGCCAAGCCGAACGAGCCTCGTGCCGACAGCTATTTGCCGACGACCGGAGCTTATCTCGGCTTTATCGAAACGCTCGAACACAAGGAAATGGTTGGCGTGAACCCGGAAGTTGCCCACGAACACATGCCCGGATTGAATATGACGCATTCGGTCGCGCAGGCCTGGGAAGCCGGGAAGCTTTTTCATATCGACCTGAAC
>DLHV01000031.1:32478-37554 GCA_002483395.1 Chloracidobacterium sp. UBA7659 | reverse complement strand
GCCTTTTGGCTTGTAAAATTTCTTGAGGATGTCGGCTATTCGGGTTCGAGACATTTCGATGCCCACGCCTACCGTACCGAAGACTATGAAGGTGTAAAGGATTTCGCGAAAGGCTGCATGCGGACGTATCTGATCCTGAAAGACAAAGCAAGACGATGGAATGAGCATGCCGGAATACGGGCGATTTTGGCGGAGATCGAGGAAACGAACCTGAGTGATGGCCTTGGCGATTTCGACAGCCCGTTCGACCGCGGCCTTGTTGCCGGACACCACCACCTNNGACAGCCTTCTGTCACAGAACTTCGACCGCAAAGCCCTCGCGTCAAGGGGTCTGCAGTACGAGAAGCTCGATCAACTCACAATGGAAATTCTGTTCGGCCTCGAATAGAACATCGACAGCTTCGCCATAATTTCCCGTATCGCAAGCGGAGCCAGTTTTTTACTTTTTCGTTTTTGTGAACGGCAAGATTATCGACAATAATATGGAGTTGGTAGTGTCAAATCTTTTGTGTAAATGATCGGTTTTTGTTTTCATTTTCAGTAGTAATAGGGGCGTGTCCGGGCTATGAATGCAAGGAATTCGGCGAGCCGAAATGCATCTTGAGCGTGAAGCCCGAAGCAGTTTTCGAGGCGATTGAGAAAGTGATGGACGAGAAATTAGTTGCCTAACGTAGCATATGGCGGTAAAGTAATGACTATGTTGACCGACTACATTCGTGCAGCGATGCGAAAGGCCAAATACGAGATAATCCCGGACGACGGAACTTTTTATGGAAGCATTCCCGGGTTCCAAGGGGTTTGGGCAAACGCGGTAAATCTTGAAGATTGCCGTAACGAACTCTCCGAAGTTTTGGAAGAGTGGATACTCCTACATTTGCGCGACAATGACCCGCTTCCGGAAATTGAAGGCAAGAGCTTAGCGGTTGATAGGGTTTCAACAGTTGCAGAATTAGCGTAGCCTCTCAACTTCCAGCTAAAGGCTTTCCCACTCCGACTTCTCGATACCGGCTTCATCCAAAATTTTTACAACCAAACCGCGGCTGATATCGGTTTGATGCGGATTCGGGACTCGAACTCTCAACTTGCCCCTTTGCATAAACAAGTGGCTTCCGCCGGAAAATGGGCCGTCGAAGCCAAGCTGGCGTAGGTGCTTAATGAGATTTTTTCGTTTTGTCGGGCCGAGTTTTGGCATATTCGATGATAACCTCTCTCAAGAAAATAAACCATAAAAACCAAAAAAGCCGTGAGGCTTGGAAACAATAAAACAAATGTTTCCAAACCAAACGGCCTAGGATTAAACCTTTGATTTTGCTAAGGTGTCAGCAAAATCATAAATTTTCGATCGTTTAAATCTCTATCTCTAATAACGACCTAAAAGTAGGGTAATTCATCGACGTCCTTTTTGCAACATTATTTCGCTTCGAGTCACTCAGTGGCTCTCACTAAGTTCCCGTTTGCCGGCGTTTCTTGACACTCTCCCTACGAAGCCATATTATTTATAGTTTCGACTCTTGTGGCCGAAGTGTCTCTATAGTTAGTATTTATGTTCGAATCGCTGTCCGACAAACTGAAGAAAACGCTGAAGAATCTGCGTGGGCAGGGCAAATTGACGCCTGAGCATGTGGATGCGGCTCTTCGTGAGATTCGGATGGCGTTGCTTGAGGCGGATGTAAACTACAAGGTCGCGAAGGATTTTGTCGAATCCGTCCGTGCAAAGGCCGAGGGCCAGGAAGTCTGGCAGGACCTGAAACCGCACGAGCAGGTCGTCAAGATCGTCTATGACGAGCTTGTGAACCTGATGGGCGGCACGTCGTCGCGGCTGGTTTTTACAAAGCAGGTACCGAATGTCGTGATGATCGTCGGGCTGCAGGGTTCGGGTAAGACGACCTCGACCGGTAAGATCTCAAAATGGCTGACGGACAATCAGGAGCGCAAGCCGCTGCTTGGTTTCGGTGGACGTTTATCGACCGGCGGCGCGTGAGCAGCTTCGCGTTGTAGGAGCGGCCGTCGGCGTCGCGGTTTACCAGGACAAGGACTCGAACGACCCGCTCGCTCTCGTGCGTGGTGCGATGAAGCACGCGCAGGAAACCGGGTACGACACATTGATGATCGACACGGCCGGCCGTCTTCATATAGACGACGAGCTGATGACAGAGCTTGAGCGGATCAAGGCCGAGACCAAGCCGATAGAAGTTTTATTCGTCGCGGACGCGATGACCGGGCAGGATGCGGTCCGCTCGGCGGAAGTTTTTCATGAGCGGGTCGGCATTACCGGTGTTGTACTTACCAAGATGGACGGCGATGCACGCGGCGGTGCGGCGCTTTCGATCAAGCAGGTGATCGGCCAGCCGGTAAAGTTTGTCGGCGTCGGCGAAAAATACGACGCAATAGAACCGTTCTATCCCGACCGCATTGCCCAGCGAATTCTTGGCATGGGCGACGTGCTCACGCTTATCGAAGAAGTCCAGGGCAAGATAAACGAGGAAGAGGCCCAGGAACAACTTCTGAAAATGACGCGTAACCAGTTTACGCTCGAAGATTTTCGCAACCAGCTTGGGCAATTCAAAAAGCTTGGCTCGATGTCGAAGCTGATGAAGATGCTGCCGGAGCAGATGACGGGCGGTTTGTCCCTTTCAGACGAGCAGTCGGCCGAGGTCGATCAGCAGATGAAAAAGACCGAGGCGATCATCGATTCGATGACGAAGCTCGAACGGAACAATTACACGGTTTTGAACGCGAGCCGCAAGACCCGGATCGCCGGTGGTTCGGGTTCGACGATCGGCGAAGTTAACCAACTTTTGCGGCAATACGAACAGATGCGCAAGATGATGGCGCAGATGAACAAGGGCGGGTTGCTTGGCGGGCTCGGCAAAAAGATGATGGGCGGATTGGCCGGCGGTCTGGGCGGAATGCTCGGCGGCGGCGGTGGGGGAATGGGCGGCCTCGGTGGGCTTTTGGGCAACGGCGGCGCCAGCGAAGATTTTGATAACGGCTACGAAGAGACAAAGGATTCTTTGTCGAAGAAACTTAAAAAGAAGAAGAGACACAAGAAGAGGAAGTAAAAGTCTTAAGTCTTGAGTCTTAAGTCGTGAGCAGGAAAAAGCTCTCCGACTCACGACTGAAGACTCACGACTCACGACTAAACATATGTTAGCAATCAGCTTAATGAGAATGGGCGCGAAGGGGAAACCTTTTTACCGCCTTGTTGTAAAGGAAAAGCGTTCAAAGCGCGACGGGAAATATCTTGAAAACGTCGGCACGTACAACCCGATGCTCGATCCGGCGGAAGTGAAATTGAATCACGAACGTATCCAGCATTGGATCGGCGTCGGTGCACAGCCGACTGATACGGTTGCGAGCCTGATCAAGAATAATCCGGCCGCTGAATAGTTGTGAGTTCTGCGAGTTATTAGAGTTTGTCGAGTACGTTACTCGCCGAACTCTCTAAACTCACCGAACTCGACGCACTTCTTTATGAAGGAAGCTGTCGAAAAGATCATCAAATCGCTGGTCGGCTCGCCCGACCTGGTCGAGGTGTCCGAATTTGCCGACGGTGGAAAGACGGTCAAATTTGCCGTGCGCGTTGCTCCGGACGATTTCGGGCGGCTGATCGGGCGCGAAGGCCGCACGATCAAAGCGATCCGCAGCATCTTGTATTTTGCGGGGCAGAAACAGGGCCGACGCTTTCATCTCGATCTGGTTGAGGATTGAGTTTTAGAGAGTTTTTAGAGTTTCGAGAGTTAGTAGAGTTGGACGAGCTCTTACTCTAAAAACTCTATCAACTCTACGAACTCTATGGACTTGATTACGATCGCAAAAGTGGCGAAAACCCGCGGGCTTCGGGGCGAGGTCGTTGCCGAGCTTTTGACGGATTTTCCCGAGCGATTCGACGGGCTTACGGATGTCACCGGGACTTTGCCGGATGGGAGGCGCGTCGATTTGAAAATTGAACGGTACTTTTTTCAGAAAAACCAAATCGTTCTGAAATTTGCCGGTTACGACACGATTGAGCAGGGCGAGAATTTACGGAATTCCGAGATCTCGGTGCCCGAATCCGAAGCGGTCGAACTCAAGGCGGACGAATTTTTCGATTGGCAGCTTGAAGGCTGCCGGGTGGAAACATTCGATGGCGAGCAGATCGGAACAGTGCGCGAGATGCTACGAACGGGCGGAACTGAGGTTTTGATAGTTGCTGGGACGGAGAAGGAGTTTTTGGTCCCGTTTGCCAAGAGCATCTGCATCGATGTCGATGTCGAAGAGAAGTTGATCCGGATTGATCCGCCCGAAGGACTCCTCGATTTTTGAAATTAGTTCGAACGCAAAAGCGTTCGTGCAGGCGAGTCGCCTGCGTTCCCAGCAATGCGGATCGATGTATTAACAATCTTTCCCGAGTTTTTCGGGCAGGTCTTTGATTTTGGAATTATTCGCCGGGCAAGGCTCGCCGATATCGTTGAGATAAACGTCCACGATATTCGCGAGTTTACGACCGACAAGCACCGGATGGTTGATGACCGGCCGTTTGGCGGCGGCGACGGGATGGTGCTCAAGGCGGAGCCGATCTTTGCCGCAATTGAGAAACTGGTCGGAACAACGGTTCGCGATGAATACCCAGCTGGGACAAAGGTTGTCTTATTGTCGCCGCAGGGAAGGCCGCTGCAACAGAATGTGGCGAGAGAATTTGCAGTTGACGCGAGACATGTTGTTTTAATTTGCGGCCGGTACGAAGGGGTTGACGAACGGGTGAACGAGACGCTCGTTACAGATGAGATATCCATCGGCGATTACGTGCTTTCGGGCGGCGAGCCGGCGGCGGTTGTGCTGGTCGATGCGATCGTAAGGCTTTTGCCGGATGCTCTCGGCAGCGACACTTCGGCCGAGAACGATTCGTTTTCGGACGGCTTGCTGGATTGCCCGTATTACACGCGGCCAGCGGAATTTATGGGGATGAAGGTTCCCGAGGTGCTTTTGAAAGGCAATCATGCAGAGATAGAAAAATGGCGACGCGAAAAGGCGCTCGAAAAAACACGAAACATTAGACAGGATCTATTAGAAGGAGAAAATGGTGAAATGTGAGCG
>DLHV01000031.1:15258-32399 GCA_002483395.1 Chloracidobacterium sp. UBA7659 | reverse complement strand
ATTCCCGGATTTCAATCGGGCGACACGGTGAAGGTACACGTCCGCATCAAGGAAGGCAACAAGGAACGCCTCCAGGTTTTCGAAGGTATCGTTATTGCCCGCAAACATGGCGGAATTCGCGAAACGATAACGGTGCGAAAGGTGAGTTTCGGCGTCGGCGTCGAACGCATTTTCCCGCTGCACGCNNCTCATATTGATGTGGTCCGCCGCGGCAAGGTCCGCCGTGCAAAGCTTTACTATTTACGTGACCTGCGCGGCAAGGCTGCCCGTATCAAGGAAAAGGATACGCGAAACAAAGCCCAGTCAGCGAAGTAATTAGAGACGCGGAGAATGAGAGACGCGGAGATCAATAATTCTGTCCGAAAGAATGCATTATTGACCCGCGTTTCCTTGTTTTCCGACTTGAAGATCACCTCCTGCGGCCTCGTATTTGAAGAACAGGCACGTTCGGAAGGTTTCCATTTTAACGCCGGTGTCGATGAGGTTGGCCGTGGCTGTCTTGCCGGCCCGGTCATTGCCGCAGCTTGCATTCTTGACCCTTCAAAGAAGCTGCCGGAGGGCCTCAACGACTCGAAAAAAGTCGTGCCGGAAAAACGCCGGGAGATCGCCGAGGAGCTTAAAGAAAACGCTCTCGCTTACGCTATAGGCCAGATCGAAGCCGAAGAGATCGATGAGATCAATATTCTCGAGGCGACAAAAAAGGCGATGGTTATTGCTATTAAAGATCTCGAACCATCCGCCGATTATCTGCTGATTGACGCTCTACAACTGAAGCAAATTTCACTTCCACAAAAGGCCATAATAAAAGGCGACTCGATCTCAGCCTCGATTGCCGCCGCTTCTATACTTGCCAAAACCTTCCGTGACGATCTGATGCATGAATACGATAATGAGCATCCGAACTACGGCTTTGCGGAACATGTCGGCTATGGAACCGCGGCTCATCTCGACGCTCTACGGCAGTTCGGCCCGTGCCTGCTTCACCGCAGGTCGTTCAGAGGCGTACTGCAAACAAACACCCTCACCAAAAAAGCCGATCAAGGTCTTTTTTGACAGACGGCACCGGTTGTGATTATAAATACACTGAGAATCAGGGTTTACGTTTCATTCCAAAACACCGATAAGAATCGATTTATTTTCAGGAGATAAAATATGGCCATCCGCAGGTTTATTTTTCAAGTGTGCGTGGTTATCGCATGTGTTTTCGCTTTGCCGGCGTTTGCCGAAGCGCAGGCGAATCGGACATGGGTCTCGGGCGTGGGCGATGATGTGAATCCGTGTAACCGAACCGCTCCGTGCAAAACATTCGCCGGGGCTATCTCAAAAACCGCTGTGAATGGCGAGATAAACTGTCTCGACCCGGCCGGCTATGGGGCGGTGACGATCACAAAATCCATAACGATCGATTGCGAAGACACACAGGGATCGATCTTGGCCGCCGGAACCAACGGCATNNACCCGACACGAAAAAGGCGGTCAGGATACGAGGTATTTCGATCAACGGGGCAGGCACAGGCGTCAATGGCATTCGCATACTCGCGGCGAACAGTGTGAGCGTGGAGGAGGTTGTCATAGATAACGTCACTCAGAACGGCATATCGGTTGAGGGCGGTGTGCAGGTAACGGTCAGGAACTCGTCAATCCGCGCCGCGCAGACCGGCGTCAGTGCGTCGGCAGCGGGCGGCTCGGCAGACGTTACGATTACGGGTTCGTCTATAACATTCAGCAAAACCGGCATCAACTCCGGGGCGAACGGCCTTGTCCGCATCGGCCGCAATACCATCGCCTACAATACGACTGGCCTCTCCGGGACGGGCAAGATAGTTTCCTTCAAAGACAATGCGATAGAGGGCAACGGGACAAATGGAACGCCGACTTCGACGATGATTTTGCAATAAACGAAGAGCCGTGTCGCAGCTTCGTTGGAGCCTGTCCGATTTTTGGCCCGCGAACAGCTTTTTTCCGAAATGCGGCATCAAAGGAATCGATCCGCACCACTTTTACGAAGCGAGGAAGATCCGAATGACTAATGATCCAGTTCTTACAGGCCGGCCAAGGGCTTTTGATACGATCGTTTACGGCGGATTGGCGATCGGCATTCTCGATTTCTTCGACGCAAGCACTTTTTTCCCGCTGTATTACGGCATTACGATCCAGCGAGTCTGGCAGAGTGTTGCCGCTGGTGTGCTGGGACGCGAGACTTCGGTTGCGGGCGGTTGGAATACGGCTTTGCTCGGAATATTTCTCCACTTTGTGGTCGCAACGTGTATTGCGATAGTTTATTACTTCCTTGCTAGAAACATTTCCTTCCTGATTCGCCATCCGGTCGTCTCCGGCCTGGTTTATGGCGTAATTGCAAACTACGTAATGCAGTTTGTCGTAATTCCGCTATCCGCCATCGGCTGGCGATCGGCGCCGTTCGACCCAGTATCAACCCTCAACAGCGTAATCGGCCACGCACTTTTGGTCGGATTACCGGTTGCGTTGATCGCGGCGGGGTCGGCGCGGCGTTCGGTCGAATAAGTTACCGAATTTCTTGGAAGATTTGTTTAAAGATGATACTTTGGAGGGAAGGTTTCCGATTCAGGTCGGAGACCTTTTTATGAATCTATGTTATTGGAGGACAAAATAATGTCGAAGAAATTAGAATATAAAAATCAATACTCCTTTTGAACCATCCAGCAAACGAAGAAAGGGCTTCCCATCGGAAACGCAAGTGAAACGCGGCCTACGCATTGTTCACGGTGATAAGGAACTCGTCGAAAAACTCGGCAGGAACGATCCTTGTCCATGCGGATCAAACCGGAGATTTCAAGAACTGTTGTCTCGTAGATGGAAAATTTGACGGTTCCCGTCGCCACCACTACTTTTAGATAATTTTAGTAGCAAACACGCTCGGGTTCGGGCGTGTTTTTTACTGGAAACTGATCCACTCGGTGGGCTCACTATAATTTGAAAGAGTTATCTTCGTTTCGGTACGAAACAGCGGCGGGCGCATTTGCAGGGCGCATTCTGCGGTGATGCGGGCGAGATGCGGCTCGTTGGCTCGCTGCGAAAGGTGTGCCAGAACGATGTGCCGGGCCGAACCGTCAAAGTCGTTTGTCAGCCAATCGGCAAGGTCTTCGTTCGAAAGGTGGCCGGTGCGCGACGCAATACGCTGTTTCAGGTCCCACGTATAAACGGAACACGCCCGGAGCATGTCGCGGCTGTGGTTCGATTCGACAACTATGGCGTCACAGCCGTTGAGCTTCTCTTTTATCAGCGTTGTAATGTGGCCGAAATCCATCAAGGTCGCGATCTTTACGCCCGCAAACGCTGCAACAAAACCGAAGTTGTCGACTGCGTCGTGCGGTACGCTGAACGGTTCGAAATCGATGTCGCCGATACGAAATTCGTGGCTCGATTCGATCTCGACAGTGCGATTCTTCAATGCGTCGCTTCGCTTTACCGATTCGCTTTCGCCGCCATTCATGCTGCCCTTTCGCGTACCAAGATAAGCGTCCGCCGTTGCTTTGGAAATATAGACCGGGCATTTTACGGTTCCGAGCAATACGCGGAGGCCGCCGGCATGGTCGCCGTGCTCGTGCGTCAGCAGCACCGCGTCGAGATCGTTGAAATCGACCCCGACGACGGCGAGGCGCCGCAAGATCTCGCGGGCGCTCAAACCAGCGTCGACCAGAACTCTTGTTTTTTCGGTAGTGATCAAAACCGCGTTTCCGGTCGATCCGCTGCCGAGAACGGTAAATCTCATTCCTTTCCCTGGTATTTTGAGCGTAAAGCCTTTGCAATAAAACGTGTGGTCAGTGCATTTGGAGCTATTGCTCCCATCACTGCCCCTAGATAATTCGCCCAGCCTGATACTATTTTTGTGCGCCCTCTGGTGACGCCGTTCAAAGCGGTTTCGACTACTTCCTCCGGCGTTTGCTGGCCCTTGACCTGTAATGCCCGGTCTATATTAGAAGCCTTGAAAAAATTTGTCTTTGTCGAGCCGGGGCAAAGGGCCATGACCTGAATGCCGAACGGGCGATTCTCTTCGGCGATGGCCTCCGAGAATGAAGTGACAAATGCCTTTGTCGCGGCATACGTCGCAAAAAACGGGATCGGCTGAAATCCGGCGGCTGACGAAACGTTTATTATATTTCCCGATCGCCGTTCGCGCATTTTCTGCAAATAACGGTGCGTGAGCGAAACAAGACAGGACACGTTCAGGTCTATCATCTGCAGTTCTCTATCCAGATCGAGTTTTGCAAAATCGCCCATCGAACCAAAACCGGCGTTGTTGATCAGCCAATTGACCTCGATGCCGTGCTTCTCCGTTTCCTCGAAAAGCTGCTTGTCCGCTTCAAACGCTGTCAGGTCAATCGCAATGAAATGAGCAGTAATCTTGTGCTCGGCCATCAACTCATCGCGAAGCCCGCGCAGTTTATCTTCGGACCGGGCGACGAGGACGAGATCATGCTTTTCCGCGGCAAGCCGGCGTGCAAAGGCTTCACCGATACCGCTGGATGCTCCCGTGATCAGAGTTGCCTTCATAGATCTTCGAACTCCTGCACAGGCGGCAGGAATGAGCAATAGACCGAAGAGACGATCGCCGCGGCGATCGCAACCGTGCCAGCAATTCGGATCAATCCGGCGACGGTTTTGGTCGATCCAATCAGGCCTAGTCGGGTCAGCATATAGTTCCAATCGTGAAAGCTGCCTTCCGTGCCCGTAAACCCGCTGGTCAGAACAAGCTGCATAACAACGGCATCCGCGGCGTAAACCCAAACGTTAATAATGCTCTGGCCGACCCAGAACAAAACGATCGCGGCTGAATAATATTTCTGATGCCAAAGGAAATATCCGAAAAATACCGCCGGCAAAATCACCTGAAACAGCGAACCGCCGGCGATCATCATGAACTCACCGAAGAAACGGAAGATAAGGTGCCCCGTCTCGTGGATCGGCAGATCNNTGCATCGGATCGTACGCAATCCAGACGAAGTAAATCGATGAAAGAGCGGCGAAGATGAGTTTTGGATAATTGGGATGCATAAAGTTCAGGGTACAAACTTCTGTTTGCTCCTGAGTTTAGAGTTCAAACTTCAGTTTGTCGTTTTCTCCGGTTTAAGACAAGCTAAAGCTTGAACTCTGAACTGCTCGCTAGAGTGTGAACTCTAAACATTAGGGAAGCTTGTTTTTCTCGACAAACGCCCTAACCTGCTCATTAAATTCTTTCGGCTTTTCCATCATCAGAAAATGGCTGACCCCAGACCACAACTGAAAATCCAAATTTGGCGCGATAGTCTTAAAAACTTCCTTAGTATCTGCTTTAACCCACGGCGATTGCGCCATGATAGCCAAAACCGGAACTTTGATCGGGTCATTTGCCCAGATCCGCTTGTCCATCATTCCTTCCATTGCGCTTGTTCCGACATGCTCCGAAGCCGTCAGCATCGCATCCGTTATTTGCTTTTTTATGGCATCGCTTTTTATAGTCTGTATCATTCCATTGACAAACTGTGTTGACGTACCTTTATAGTCTTTTCGAAAGGCAGCTGAAAGCTGCTCGGCTTGTTCGTCTGAAAAGAAGGATACCAGCGAGCCGTCAACTATAACGATGCCGCCTACCATTTCGGGATACAGTCTGTAAAACTGCCTCGCGACCGGCGTTCCCATGCTGTGTCCGACAAGCACGGCGCGATTGACCTTGGCCTTTTTCATAACGGCCTCGACCGAACGGGCGAAATACTCCATTGAATACACGGCTTTCGGCTTATCGCTCTGGCCGTGTCCGATCAGATCAACGGCAATTACGCGATGACCCGGAAATGCCGAATAGGAATCCTTCCAAAAATCCGCATTGCATGTCCATCCGTGAACAAAGATCAGAGCATTCTTATTCTTAGCTTTGCCGATGTCGTAATAATGGATCTTGTTTCCATCGAACGCCGCCCAGTGGCTTTTCGGCGTCTCCGCAAAAACAAACGCCACAGTCAAGATCACGATCCAGCATAAAAATATTGTACGTCTCATAGTATTCACCTCCTTAGAAACTCTTGTTTTGAGATCGCATAAAACCTGCATTCCATTCCGTACGCCAGTTCCATGCCCTCAAACTTCATGCCGCATTTTTCCATTATCCGCCACGATCCGATATTGTCCGCGACGGCGACGGCGACGATCCGCTCCAGCCCCGCGTTTTCAAAGCCGTGTTTCAGCCAGGCATTCGCACACTCGTAACCGATGCCCATCCGCCAGAAGGGTTTTTTAAGGCTATAGCCGACCTCGATCTCGCCCGTATTTTCGAGCGGCTGCAGCCCGCTGCCGCCGATATTCTCGCCCGTTTCCTTCCAGATCATCGCACACACGCCAAAGCCGAACTTTTCATAGCAGTCGATATAAAATTTCAACCGCTTTGTGATCTCGACCCGATTTTGCCGCTCCGTTCCGCCCAGATAGCGGTAAACGTCCGGGTCAGTGCGCATCTCGATCAGTTCTTCGAGATCGTCAGGAGTATAACGCCGGATGATCAATCTCTCGGTTTCGAGCATCGATTGCATGAGTTGGTTTTCGAGAATGGCTGTCATAAAATCGCGTCGGCTGGTGTTATCATTTTATGAATGCATAAATCGACGTTCAATTATCCTTGAAATTTCATAAAAGGACAAAATCACCAGTGTCCGGTTATAAGTCGAATAGAATCAACTGGTTAGAGATTGAGTCATTCGGGTTTTGCAGATCATATTCGCTAATCAGTTGGTTTAATTGGGTTTTGTCAAAAACTGAGACTGAGATTATTTGCAGAATTTCGAAGAGACTCTGCGTTCTAATTTCAGTTCTTTTTTGGCAAAAAGTGTTTTGGCGAAAGGTTTTGGACATCTATGCGGCAAGTATCGACTACGGTCCAAATTTGGAGATATCGGTTCTGCTGCGAGTTGGTGCTTGTCGAAACGACGCCCTCGCGTTTTGTTTGAGATTTAGCTTTTACACCTTACAATTTAGAAAAATCCGATTCTGACGAAGGAGATGACGATGCGAAAGGTAATATTTGGCGGTGCGAACAGCCTTGACAATTATTTTGCCCGTGAAGATGGCTCGGTCGATTGGCTGATGTGGAGCGATGAGGCTGCGGAGATAATGAAAGATATGTGGCCGAGGTTCGATGTGATGGTGATGGGGCGGAAGACGTGGGCGGCCGCACAAGAGCAGTTTTCCGAGGAGGAGCTTGAAAAAGCACGATCGCTTCAATCGGGCATGAAAGAGTATGTGTTCTCGCGGACTTTGCCGGCGGGGCAGATGAAGGGCGGATATGAAATCGTGAATTCCGATCCGGGTGAATTTATTCGGGAGCTGAAAGAACAGGAAGGCAAGGACATNNAGGAGTTATAGACGAGATCGGGTTCAACATTCACCCAGTTCTGCTCGGTTCCGGCGTCCCGCTATTTTATAAAATGAAGCGGCAGATCGATCTTGAACTTCTAGAATGCAGGCAGATGAAAACCGGCTGCGTCTATGTTTCGTACCGCGTTAAACATTAGGCGGCTATTCTGAATTCGACCTCGGCGGCGGCCACTTTCCTTTCATCCGGCGGTGTATTATGGAGTTGTGTCAATTTCAGACCAAATCCCATCAGCATAAAGAACACCATCGCAACTTCCTGATCGCCAAGGTTGTAATGCACGAGGCCACTTGTGAAAAAGCCGATCATGCCGCCGAGACAGCCAAGCAGAATTCCGCCCGACCTCCAATCACCTGATACATTGAGTTTTAGCCCTTTCCACAAGGTGCGAGCGTAAATTCCCAGAACAATCAACCAGATTATCAATGCCGGCAGCCCGCGCTCGACCAGCAACTGTACGGGCGTCGAATGAAAATGTCCCATCGGCAGGTACCCTTTGTCGAATAGATCCCACTCTTGCCAATGTTTCTGAATCGAATCCATCCCGACTCCGACGACGATATGTCGCGGATTTTCTGACCAAAGTCGAATTCCATCGCGCCACATCGTGATGCGATATAAAGTTGACGGATCTTTTGTGTCAAAAAACCCGACATCGCGGCTTTGCTGTAGAATGAAAAGTCCTATCAACGCAAGCGACAATCCGATCGTTAAGGCCGCAAACAACCATTTCCGGCTGGTACCGATCGCGAAGATCACGAAAGTCGATACCATAAATCCGAGTTGCGACGCCCGGGTAACCGTCATCAGCAGGGCAAGGCACATTCCCGCCACAGCAACAAAAAGCATTGCATAAGTGCCGCGTCTGCTTTGTTCGAATTTTCCGGTTTCGTCAGCGTACTTCTTACACGAAGCGAAGAATCCGGCAACCAAAAGCCCGAGACTGAGCGACGCAATAAGCTGCAGCATCTCGGCGTACGTTGCATAGTGTCCGTAAAATCCACTCGACCGCCAATTGCGGCTTTTCCCCCAGCTTTCGATCCCGAGCCTTTCCATCGCGGTCGCTCCTGGCAAAATATCGGAGCGTTTTACATTGACCGTAAACTCAAAATCCGGCCTGTAAAATTTGATCTTCGTGACCTCGTTTTCCTCAATGCGAGCCGCGACATCTTCAGGAGTGTTCAGCTTTTTACCGTCGGCTGCCAGCAGCGTATCGTCTTCCCATAACAAAGCTTTTGCCAGAGGGCTATCCGGGCGGAGTCCGTGGATTTCGACGCCGCGGCCTATCAATCGCTGCACCGGCGTCCAAACGACATTGACCATGCATGACAATATCAGCATAAACGCCGCGAAATAGACCGTCCGAAGACTTCGCAGGTTGTAAATGACAAAGTAAATTATCAGGAAAAGCGCCGTCCCACGCAGCCTGTCTATCGACGTGGCAGGTTCGTACGACATTACCGATGATATGACCGACCATCCAAAAAATCCCCACAGGGCGAAATCCAGTGCTCCAAATTTCAGTTTTATTCGTGGCCTGCAAAACAGCCGTACGACCCACGCGAACATTCCCGTGATCCAGGCCGTCTGTGTGGCCGCGATCGAATGCGGTGCCGAAATGATCATCAAAATAAGAAACACGAACGCGACGCGCTCAAGCCGTCGTGTGGAAACATTTCCGGTTTCTATTCCCGCCAGATCGTCTAATTTTTTAAGGAGGCCCTGCATAAACGAATGTATTTTGACATGTCCGCATTGACTAACGTAGTCTGACAAATACATTCTGCTTATGCAAAAACCGTTGAAAAAGCTGCCGGAAGGGTTCGATTCGTTTGCGGAGGATCTTTTGAGGCAAGTCGAAACGGTCGAAGGATATCTGGCTCCCAACGAGATCCGTTTTCTCGCTCTGCTCGCCGCATGTCCGACGGCCGAAGGAGAAATTCTCGAAATAGGCTCCTTTAAGGGCAAATCGACCATTATTCTTGCGAAAGCCGCCACACTTTCGGGAAATTCAACGGTGAACGCGGTCGATCCGATGACCGCGCCGTCGGAAACCGATCCGGATCTGCATGGCGACGCCAGTTCGTTCGCCGATTTCCAAAAAAATATCGAAACGCACAATGTGACTGGTAATATCCAGTTTCACCAGATATTTTCTTACGAACTGGCAAAGACATGGAACAAACCCCTGAGGCTTTTATGGATCGACGGAGATCACACCTTCGAAGGCACTAAGCTCGATTTCGAAGGCTTCGCGCCTCACCTGGCGGACAAAGCGATTGTCGCGATTCATGACGTTTTGCACGAATTCGAAGGCGGCGTTCGCGTTTTTATGGAGAACGTCCTGCTCTCGCCGAATTTCGGCGCATGCGGTTTTTGCGGCTCTATCGCGTGGGCACAGTATGTTGCCGATGCAAACAAGGCCGTCCAATATCGAGGGCAAAAGCTTTCGTTTTATAGAAAATTAGGCCGTTTGGTTCCGTTTATCGTTTTCAAAAAGGAGCTTAAGGGCTTTGAAAAGAAAAAGTACAAAATATTTCGTTCGTTGGTTCCTCATGGTCCGCCCGATCCGCAAAAATGGCTGAATACAATTCAATAAAAGCGCCGGAAACCGACCTGTCGGTAAAAGCCGAGATAAACCTTTATTACGACCTTTACGTGCCGGAAAATGTTCGGCCGCACGCTCCGCTTCTTATCGCCGTTCACGGTTACGGCGCCCACAAACGCTACATGATGAGAGAAGCTCTTGCGGTAGCTCCAGAAGACTGGGTGATCGCGTCCGTCCAAGCCCCGCACCAGCATTTCAGCAAACTCGACACGGGCTACCGCATCGGTTTCGGCTGGCTGACCGACCACAAACCCGAGGAGTACGTCGCCCTGCACCACAAATTTTTGCTCGATGTTATTGAGAAGCTTTCAAATGACGGGATCATCGACCGCGAACAGGTCTATCTCTACGGATTCTCACAAGCGTGCGCCCTAAATTTTCGATTCGCCTTCACATATCCCGACGCGATGCGAGGCATCATCGGCGTCTGCGGCGGGATTCCGGGAGATCTCGAAACAAACCCGGTATACAAACCGTTCGACGCCGACACATTTTATCTATATGGTGACGACGACGAATTCTATACACAGCAAAAGTTCACCGCCTTCGAGCAAAAATTGCGTGGCCGATTGCCGAATTTCCGATCAAAACAGTACGCGTCAAAGCACGAGATAACCGAAGAAATGCGTGGGGATATCAAAAAATTCTTGGCGGAGAAGTAATGGAAGAATAAAAAGAGCGGGGGCAAGCCCGCCTTCCTGACCTGTTAATGTAGTTAGCTTGACAGTTGAAATCTTAACTTGAACGCAACTTAACAATAAATAGAACTCGCAGCCACATTTACTGGTTGGGAAGGGCGGCTTGCCCCCGCTCTTTTTGTTTGAAATATCTCTACTCCTCCTCAGCCAACCTTTTCACACCTCGCGGCGAGTAATTGATCCGCCGCATTTCCTGGATGCGGTCACGCGACAGGTTGCCTTCGACAATTTCATAACCGAGTAGTGCGAACACGCGGTTGCGGATAAAGAGCGGCCTTGCGTTGCCGTACCAATCGACGCATGATGCGCGGCAGCCGTCGTTGACGGACGTATCGCCGGCCCCTATCTCGCCGACCTCGCTGAATTCGAGCGAGTCGTTTCGCAGGAACAGGATCGCCGCCGAGCCTTCGACGAGATGTTTGTAGCCGGGGCGGCTTTCGCGAGCGATCGGCAAACCGAGCAGTCCCGAATCCTTACCGTCCGGCTTATAGAAAAACCCATGGCTGCGCAGCTCGCCCTGTGACGCGTTCTTGCGGGCGTAACTGTCCATCACCCGCGGCACTTCGCCTAATCGGACCGGCGAAAAATAGAGGTCGCTCCCGTTTGTGCCGACGACGACGGCGTCTTTGCCCATCTGTTCGATGCGGTCAACGCCGTGTTTGAGCTGCAGATTATTGACCTCGCCGTTTGCCCAGTTCACGGCATAGAGATTTGCCGCGTCCTTCTTTTCCGGCCGGCCCCAGCCGCTGCCCGTACCGTACAAAAGATAATCGCCGACAAAACGGTTTTGGAACGTATAACCTTCGGGTTTTGGCAATTCGCGGTAACGGTAATATGGAGCTGCCTGGCTGCCGTCTGAAAAACTGTCAACCGGAACGCGGAACAGTGCGACATCGCCCGCTGCAAATTCCGAACCCCACATCTGCTCGCCANNGATTGTCGCTGCTTTCAAGAAACGAGAACTGGTCGACCGGGCTGCCCGTAACGCCGAGAGCGCTCGGAGACGAGCCGTCGAGCGGCATTTTGTACAGCATCGAATTCGCCTTCGCACGATCTCCGCCGTAATTCCAGTCGGTTGTCCAGACATAAACCGACTCCGGCGAAACATAGAAAACTCGTCCCGGCGCACCCAAGGTCGCCGTCGCCGTGCATGAAAAATCGCGGCTGGCCAGATCGCAAACCGTGACCGTATGCATGGCAAGACCATAGCTTGATTCGACCGGTTTCTCCGCCCGGTAAACGCTCGTCGGCTGAACTATCGTTTGAAAGTCCTTTTCGGTCACGCCTTTATGCCATTTGCGAACGGCGGGAAATCGCGCCATCGGGTCGCCATAGCCCAAATACTGCGGCGTATAAAAAATAAGCTTGCTGCCGATCAGGCGGCTTGCGTAATTGCGCGACGAATAGTAATCGTTCGAACGGAGATGATAGGTCGAGCGGTAATCCAGATCGCCGCTCGCATCGATATCGAACAAATTGACCTCCGTTCCGCCACGCCCGTAACTGTAACCGATGACGACCACCGTGTCGCCCGAAACGAGCATTTCATCATACCAATCGCTGCTCGGATTTACGCCCGGTGCAAATGCGTCGATCGAAGCCACGGGCTTCAATGAGTTGTCACCGATCCTAACGGTAAAAAGGCGTCCGCGCCGCAAGATGACAAGATGCTCGCCATGAAGCTTGACAATCCCGCCCTCGTCAACACCGGCGTGCTGCGTGTTTGTGATAGATTCCTCGGCTTTTGAGTCCTTGGCGGCAAGGCCGTCAACCGCGTACGAAGATGGAGACGAGGGGGACGCAGCCGAGTCTGTCATTGCGCCATTATTCGCTTGCCGCTGAACATCACGCTTTTGTTTCTCGGCCAGTTCGCGGAAGAAATCCTTAAGTTCCCTCTCTGAGCGAAATGCACGCATTGTCTTGCGCGGTTTCATTTCGACGGCTAATTCGGCATCTGTATTGGCGGCGGTGATCGAACCGTTGAATTTTCCGCTTGAGAAAACGATAGCGGCGGTTGCGACGGTTAAGCTAACGAATAGAATTGAAAGAGTTTTTTTCATGGCTTGCTCCGGCTCAGGGTTTATTTTGCATATCCGGTTGGATCTGAGAACGTGTCTATAAACCTTGAACGGGGAAAGCCAATGAAACTTGCAGGTATTTTAGTATTCTTAAAACAAAGAGCGGGTATGCATCCGGACCCTGCAAATCCTTGGTGGAGGGAGAGGTGTTCGTATCCGATTTAAAAGAGAAAAAAGGATCTTCATGAGGTACCGCTTGCCTGTGTCATGACCCTACCAGCGAATGGGAAGCGTGTACGTACGTTCTCGCATACGANNCGCTGATCTCGGCCCTCAATATCCTCCAGATCCTCTTGTGAATGTCACCGGTTATGTAAAGCACGTCCAGTTCTTCGATAGTGAAGTATACGACACGCTTTTTAGCCTTTTTTGCATGCATAAACTGACAGTATCAAAGAACCTGCAAGGGTGTATGTGCGCCAGATCACCAAAGCGGTAACTTTGATCATACAACTTGATCGTGCCGTCAATCAGCAAATGGGCCTAATGAGATAGAATAAGAGCACCTGCGCCGGTCCGAGCGGCTTGGATGAGAAAGTGATCGAACGGCAGTAAATCAAATTCGGATCCGCTGTGAGAAAAGGCAGGCCGATCAATCTGGAATACATCTTTATATCTATTAAGTGCCTGCCTTTGGTCTTCGGACTTCGACCTTATCCTGCAGCGAGGCGGGCAGCGTAACCTGCGGCGTGTCTTCGCCGGCGGAATTCTTGACAATATCTACACGCAGATCATCTGCCTTCAGGCCGTCGAATAGCGAGCGGCCGCCGAAGAGTGTGACCGTCACTTTTCGCTTGGCGTAGTCTCTTACCGGCAAAACAAACGTCTTTTCAATCCGTTTTTCGCCGATCCTGAACGTTACGTCAACCACCGTATCTAGCAGCGCAGCCTTCGGGTTCGACACGTTTACCGGCACCTGCCTGGCCGTAAAATCGGCCCCTTTATTCGTCAGGTCGATCTTTTCGGTCGTCACGGACGAGAGCGATTTGATAACGCTTGCCGGCCCGCGAACGTGCACCTTCGCAGGCGTTACGGTGGGCGGTCCGTAGATCTCCATTCCGTCGGGAACACTGCTCTCTGTCACCGGATTGACGGCGATCTCTTTTTCCTCGATGGGTTCAAGCTTTACGAACACGCGCGGCGGTTGGACCTCATCCAGTTTTACGCCGGTCGGCAGCGAGATAGAGACGTTCTCCGGCGAAAGCTGTATAACACGGTCACCGGGCTGCACATCCGTTAGATCGACCGACACGATGAGATCGTTTTTGCTTATCTGGTCGATCTTGCGTTTGTCGCCGCTGACGAGTATGTCCACTTCCTGGTTCGGCGAATTCGTGACTGCGGTATCGTTCGAAAGGCGAAGCGTCAGCGGTATTCCGCTCATTCGCTGGACAGTCGGTTTGCTCAGGCCGGTTACACCGACCCAAAGAGCAAATGTAATGACGAGCGCGACAAGCTTCATCATCCAGTCTTCAAGAAAGACCTTGCGGATGATGTTTTTGAAATACAGCTTGTATTGCTGTCGTTCAATATAATGTTCGCTGCCGGACGCCATAGATTTATGTTCGGAGTTCACGCTTTAGCGTGCCTCGGGGCTTCGAGTAACGAAGAGACTTTTGACTTTGTGCTCCGCATGCACGTTCGTTCACACTCGCGTTTCCGCCCGTAGTGCAGCGCGCTAAAGCGTGAACTCCTAACCAACCGTGATCTCGCTCTCAGCTTCATTCATCGTCTTTGTCGGCTCTCGCTTCTTTTGGATTATCGGTATTTCCATCGCTTCGAGCAGCAATTTTCGAAGCAGTGTCGTATCAATATTTCGCTTCACCTCGCCGGCCTCGACGTAGGTTATCAGGCCCGTTTCTTCGGAAACGACAAGCGAGATAGCATCCGTGCCTTCGGTAATGCCGATCGCCGCGCGGTGCCGCGTTCCCATCTCGCGCGAAATACTCGGGTTTTTGGTCAGCGGCAGAAATACCGAAGCCGCCGCAAGCCTTTCGTTTTGAATAATTACAGCCCCGTCATGGAGCGGCGTCGATGGATTGAATATGGTCACGAGCAAATCGTATCCGATCGTCGCGTCAAGATGCACGCCCGAGTCGACAAAGTTCCGCAATCCGACATTCCGCTCGATCACGATCAGCGCCCCGGTTTTTTCCGAAGCCAGCGTCGTCACCGCCAGCACAATCTCGTCATAAACGCTGCCGCCAAACTGGCCGCGTTGCCGNNGAATCGGAAACCGCAGCCGGTTGGCAAAGTAAATCAACGCCTGCCGGATCTCCGATTGAAACAGCACGATGATCGCAAAACCGACATAGACGACCGCGTAGCGAAGGACAAATTCAAGCGTCGAAAGCTCCTGCGAGATCGCCAGCCAATAAAGCAAAAACAGCAGCACGAGCCCGACGATCGTCGGCACGGCCCGCGTCCCGCGTAGCAGCCGCAGCACGACATACACAATGATAAACACGAGCGCGATATCGACGACGCTTCGCAAGCCGCTTATCGGTGGTATGTAATCGTTGAGCTGCATTTCCTAATTGCGGAATTCGGAACGCGGAGTAAGAAGATTTCCGACGTGAAAACGAATTTGACGCAGTTACCAAAATTCCGCACTCCGCACTCCGCATTCCGCATTTACTTCAGTCTGTGTGCCGCGGATCTCTCTTTTGCGGCTTCGGCCGCCCGATGCCCGCCGTTTCTAAGAATATCATATCGACTTTTGGCTCGGCCGCCTTTATCCTTTCCTCGATCTCGGCGATGGTTTCGATGATCTCGGTGTTTGTCAGCTCGTCCTTCATATTGACGTGCGCATTGACCAGAATTTGCTTCGGCGCCAGGTGCATTGTCAAAAGTTCAACCACTTTGTTCACGTTCGGATGCCCCTTGATCGCCTCGCGTATTGCCCGCAGCGATTTTGGGGTGGCGGCCTCGCCCAGCAAAAGCCCGCGTGACGTTCGAGCCAGAACAAACGCGACGATCGCCAGCACAACACCGATGACTATCGACGCCAAGCCATCCCAATATGCTTCAAAACCCGCGATCACGTGATGATCTGTCAAGTAAATTCCGGCAAAAGCAATCACAATTCCGATCAGAGCCGCCGAATCTTCAAAGATCACCGTTTTGGCCGTCGGGTCCTTCGATTCCCTCAGGTATTCCGTCAGCGACATGCCGTCGTGGTGTGCTTCCTGCGTCTCCTGGTACAGGGCCAGGCCGATCGACCCCGCTTCGAGCACGAACGAAAAGCCCAAAATCCAATACGCCCAGCCAAGATTTTCAGGTGCGTGCGGGTGCCTTAGCTTTTGGAAGCCTTCGTATATCGCATAGGTTGCACCGACGCCGAAAATAAAGATCGCCGCAATGAACGACCAGAAGAAACGCTCCTTTCCGTAGCCGAAATGATGCTTCTGTGACGGAGGCCGGTTAAAGAACCTCAATCCGAGCAGGAGAAAGATCTGATTCGTCGTATCCGCCAGCGAGTGAAACGCCTCCGCCATCATCCCCGACGACCCGGTCATCACCGCCGCAAAAAACTTCAATATGGTTATTACACCGTTTGCAATTAATGCACCGATGACAGCTAACATTATCCTCTCCTCCTCAAGATTTGCACACGCCGAACTTATCAACGGAAGGCCGATCCCGTTTCGATGCCCTCAGCGTCTCTGCGTCTCTGCGGTGAAAAACCCTATCGTGTGCCCGATTTGTGCAAAAACCCAACCAAATACCCACCTTCATCCAATACACCCACAGCTCCGACACCATTCACACGCATCAGCTCGCGAGCTTCGGCAAGCGGCGTATCTGTTTCGACAAAATGCTCCGCCGTCACATGCCGCATCACGTCACGGACCGCCACTTTGCGCCAATCCTCCCGCGGCACGTTCTTTATATCTCCCAGTAACAGTATGCCGTAAAGCTGCCGTTCCTTTGCAACCGGGAACGCGGTTTGCCGATTCATAGGAAAAATATTATCTACAACATGCTGGATAAAAGCCTCCGGCGCAATTGACACGGGAAGCTGCATTACGTCGCCAACAAGGCGTTTTTCCGATGCGCGTACTTCGCCGATTATGCCCTTTGCCGAATCGAAAAGAAAAACACCCGTCAGTATTGCCCAGACTCCCGTAAAAAATTGCCCGCGTGCAATAACAAAAAACGCCCCCAACACTATCAGCCCAATGGCGATCACCTGACCGCACCTTCCCGTCAGAATGGTCGCTTCGTTCAGGTCCTTGCCGTTCCGCCACAGGTACGCCCGCAGCACGCGCCCGCCATCGAGCGGATATCCAGGAAAAAGGTTGAACACGGCGAGTAGAAAATTTGCGAGCATCAACAGAAACAGCAGTGTCCACAAAATATCAAGTCCCGCCGAA
>DLHV01000031.1:205-15217 GCA_002483395.1 Chloracidobacterium sp. UBA7659 | reverse complement strand
CCCGCGGCGTCTTTGGCTCATGAGCAAACCGCGTCAGCCCGCCAAAAGGGTGCAGCACGATCTCGACCACCTTCAGCCCTTCCGCCTTTGCCAGCAACGCATGTGCAAACTCATGCAAAAATATCGAAATAAAGAAAACCAGCGTCGTCAAAAACCCCAGCACAACGCTTCCCGCCAGATTTTTCACCAGCGGCTCAATACTCGCCGCCGTAATCCCCGTCATCAAAAACAACACCAAAAACCACCGCACATCCGCCCGCACCGGTATCCTCGACACCCGCGCCAAAACAACCTGCCGCNNCCATCACAACCCCGCGAATGCAGTCAGGTTACCACAACCCAAAATCGATTCCGAACAGACCGCTCGTTCTCAGCTACGCCCTTAACTAAATAAGAGCCGCAGGCCCAAAAGCTTGCGACTCTTTTTTGACAACGCGAGGCATGGTAACACCAACAACTTCTAACCACCGCCGCCTCCACGCGGCATTCGATATCGGTTGGTTTCGTAAATTACAATGATCGGCGAGTCGGAAACGGTCTTTGGCAGATCGACCGGGACCTCGCTAAAATAGCCGGACAGCCTGCCCGCCACGCTCGCCGCAAATAACCCAAACGCCAGCGTCGTCAGAAACGCCCTAACAGATACCCGAAACCTCGTCATGCCAGAAAAGATGCACCGGTGGCAGCTTAGGATGCTTGGCTCACCGAGATCTGTTTTCATGGATTGCCACTAGTAAATGCAATTTAGGTGGCCCTTCGTTTGTGAAATCTGTTAATTAATCTATACTCAGCACAATACTAATTTCCAACAAAAAATTGAAGATTTAACCTCAGAAAGTTCCTGTCAACACTATTCTATTAATGATGAACATCTCCACGACAACTAATCGTCTGACGAATAGAACAAAAAAATCACGCCCACCGAAAATAGCGGGCCCTAATCCCGATTTGCTTTCAGGTCTAGCCCTCGATTATACGTCACAAAGTATTGGAAGGAGTCGGATCGTGCACGCTGATTGCCTCGAGTGGTTGGGTCGAATTCCTGAGAATAGTCTGCACGCGATTGTCACGGATCCACCGTTCGGCGTCCGTGAGTATCATTTCGATCAGATAGAGAAGCGTGCAAACGGTAACGGTGGTATTTGGAGATTGCCCCCAGCCTTTGACGGGCATTCACGCCAACGACTTCCTCGGTTCACCGAGCTGAATTCGAATGAACGAGATCAGATAACGAGCTTTTTCGTTGAGTGGGCAAAAGTTGCCCTTCACGCCCTTCGCCCCGGTGGGCATATTTTTATTGCAAGTAATGCTTTTCTTTCCCACTTAGTATTCTCTGCGCTCGTTCAAGGCGGACTAGAGTTTCGCGGCGAACTGATTCGCCTTGTTCGAACGTTCAGAGGTGGAGATAGGCCGAAAAACGCAGAAAAAGAATTTTCCGGCGTATCTAGTCTGGCCCGAAGTTGTTACGAACCTTGGGGAATTCTCCGAAAACCGATACCAAGGTCGCTTAAAGTAAGTGACTGTCTTCGCATTTATCAGACAGGCGGGCTTCGCCGTACGGCTGCTGATAAACCGTTTAGCGATGTGGTTTCCAGCGGGCGAACGCCGAGACTCGAAAAGGACATTGCTCAGCATCCTACGTTGAAACCACAACAATTCTTGAGACAGATTGTGCGTGCGGCATTACCTTTAGGCGAAGGAATAATTGCCGATCCATTCATGGGTTCCGGGTCAACAATTGCAGCTGCGGAAGCTATCGGCGTACAGGCAATCGGAGTCGAGCGGTTTGAGGAGTATTTTGTGATGAGCCAAACTTCGATTCCCTCACTATCCAAGTTATATTCGAGCAGAAAACAATAACCGGAGAGGGATGGGACTTGATCGACAGTTGTCGATGCTTACGAAGATGGCATGACAAAGTAACTGTCGATTTCAGTTAGGAGTGCTGTGTGCCGATCTCCTCGCCGCTTTTTGTCATTCGCTCCTTTTTCTACAGCTCTAACATAGTCAATAACCACTTTTCTAGCTTTGACATTCTCGTTGGCGAGTCTGGAGCTAATCTCCTCGCCGAACGCTAACAACGCTCTTCTAACAGGGCTTATCTGTCGTGAAGGCAGTGTACCAACGCGAAGAAGACTGGCCACCGCGACGAATAGAGTGTAAAAATCTGTCTTGTTACTCCATCGGCTCGACTTAATGTCCGGAAGAATTTTCTTTATTGTCTCAAGCGTATTTACAAACAACTTCTTCGACTCTTTCTGGCTAGGGAATTCATCTTCGTAGTCCTCAAAGAGTTGATAATACTCATTTATATCTTTAGCGCTTCCACCTTGAGGACCATGTAAAACACCTATCAGAAGTTCACTAACAAACTCGATGTCATTCATTCGACGAATGAGAGCCGCCGATATAATCCGATTTTCAGCCCAATATTCGTCATCAGCAAATTTTTCGGCCAATCGGACGAAGGGGCCTCCATATATCGCATTCCGAAGTTCTTGCGGTTTTAATTCGCTCTGATATTCATTCAGACGTCTGAAAACTTCTCTAATCTCATCATCATTGTTTGTATTCAAGAACCGAACAGCGAAGGCATAGTTATAGAAATCGACTCTAGCCTCCGGTTCTAAGTCAGCGAATGAAAGATTCTTCCACGGTGAGCCGTCCTTCAATTTATCCAAGATAAAGCGGTTATGCTCTGCTTCCTTAGGATCGGTCTCCGAACCAATGAATTGAAGAACGGTTCTGATACGTTGTTGCCCGTCAACAAGGGCAAATTTAGCGTGTCCTTCGGGCGAGACAACTCGCTGAATGTAAATCTCCGGAATCGGGAACTTGAGTAGAATTGACTCAATCAAGTTACATTTTTGTTTAGCTCCCCAAACCGGTTTTCGTTGAAACGGCGGTTTTATTTCCAGGTCGCTTTTTAGATACTCATCCCTAAACCACTGAACGAATTGTTCCGAAGAACGATATGCTACCGCCATCATTTTACCTCCAACCTTTCGACGAACTCTCTTAATGAACGTAATCCCTCTACATGATATCGCAGTGCGTGATCCCAGGATCGATAAAGACGGCTCTCCATTCTGCGCGACACAAATTCCGTATACGCAGAAAAGCTCTGAAATGCATCGAACCATTTAGCAGACAAATCCCTTAAAGGCTCGAGTGTTTTTGGAAAGTTCAATCCCTCATAACGAATCTTATGAGGCGTAATCCATCCCCAATAAATATCCTTTTTTCTATCGCCTGCCCATTTAGAATTAATAGGATCCAGTCCTGTGATTCGACGCGGATAGTGCCAATCGAGTAAGTTTAACCAAACTTTATCGAAGAGATCGGTGTCAACGATTGCTATATCGATGTCAGATTCATCCGAGAAAGCGTGAAAGTAACTATCAGGATTAAGACTAAACCCTAACTTTGCGCTTCCTATTACGAAAATATTATCCGCCGCCAATGGAAGTCGGGAAGTCAGGTGCCGTCGAATTTTGACCATCGACGCAGGGTTTTTTTGAAACGCAAACGGCTCGCCGGTAAAAATATACTCCCTTACAATTTCACTTAACGATTGAGCTTTAAGTATTGCCTTAAACTCCTCGGTTGTGGGGTACGGCATAACGAAATCAGCTATAAATCCTTTTAGGAAATCCAGCGGGATGGTAGCATCAAACGCATATTTCCGACAACCGTGATTGATTCGAGATCGTAAGATTCACAATTTCGTTGTCGCTTCGAGGCTTCTGCTGATTGCTTGCGGGGCGGCCACGGTTCCATTTTGTAGAGCTTTTGGCCGGCGGGTTTGGTGTCTGTCGCGGGCCACTCGAGGATGGCGTGCCTGTGCCATCGGGCTAGTGTTCGAAGCGGAAACTATTTCCCGTTCCGGGGACGGCCCGGACGAACTGGACTGCGTCGCCCGTGATCGAGCTTGCCGCCGAACGCTTTTCGCCCTCGCCCTTGCCAAACTCTTTGAACTCTCAGAGGATTGTATCATTCCTATCGTTCCTATCTTCAATTTCATTCGTATCGTCAAAATCAGGCGCACGGGTTAGGTGTGAATGGCGCTAATATGGGTTTGCGACGGCTCTCGGCATGTTGCCGGGAATCGCATTTCGCACGAGATCTTTGAAACCATATTGGCATTGTCTCGTCCTGAAATAGGTTGACAGAATTTTTTTTCTAAAATCGGCGGAATCTGGCTCAAAAAACACCGCAACCCCAATACACACAGTCAGTTACATGTCCCAGGCATGGCTGGGACAGGCCTGAGACAAGCAGGGACAGCAATTCTGCTCGATATCAGTTAACCACAATTGGCACAGCATTTAGCAATATTCCAGACGATGCGCCGCGCGAGTGGGACTACTGGGACATGGGACAAAAACTGTGACGCGCTGTCGCCTGGAATCGATCACGCGTAAACGCCTAACTCTTACTTATGCTTCGAAGGGGATCTCGGCGTTCTGGAGGACGCTGAGTTCGTTGCGGGAGACGCGTTCGAGGAGCTTAGGGTCGTCGAACATTTTCACAAGGCCGTTGACGGTGGCGTAGCGAGGTTCGTCCGAGACGATGACCGGGAGATTTATAAAGCCGCGAAGGTATTTGTCGATGCCGTCGAGAAGTGCGCCGCCGCCGGTCAGGATCACACCGCGGTCATAGATATCGGCCGCAACCTCAGGCCGAAGCTCGGTCAGCGTATCCCGGACGGTTTCCGCGATCTTACGAACGATAGCCTCAACTATCGGATAGACCTCGCCGGTCGTGATATCGACCGCCGCCGGGCTTCCGGTCTGCACATCACGGCCGCGTACGACTATCGATTTCGAAATATCGTCGGGCAAATAGGCCGACGCGAAGGTGGTCTTGAGAAATTCGGTCGTCTCTTCACCGACCTGTAAGCCCCGGTGCCGCCGCAGATGCGTGGCAAGCGCTTCGTTTATCGAGCTGCTGCCGTAGCGTTCCGACTTCGAATGAACGATCGTGCCCTTGGCAACGATGGCGATATTCGTTGTCGCCGCTCCGATATCGATTATCGCCGAAGCCCGCTTGTCGGTCGGCAAAACTCCGGCTCCGAACGCAGCGGCAAGGCCTTCCTCCATCATGAAAACTTTGCCGATGTGCGATTCCTCGGCAGCATTGAGAAGGGCGCGCTGCTCGACGTGCGTCACGTCCGAGACCATGCTCATCACGGCCTGCAGCGAAACCTGCGAACCGCCGGTTTTCGCCTTTTTGACGAAGTGAGCGAGCATCTTTTTCGTCCGCTCAAAATCGCCGACCACGCCGCCGATCAGCGGAGCACGCACGACGATGTCGCGGCCTTCACGGCCCGTCATATCGCCCGCTTCTTCGCCGAACGCAACGATCTCCTCGGTCATCTCGTTGATCGCAACCAGCGACGGCTCGTCCAAAACGACGCCGCGGCCCTTGACAGCGATGATCGTGCTGGCGGTTCCGAGGTCTATCGCCATCGAATCGGTCACGAGCTTTTTCAGAGAAGAAATTCGCAGCATAATTGGTGGTCTGGTAATTATATTCCTTTTGAACTGCGCCTGACAACAACTATTCTTGCTGTATCGTCGGCGTTTAACTCCACCTTACTTCCAACACATCTACAGGCTGAACGCGGTTTTTCACCGTCAAGGGCTCAAGCGTATTTACCGGTATCAGGTTACCGCTTGCAGCGGCCGTTGCCTCGCTCATCAGAATCTGACCGCCGACCGCGTTCGATTCAAGCCTGGATGCAAGATTGACCGTATCGCCGATGGCTGTATATTCAGACCGCTTGTCCGATCCGATATAGCCGATCGTCGCCTCGCCCGTGTGCAGTCCGATGCCGATCGAAATCTGCCCGTAGCCTTCGGCACTCAGTTCGGAATTAAGCGTGGCGAGGCGCTTTTGCATAGTCACCGCCGCTTTGACTGCATTCAGAGCGTCTTCTTCGGTCGCCGTCGGAGCCCCGAAAATCGCCATCAGCCCGTCACCGATATATTTGTCCAGCGTTCCGCCATGCTCGAAGATAATGTCGGTCATCACCGAAAAGTAACGATTCAGCAGCCCGACAACCTTTTCCGGCTTTGCCTTTTCGGAGAAGGCCGTGAACCCGCGAATGTCGGCAAACAGAACGGTAACAAGCTGGTTGACGCCGCCAAGGCGGAACGAATTAGGATTTTCAAGCAACTGCTTTACGACGTATTCCGGCATGAAGCGGCTGTAATTCGCCCGTGCGACCTCTTCGCGCGCAAGGCGTTTGTGTGCCTTGACCGTCTCTACGGTAACGGCCGTCTGGGCCGCCACCGCGCTGATCATCTCAAGATGGTCCGCCGAGAATGACGCGAACGGATCGAGACGGTCAGCATAAAGGACGCCGTGTACGTTCGATTCGGTTATCAGCGGTGCGCATATCGTCGACCTCACACCTTGCGAAACTATAGATTCCGCCCCGGAAAACTGAGCGTCGGTCTTCGCGTCCTGCGAAAGCAAGGCGACCTTTTCACGCATAACCTTTTGGGTAATGGTGCGGCTTATCGTAAGCTTTTCAGTCACTTTATCGGTGCTCGCCTCGCGGGTTCTTACAGCGATTGGAAACAGGCTGAAATCCAATATTTTGCCGTCGATCGTTTCATCCGCGATCAATGCCACAACGCGGTCGGCCGGCGTCCCGCGAAAGATCAGATCGGTCGCTTTTTGAAATATTTCTTTTAAGTCAAAAACCGTGCCAATCGACTTGCTCATTTCGTAAAGAAGTTCGAGCATCTTCGCTTTTCGCCGGAGGTCCTTTACTTCTTCAGCTGTGGCAACAGTAGATTCTATTGACAGATGTGTCTGCCGGCCGATTATTTCGTTGGCCGAAAGCTGGACCTGGGTGTGGCCAAGCGGTTTATCGTCATAATTTACACCTTCGGTAGTGTCAGCAACCGTCTCGGCTCCATAATTTCCGCCCGAAACAACACGGTTCATGAACTCCGGAAGCGTATCAGGCGGGCTTGGTGCTTCGGCAGCCTTAAACTCAAGCCTGCTCTCTCCAATGATGATTGCATCGCCCGGTTCAAGCTTCTTCTCAAGCATCGGCGCTCCATTTACGAAGACGTGGTTGACGCTACGGATCAAATTGCCATTCTCGAAATAGCCGTCCACGATTGTAAAGCGGTCGCCGTCGCTCGTGACGCGGGCGTGTTTTCGCGAAACGCGACGGTCGTTCAGCACGATGTCATTTTCCTTGGCGCGGCCAATGGAATATACCGTTCCGGGAACAAGATTTGTCTCCCAGATACGACCGTTTGGTTCAGTTATTTGTAGCAAAGCGCTCACGGTAAGGCTAATTGTAATGGGTAAATGGTAAATGGTAAATTGAGGATGCCGTCATTTTGTAACATCCCGATGATTTACTTCGATAACAACGCAACAACGCAGGTCGCGCCGGAAGTTTTAGATGCAATGCTGCCGTTTCTTGGTGCCTCGTTCGGCAATCCGTCGTCCGCTTATTCGTTCGGACGGCAGAATTCCGAGGCGATCACCGCGGCTCGCGAATCCGTTGCCGGTCTAATCGGCGCGTCGGACACAAATGAGATCGTGTTCACATCCTGCGGAACGGAAAGCGATAACTGGGCGATCCTCGGAGCACTCGAAGCCGATCCGGCACGAGATCAGATCGTCACGACGCGGGTCGAGCACGAAGCCGTTCGCAAATTGTGCCAAAAGCTTGAGAAGAAAAGATATAGTGTTACGTGGCTCGATGTCGATGAAAACGGCGAGTTAGACCTCGATCAATTTCGATCCGCTCTGAACGAACGCACCGCAGTTGTTTCGGTCATGCACGCGAATAACGAAACAGGCGTCATTTTCCCTGTCGAAAGCATCGCCGAGATCGTGAAGGAGCATTCAAAAGCCCTGTTTCATGTAGACGGCGTAAATGCTGCCGGTAAAATTCCCGTCGATCTTAAGAATACGGCGATTGATCTTTATTCGATCTCAGGACATAAATTTCATGCACCAAAGGGTGTCGGGGCGCTGTATATAAAGAAGACCGTCACACTGCAGCCGTGGTTTATTGGCGGTGGGCAAGAAAACGGCAGACGACCCGGAACGCAGGCTGTTCACCAGATCGTAGGACTTGGAGCGGCGGTAAAATTGGTAAAAGATATGTCGGCGATCGCCCGGATTCGCTCACTTCGCGACCGCCTGGAAAGCGAAATATTGGACAAAATTCCAAATTCTCGTATTAACGGCATCTCCGATCCGGCAAAGCGGCTGCCGAACACGTCGAACATGTCCTTTGAAAACACCAACGGCGAGGCGATCCTCGCCCGCTTGGACGATCTCGGTGTCTGCGTTTCTACCGGCTCGGCCTGCAACTCCGCCGATCATTCGGCGTCACCGGTTCTGCAAGCGATGAACATTCCTTATTCCCAAGCCATGGGCTCGATCAGATTTTCGCTGGGACGATTTAATACCGAGGAAGAAGTCGATTTTGTGCTCGATGCGTTGCCGGGAATTATTAGCGGGCTAAGGCAGCTCGTGGGTGAAAAATATTGACTGCCGCTGTAATTTCTAATGAATTGTCGCTGCCGCTCGCAGTACGGACCACGCAGCGACCGAGCCTTCGGTTCACATAGGTGCGGCCGGAACTCGCTAACGAGGTATTTCTTTTTCCAGTTTATCGGCGAGTTCGAAGGCCTCTTTTTGGCGCTTTTCGATTTGGCGCAGGTGCGCTATGACGTGTTCGTATGCACGCCGGGGCATTGATTTGATGGTGTCGGGATTTGGAGGCCCGGGATTATCAAATGAAAGGTAACCCCCGGCCCCACCTGTCTCCAACGCGGTAATGAATTCGTCAGGAAGCACGTAAATGGAGGCGAGCTCTCTTAACCGGACGATCGCGGCGGCGCGTGATTCAAGGTAACTTTTGATCTGGATCGAGCGGTGGCTGTTATCAAGGCCGCAGACCGAGCCGTCGGCGAACAATATATAGTCGAAGAAGAAATAATAATGCTCCTGCGAGTTCGGCCAAACTCTACGAAGCAGCGTTTTGCCTGCCGCGAACGGAGTACCACCAAAGATCGCTGTGTGAAGGTTTGGATGAAGGTTACCGCCTGAGATCATCGCATACGCGCGGATGGGTGTAGACGACACATTTTCGATCTGCAGCATGATGAGTTGCTCATCGGGATCGGGCTTCAAGTCAACGCTTTTTACGCTGATCTTTACCTGGCACGGAGGTTCCTGAACAAACTCTATTTGCAGCTTACGCCCGTCTTTGTATTCGAATGTCTGGCCGTGAACGGCGGCCTTAAAACACGCGGCAGTAAATACAACGACAACAAAACGACGAAATAAGATCGATCTCATGGCTGGTGTCCTCACTTTGCAAGAACTATAACACGACTTTTGTAGTTATGTATCGAACTTGGGAAATGTAAATATCCCTTTGGAAAAGGTATTTACTCCGATTTGTAGACTAATTGGGCACAGCCCGGGCCGGGATTTTTAAGCCGCCTTCTCGATCCGATAACGGGACAACTTCAAATAAAGCCCACGCCGCGTCAGGCCTAGTTCGTTTGCAACGCGGGAGATGTTCCAGTTGTGGCGGGCCAGCGAGCCTTTTATCATCTGCATTTCCAGTTCGCAAACTGCGTCTTCCAGCGTCCCTCCGGTCGTGCCGGTGTTGAAGGAAAATGCGCTGTCGTAGGATGCGATCGGTCTGACATTCGAATTTTCGCCAAAATTTGTCAGCGGGCGTGCACTTCGCTTCAATTCGGGCGAGAGATGGTCGGGCGTGACTACTTCATTGTCCACCGCCCGGGCGATAATCCTCTGTACTTCATTGCACAATTGCCGTACATTGCCTTCCCAATCGCACACCATCAGCAGATCGACCGTTTGCGGCGTAAACGTGATGTCATGCTTGCCGAAGCGCGATGAATAATGATTGATGTAGTAGTTAATAATCGGAGGAATTTCGGAACGGCGTTCGCGCAGCGGCGGCACACGCAGGCGGATCACGTTAAGCCGATAATAAAGATCCTCGCGGAAGGTGCCGCCTGCGACCTTTTCCTCGAGCGGCATATTCGTCGCCGCAATAACGCGCACGTCAACCTTTATCGGCCGCTTTTCGCCGATTGGCTGGACCTCGCCTTCTTGTAGAAAGCGCAAAAGTTTTGGCTGAACGTCTATCGGCAGATCGCCAATTTCATCGAGAAACAGGGTGCCGCCATCGGCCGCCCGGATCATACCCGGAGAATCCGTAACCGCTCCGGTGAATGCTCCTTTCCTGTAACCGAACAGATGTCCTTCGGCAAGTTCCTTGGGTACGGCCGTGCAGTTGAAAGGAACGAAAATCTTATCTTTGCGGTTAGAGATCGCATGGATCGCACGCGAAACAAGCTCTTTACCGGTTCCCGATTCGCCCGTTACGAGGACCGTCACGTCAGACGACCGGATCTTGTAAACTTCCTCGACGAGCGATGTCATCGCGGGTGACGAATGAATAAAACCAGGCATCAGGCTATTCGAGGTGTACGGACTTGCTTCCTGTTCGATCGGCGTCGCCTTGTCTCGTGCGCGGAGCGAGACGACATCCATTCCCAGTTCAACAACGCGAAGCAGTGGCTGAAGCGAGCTGTTGTCGTTCAACACGGCACCGGCTTGCGGTTGTATCAATAAGAATGCCGGCTTCGCACTTGATGCACGGAGCGGAAAAACCGCCAGATTCTTCGTTCGTATAAACGATTTTTCGTCTCCTTTCTGCTGCGCACCATCGAATTTTGCTATCAGCTCAACGCTTTCTTCGGTTGAATAGCCGTGGGTTATGAAAGGCCGTAATTTCTTGCTTTCGTTCGGCTCTGCGATGATTATCTTGCGCGCCTGGCTTTCCTGCTGAAGCACGGCGACAAGCTCCCGAAACAGCAGCTCGCGNNGGCGAGCCGCACCATCAATAGCTGAGAAACCACCGAATTATGGCGCAGATTTTCCCCGACCGGCTTTTCTTCAAGTTTGGGATCTTTCAGTTCGCGAATCTTTTCGGCGGCGGCGGCGGCGAACGATTGAATGCCTAGCTTCTTAAATATTTCAAAGGCCGTTGAGAGATGCTTAATCGCCCTGGACGCCTGCGACGCCGTGAGGTTTCCACCGATCAGGAAATGGACTAGAGCCGTGTGATAAAGATCTTCGGCAGCTTCGAATATCGTCAGGCTCCGGTTGAAATGATGTACCGCAAGCTGTTCATCGCCGCCGTCAATGGCTGCCAGTCCGCGTATGCGCTGAATGTTGCCGAGCACAAAGAAGTCAGAGTTGGGGTCGTTTTCTTCGATCACTTTCAGACAATTCTCGCATTCGGCCAGTCCACCTTCGTTGAGATAGCTTTCGGCGAGAACGAGGCCGGCCATATTCGCGTAGTGCTTATCGCCGATGGTTGCGGAGAGATCGATCGTATCGCGTGCGGCCCGGATTGCTTTTTTGAATTTGCCCTGGGCAAGAAAACACCTGGCCAAGTTGCGCAGGGCCTGCGCTTCGTACCATTCCCGCTTTCGCTCCCGTGCGAACGAAACAGCTTGCTTGAGGAACTGCTCGGCCTCGTCCAATTCACCGCGGAGTATTTTCAGTTCGCCAAGCGAATCCAGGATTCCCGCGAAATGGACGTGATTCGTCGGCCGCACAAGCTCAAGAGCCCTGTTGATCATCGCTTCCGCCCTCGGCCATTCGCCGATAAGCATTAGATTGATACCGAGATTGTTGTAAGCGATAACGGAATTTAGAATGTGTTCGGTCCGGTCGAAAAATTCGATCGATTTCTCAAGGCACTCTATGCCCTTCTGCGGCCTTCGCAGGAACCAGTATGCACCGGACATTTCGGTGTAGAATTTTCCCAGCATGAACGGTGCAGAACGTTCGCCGATGATTTGAATGCCCTGATCGAAACCCTCAAGTGCCTTCTCGCTGTTACCTTCTTGTTGATGGCTTAGCGCAATCTCGCGATAGGCCTCGGCCATCCCCAGCCAGTTGCCGATTTCGCGAAAATAAGTCAAAGATTTTTCGGCATAATCACGCGATATCGGAAATTCATTCAATTTCCGGTAAACACGCGCCAAGGCAATGTCTATTATTCCGGATAAATGGCCGAGATCGTTTTCGTGTGCCTGTTTTCGGGTTTCCTTTAGAAGCGTTACTGCTTTTGGCTGGTCGCCCAGGTTGTTGTATGCGATGGCAAGTTGAGTCGTCACCCTGATCCGCGTTTCCTGGACCAGACGCTTGAGCACTTCTTCATCTTCAAACGGTTTAAGAACGTCAAGTGATTCCTTATACCGCCCGACGGTTTCGAGCGTAAATGACAGCAGCCGTTTTAGGTTCGCAAAATTGTCCGCGGAATGATTGTAGCCTTCGATGGTTTCAATGAGGATTTTTTCGGCTTCCTGCGACATGCCTTCACGCAATTTTCGGCCGACGCTCGAAAATATCGCACCGAGCTTGTCCCCCGCAATGCTCTTCTGGTATGTGGACCTGGTATCCTTGCCCGATTCGAACGCGCGAACGTTACCGGACTTCGACTTTGACCTGTTCGAAAGCGAATTCATATTACCTCAGTGTGCACGGGATAAACGATTAATCCTGACCCGGTTTCAAAAACTCGAGGTCCTCCAATTCTACTCAAATTGAATACTTAGTAAACAGCGCATCAGCAATCTATCAAAAAAAATCGTGCACGTCCATAGTTTTTTTGCATTGACCGAAAGATGCTGGACGATCCCCGTGAATTTATGACATTCTTTTAACGACTTATGACGGAAATCATTCTCAATGCAGTGGAAAAACGGCTTCAACTGGTGGCCGACAAAACCGCCGACTGGAAGCATTGGGGGCCGTACGTCAGCGAGCGGGCTTGGGGAACCGTCCGGGAAGATTACTCTGCTGATGGCGCGGCGTGGGATTACTTTCCATTCGAAAGCGCTCATCTCCGGGCCTATCGTTGGAACGAGGACGGGATCGCCGGGATATGTGACCGCAAACAGAGCATTTGTTTTG
This sequence comes from Chloracidobacterium sp. UBA7659, assembly GCA_002483395.1. Taxonomy (GTDB): domain Bacteria; phylum Acidobacteriota; class Blastocatellia; order Pyrinomonadales; family Pyrinomonadaceae; genus OLB17. The sequence continues at coordinate 2,200 of DLHV01000031.1, read as the reverse complement.
CCGTTTCGTTTTGGAACGAAAACGACCCGATCCTGAAGGAACGCCTGTTTGGCCTTCCCGGTCCTAAAGGGAATCACGGCGAGGACGTAAAGGAATATTACTACTACCTCGACAACACACCCTCCCACTGCTCGATGAAATATCTCTACAAATACCCGCAAGCGGCATTTCCGTATGCGGATCTTTACCACGAGAACGCAACGCGCGATAAATCACACCGTGAATACGAATTGATTGACACAGGTGTCTTTGAAGGCGACAAGTATTTCGATATTTTTATTGAGTACGCCAAGGCTGGCCCCAAAGACATTTGCATTAAAATTACCGCCATAAACCGCGGTCCCGAATCGGCTCCGTTGCATATTTTGCCGACAGTCTGGTTTCGAAATACGTGGTCGTGGTTAAAAGGCGCGACAAAGCCCGAAGCCTCAGAAACCACAAAAAATAGCTTCGCTTCGATTGAGCTGAAAAAGGAACTACATAGTAATTACTCACTTTATTGCGAAGGCTCTCCAGAGATTCTTTTCTGCGAGAACGAAACGAACAATCGCAGGCTTTTCAGCGTGGAAAATTCGTCGCCCTTTACAAAAGACGGCATCGGCGAGTTTGTCGTCAATGGAAATCATTCAGCGGTAAACCCTGAGAAAAAAGGAACGAAGGCGGCTGCACATTACCGTTTCGATCTTGGACCTCGCGAATCTAAGGAGGTTTATCTTCGACTGACAACATCGGAATTGCCGCTGGGCGATCTCATTGATGGCTGCAAAGCCGTCTTTGAACAGCGAAAGGCCGATGCCGATGAGTTCTACGCCGGGGTGATCCCGGCAAATCTATCGGACGATGCAAGGAACGTGATGCGTCAGTCGCTTGCCGGCCTGTTGTGGTCGAAGCAGTACTATCACTACGTAGTAAAAGGATGGCTCGAGGGCGACCCGGCCAGTCCGCCGCCGCCGAAACAGCGTCGATCGGGCCGAAATACGGAATGGAAGCACCTATATAATGACGACATTATTTCGATGCCGGACAAATGGGANNTGGGAGTACCCGTGGTACGCGGCGTGGGATCTTGCATTCCACTGCATCCCGCTTGCACTCGTTGATCCGGGTTTCGCAAAACGCCAGTTAATTCTGCTGCTTCGCGAATGGTATATGCATCCGAACGGGCAGATCCCGGCCTACGAATGGGCGTTTTCCGATGTAAATCCGCCGGTCCATGCATGGGCGGCGTTACGTGTTTACCAGATCGAGGAAAAGAAAAATGGCGTTGGCGACCGGGCGTTTCTTGAAAAGGTTTTTCACAAACTCTTGCTTAATTTTACGTGGTGGGTAAATCGAAAGGATGCAGAGGGAAACAACGTCTTCGAAGGTGGATTCCTCGGTCTCGACAACGTAGGTGTTTTCGATCGCAGCAAACCGATGCCAGGCGGTGGCTTTTTGGAACAGTCCGACGGGACAAGCTGGATGGCTATGTACTGTCTGAACATGTTGGCGGTAGCTCTCGAACTCGCCCGTGCCGACAAAGCCTACGAAGACGTTGCGAGCAAATTCTTCGAACACTTTGTCTTTATCTCCGATGCGATGAACAATCTCGGCAATGACGAAACCGAGCTTTGGGACGAACACGACGGTTTTTATTACGACGTTCTGCATCTGGGCGGGAACCAGTTTCCGATCAAGCTGCGTTCGATGGTCGGGCTGATACCGCTTTTTGCGGTCGAAACAANNAGCCGTCTGGCTCGACGATCTCCCGAATTTCCGCCGACGCACCGAATGGTTGATCGAAAATCGAAAAGACCTCGTCGAAGATATTGCCTGCATGCAGCAACCCGGCCGCGACGGCCGCCATCTATTGGCATTGGTCAACAAAGAACGCCTCCGGCGAGTGCTGCAAACGATGCTTGACGAAGACGAGTTTCTCTCTGACTACGGCATACGCTCGCTGTCGCGGTTTCACAAAGACTGTCCGTATTTTCTCATGATGGATGACACCGAATA
>DLHV01000031.1:0-200 GCA_002483395.1 Chloracidobacterium sp. UBA7659 | reverse complement strand
TTCGGCGGTAATTCGAATTGGCGCGGGCCCATTTGGTTCCCTGTAAACTATCTGCTGATCGAGGCTTTGCAGAAATTCGACTATTATTATGGCAAAGATTTTACGGTCGAATTTCCGACCGGCTCCGGCGAAATGATGACGCTGTGGCAGGTGTCGCAAGAGCTTGAAAAACGGCTTTGCAGTATTTTTCTGCGTGATGA
>DLHV01000079.1:1342-6117 GCA_002483395.1 Chloracidobacterium sp. UBA7659 | reverse complement strand
CACGACCGCGGTAACGGTATGGCGGGCGTGCATTGAAAATGTATCCATGATCCACGCCATCGTCTGTTCATTGGTGTTCATGTCCGGCGCCGGAACGTCCTTGTCCGGGCCGATGAAGTCAATCAACTCAGCGGTGTAGCGTCGCGTCAAACGCTCTAACTCGCCTAGCGACATTTGCTGCGGGTTGCAGATTATGCCGCCTTTGCCGCCGCCGAACGGCACATTGACGACCGCACACTTCCACGTCATCCACGCCGAAAGAGCCTTTACCTCGTCGAGCGTTACGTCCGGTGCATACCGTATGCCCCCCTTTGCGGGCCCACGGGCAAAATTGTGCTGCACGCGATAGCCTTCGAAAACCTGTAGATGCCCGGTGTCCATTCTGACGGGGACATAGACCTTTATTTCGCGGCTCGGAACCCTCATCACGGTGTAAAGGTCCTCATCCAAACCAAGAAGTTGCGCGGCCCGATCAAACCGTTCGCTCATTGCTTCAAACGGGTTCTTTTCGTCGGTTGCTTTAAAACGCCGCATTTCGTCGGCCATCGGATTTGCCATTTTATAGTTTCTCCAATTGTCCATTTCTGTAATTTCCCTTCAAGCATTCATCGCTCCAGAACGAAAACCTTCAAGATCGAGTGTGACATACTTAAAGCCGAGTATCTTGAAGGCTTTTGTCAGACCATCAACCAGTGCAAGGTCCAATACCCGTTCCAGTTCATCACGCGCGATCTCGATTCGGACAAGGTCGCCGTGAACCCGGACGCGGAATTCCTTAAACCCTTCATTACGCAGCACATCTTCGCCGCTCTCGACCTGAGCCAGCCTTCTGATCGTAACCGGCACGCCATAGGCAATGCGCGAGGACAGACACGGACTTGCTGGTTTATCCCAGATCGAAAGGCCGTGTATCTTGCTCAATTGTCGAATATCGTCTTTTGTCAAACCCTCCTCGACCAGCGGGCTCCTCACTTTCCGCTCTGCTGCCGCGATTCTGCCGGGACGATAATCACACATGTCGTCCGCATTTGTGCCGTCGATCACAAATTCGATGTGCTCGCCGGCAGCAAGTCCTGCAAGTTTATCGTAAAGCTCCGACTTACAAAAATAGCAACGATTTTGCGGATTGGCTCGATAGTCAGGATCGTCAATCTCAGCGGTGTCGATGGTACGAAAATTGAACGCGCCGAACTCCGCCGTTTTCTCTGCTTCGGAACGCTGAAATTCCGATACGCTTGGCGACAGGCCCATCACACATACCGCGTCCCGGCCAAGTTCCTGCGTAGCGATCAACGCCAGATAAGAACTATCGACTCCGCCCGAGTAAGCAACCAACACCCGCCGCATTTCGCGCATCATACGACGCAGCTCGAGTTCTTTTTCAGCGGCGGAAATTAATATCGTTATGTTCGGCTGTTTTTGCGGTGTAGCAATCATTTTCCGCCTGGAATATTGTGAACCTCGGGACTTCGCACAATCTGAAAATCTTAACTTACGCTCAAGATAGAACGCAAACCACTGGGATCGAAAACTTTGTTGCCGTTATTGTGCAGAAAATTAGTACTATCTGGCATCCAATGCTACGATTGAAGCCTACGAAATTGAACGATGAACGGTAGTTTTGTTTCCAGACTCAGATCGGTTCGGCTTGCAGCGACGGGCATTTTTCTCGCGGCACTCGCGACCTTCACGCTTGCTTATAATGGCTTTGCCCAGGACGAGGGTGACAGGTCATCTGAGGCAATCGAGCTTTTTCAAAAAGGGCAGGATTCGCACGAAAAAGGCGACTTCACCGCCGCAATCGACCTTTATGATAAGGCGATCGCGATCATTCCCGAGTTCCCGGAAGCCGAAGTTCAGCGTGGGAATGCCTTTCTGTCGCTGGGCAGGATCGACGACGCGGAAAAGGCATTTCGCCGGGCGGTCGAGCTTCGCGGAGAATGGACGCTCGCTCTCTCCGGTCTTGGTTCCTTACTGCTGGGCAAGGGGCAATTCCCTGAAGCCGAGAAATATCTCCTGAAGGCCGTTTCGCTCGATGAACTCAACTTCCCTGCCTACGCGGCGTTGACTGAATTGCGCCTGAAGACAAATGCAAAACCCGATGTGCTGCGGGAGTTACTCCAACGTCTTGAAACCTTAACCAGCAAATCCAAACCGACTGCATCGATCTGGGCCGCACGCGGATCCATTGAAAAGGCTTTGGGCGAAAGAAAAGCTGCTAAGGTCAGTTTTGACCGGGCTCTGGAATTGGATGCAAATAATCAGTCCGCGCTTGTCGAAAAAGCATCCGCCGTTTTGGACGAAGGCGATACGGCCGGTGCCGAAGCGATCATAAAGAAGCTCGAGACGATTAACCCGAAATCGCCGAACGTCAAGGTGCTTCGTGGAAGGCTCTTGTTTGCGTTAGGGAAAGGCGAGGACGCGGTCGCGATGCTGAATTCGATTGAAAATCCGTCGCCGGAAGTTGTTGCTGTCCGTGATAAGATTNNTTCTGAGAGTGTGGCTGAAATTGAAAAACAGCTTGAAAAGAACACATCGGATCCATTCATTCTGGGCAAGTTGTGTTCCCTTCTCCGCACTACGGATCCATTAAAAGCTCTTGATATGTGCCGCAGGGCGTCAGAGGCGGATCCGCAGAACATAAGTCCGGCGGTCGGGTACGGCGCGGCTTTGGTACAGGCCAAGATGTTTGTCGAGGCCGTTGCCCTCCTGCGGCGGCTCCAAGCAANNAGGTCCGGGCAAATCTGGCCACTGCTCTCTTTCAGCTAAAGCGATTTCCCGAAGCCAAGTTGGAATACCAATGGATCACCGAAAAACAGCCGGCATCTCCGGTTGCGTTTTATTTTCTTGCCATAACGCACGATCACCTTGCGGAATGCATGGATGCGATGGCAAATTATCAGCAGTTTTTGCGGATCGCGGACGCCGAGAAAAACAAACTGGAGATTGAAAAGGTAAATCTGCGGCTTCCTGCTTTGCAAAAGCAGATAAAGGAAAAAAAGGGTAAAGGAACGTAGGATGAGTTAGGTCAGCCTTATAATGGAAGCAACCGATCAATTGGCAAGATTACGCTTTTGGCAGCCGATATTGAGTTATCGGGCTTTCGTCCTTCTCACCCTTGTTTTGATTTCTCTGCAATTCGGTTCCTCCACCGCTTACGGCCAAACTGACGACCAGGACATCGCCCCACCGCCGCTCAAGTTCGTGTCAAAGGAAGAGCTTGCACAACTTGGTGCGGTTCCCGATGTAAAGAAGCACACCAAACTGGCACTCGAACTCATGGCCAACCGCCTAAAGCAAGCGGAAACCCTGCATTCGCAGGAACAGTACGACGATATGTTCAAACAACTTGGCGGTTTTCACGGCCTCATGGACAATACACTCGCTTTTTTAGACGGCAGTGGAAAAGAAAGAGGCAAAGTACTCAATAACTATAAACGCTTCGAGATCGGCATTCGCGAGTACCGGCCCAGGCTTGAGCTGATTCGCCGTGATCTTCCGTTGAGATACGAACTCTACGTTCGCAATCTGATCGGTTATCTGCGAGATGCCAGGGCTAAAGCGGTCGAGCCCATGTTCAGTGACACTGTTCTACCACGATCAAAACCATGACACCTTTTTTTTCAAACTCATTCCGATATGCGGCTGTACTCCTGGCTCTTGGAGTCAGCATCGCCGCGTTTTCGTCACCGGCATCCGCCCAGCGGCGCGATTTCGTTACTGAAGAAGAGATCGAAATCATCCGCGACGCCCAGGATATAGATACTCGGATAGAGGTCCTTTCGCGAATGATCGACCGGCGTTTCGCTGTGCTCAACATTGAAGTAAACGGCTGGAAGGATGCCCGAAAACCATCGGACGTGTGGGGCGAATTGCCGAAAGGAACGCGGATCCAACTTCTCTCGGACATCAAAAAATTGCTGCAAAAGGCAGTCGATGACATTGACAATCTTGCCTCGAATCCGAATGCGGCCCCGATCCGCGAAAAAGGCGACAAACGCGCAAAAAAAGATCCGGAGAGGTTTGGGAATGCCGTCCGCAATCTCGGCTCCGCGGCCGGACGTTATCTCGCTCCGCTGAAGGCTGAACTCGATAAGGCCTCGAACGAATTGGAAAAAGGCCCGATCCTTGATTCGATCGACCTCTGCGATCAAATCATCGAAGCCGTCGGCAAGCTTCCGGCTGAGGTTAAAAAGGCAAAAAATTGATCGTCGCATCGAAAGTGTCGATACCGATTTTCTGCTTTCAAACTATTTCCGTTTGTTTTTGCGCCCGCAACTTGAGTGTGGGCGTTTCGTCAATTACATTAAATCAAAACACTCGTCGATCTTGTTCCGACAGATTGGTTGGCGCACAAAACCTATGTCCCTGGAAGATTTAAAGAAAACGCCGTTAAATGAAGTTCACCGCGAGCTTGGCGGCAAGATGGTCGATTTTGGTGGCTGGGATATGCCTGTGCAGTACACGGCAGGTGTAATCGAAGAACACATGCGAACTCGAACGGCCGCGGGGCTTTTTGACGTTTCGCACATGGGCGAGATCTGGGTCGAAGGGCCGGACGCGATCGCGTTCGTCAATCGGCTGACGACGAACGATGTGACAAAGCTCGTGGACGGGCAGGCCCATTATTCCGCATTGACCAACGAAAATGGCGGCGTGGTTGACGATCTGCTTGTTTACCGTTTCGATCAGGAAAAGCTTTTGCTTGTCGTAAACGCCGGAACGACTGATAAGGATTGGGCCTGGATAAACAAATGGAGCGGGGACACTCCTGT
>DLHV01000079.1:219-1332 GCA_002483395.1 Chloracidobacterium sp. UBA7659 | reverse complement strand
ACAAGAGTGTCCCCGCCCCGGCCGTCAATCTCACGAACGCCAGCTCCGATTACTGCCAGATCGCGGTCCAGGGGCCGAAGGCCGTCGGAATCCTGCAGCAGCTTACCGAAACAAATCTCGATGAGATCAAATACTACTGGTTTACGACCGGCCACGTTGACGGCGTGGAAGCAATAATCTCGCGGACGGGTTACACCGGAGAGGACGGTTTTGAGGTTTACGCGGACGCGAAATATGCCGTCCAGTTGTGGAACAAGATGCTCGAAACCGGTAGATACGGTGATACCGATGGCATTTTGCCAGCCGGCCTGGCGGCGAGAAACACGCTGCGGCTTGAATCGGCAATGTCACTTTACGGCCACGAACTCGACGACGACATCACGCCGCTCGAGGCCGGGCTCGGCTGGATCACAAAATTGCAAAAAAGTGATTTTATCGGCCGCGACGCTCTTGTCGCCCTGAAGGAAAAGGGTCTGACGCGCAAGCTCGTCGGCTTTGAAATGACTGACCGGGGCATTGCCCGAGACGGATTCGATATCTATATAAATGACGAGAAAGTCGGCTATGTCACCTCCGGCAGCCCCGCACCGTTTCTGAAAAAAAATATCGGCCTCGCTTTTTTGCCCGTCGAGTTTGCAAATATCGGTCAAGAAATTAGAATTGATGTACGCGGAAAATATTTAGCGGCTGAAGTTGTATCGACTCCGTTTTACAGGCGTCAAAAATAGAATATTGGACGAGAATATAATAGAAAAATATGTCAAACATTCCGGAAAATTTACGTTACAGCAAAGATCATGAATGGGTTTTGGTGGACGGCGATGTTGCCAGCATCGGAATCACGGATTACGCCCAGCATTCGCTCGGTGACGTGGTTTATATAGACCTGCCGCGTGCCGGCGATAAATTGGGATCGCACGAATCATTCGGATCGGTCGAATCGGTCAAAGCCGTGTCCGAGATCTTTACGCCTGTCGCCGGCGAAGTCGTCGAAGTAAACGACGGGCTGAACGACACACCTGAAAAGGTGAACAACGATCCCTACGGAGATGCGTGGTTCATAAAGGTCAAAATGGACAACCCGGGCGAAGCCGACGCCATGCTCTCCGGCGA
>DLHV01000079.1:0-198 GCA_002483395.1 Chloracidobacterium sp. UBA7659 | reverse complement strand
TTTTCCATTCTCAATTTTCCATTTTCAGTTCTAAATTATGCGTTACATTCCAAATTCCCCCGAAGAGCGTCAGGAGATGCTCGAAGCCATCGGGCTAGGTTCCGCGGAAGAGCTTTTTCGCTCTATTCCCCGCGAAGTTCAACTCGACCGGGCGCTAAATATTACCGCCCCGCTGGCCGAATCCGAAGTGATCGCGGC
>DLHV01000222.1 GCA_002483395.1 Chloracidobacterium sp. UBA7659 | reverse complement strand
GGCTCCCCTAGAATCAACACCGACCGCGATGGCAACGCCATCTCTCGCCACGACTACCATCCCTTTGGCGAAGAGATTTCCACCAGCCAGCGCGCCGGAAACGGCTACGTCGATGATACCGTTAGAAAACAATTCACCGGGTACGAGCGCGACACGGAAACCGATTTGGATTTCGCTCAGGCTAGGATGTATTCGAATCGGCTAGCACGCTTCATGGTGCCGGATATGCCGTTTATTGCTCAAGAGAAGAGTAATCCTCAGACATATAACCTATTCAGTTACTGTCTCAATAATCCTTATTCAATTGTTGATCCAGACGGACATCGCTGGTATTACAGACTCGACGAAAAAGATCGCGCGCTGGAACTCACGTGGATCAATCCGAACGATGACGGATCTTATACTGCTCCCGAAGGCAATGGTTGGCAAGCATACATTCCGCCCGAAGGGGGTGGTATGATGTTTCTCGGTGGCGATCGGTTTAACGCTTTTTACATCGGCGAAGATGCGAATGGAGCACCGGTCACACAACGATTGGCTTCAGGCGGCACGCTTCCCGCGGACGACGACTTAATTGGTGGAGCATTTTTCGCTCGTAGTGTCGGAAAGGCGTTGACCAAGATTGGTCAGGCAGCTTTGGGAAGATGGTTATTTAAAGAAGGAGTTGAACAGGGCGTAAGGCTCTCCGCAAACCAGATTGGAAAAATTGGAGAAGAGGCACTTGCGAAGTACCTTAGCAATCTTGGCGGTAAGAGGTTCTTCAATACCATAGCGGGACGAAGATTTGTTGATTATTTTGTCGATGCTGCTGCTCATGAAGCAAAAACAGGAGGCAAAGCACTGACAAAATTCATAAAGCAACAGATTTTGAAGGACAAAGCGCTGTTAAACGCTGGAGATGAAGTAGGGGAAGTGACTTGGCATTTTATTAGAAGTCCAGTCACGGGCAAGATAGGCCCGAGCGCGCCGCTTCGTAAAGCACTGGAAAACGCAGGAATAAAGATTAACTTTATTGAATGATAGATTTATGTCGTACGAGCTTCTTGAAATTCCGTGGATTTTAGAGTCACCGTACTCGGAAATGAGTAAGCCGGGGGCGTTGGAGTTTTTCGAGTGGTTAAATCAGAATATTGGCTATCGGTTAGGCCAGTTGACTTTACTTATTGACCCGTCTGGCGAAAACATCACGCTAGATTTTTCGCCGGAATCCCTGCTTCCTCTAGGATACTTGCTAAAGGATTTGCTCCAGATTCGCAAGAAAACTGACGAGGAGATGAAAACTTTGGTGGAATGTGTTCCGAAATGGCTTGAAGAATCGGTTAAGAGTCAGGACGAAGAGCTTACAGAGAAATCGTTATCGATTGTATTTGATCTGGCAATATATTTTTCGCGCGTGCTTATGAGAACTGACGACCGCATCAAGTGGAAAATGCACACGAAAGCAAGCAAACTTGATATAAACCGTAATCAACTGATTTTGACAGGAATAACCAAGCTGAATTGCAATCCAATCCGGTCAATGAAACTAGCCTGTTTTCAAATCGCAACCAACGAAAAAGAACCCAATCGCTTACGGGAACTTTATGACGTTTGCATGACCAAATTAATTGGCCCATAGAATGTCCTATAAGATTCTAGAAATTCCTAAAAATTTGGGGGATGGGGTCAGGGGGATGGGGTCACGCCTACGTTATTGCGACGTTTGAATGTCATGGACCGGTGTCAGGTCTGCGAATCTGCGATATTTGCGAGGTATATCTTTTCGGCCTGAGTTTTGGCGTAGGCGAGTTTGCGGTCAGTTTGGAGTTTTAGGCGTGCGGCGTCAGAGCGGCGGCTGACATTCGAAGTATCGAGGCCGACGATCAGCGAGAGGTCGGTGACGCCTGCGCCTTGTTCTCTTCCGATCAGAATTATAACTTCTTTTGCGAGGACTGCTTTGGCGCGCTTTTCCGGGCCGCAGAATTGTCTTCGGAAAGGCCGAACACGGTTTCCACAGCCGAGATCAAAGCAGCGGCATCGAATTGCCGCTCTGCATTTTCCGATGTTCCGAGCGTCGCCGGGTCAGAAGCTGGGGTCAAGGCCTGCGATATTGCAATTTTCTTGCATCCGGTAGAATTTTTTCGTTAAGGAGACGGATGTGCGTTTCAGGATATCGGCCCGAGCCATCATGATTGATCGAACGACTCACGCTTCGGCGTCGACGTTTGCCGGGCTTGTCCGTAACAGGCGGAAAAGGTACCACATAAGGCCGTGCGAGACGTATGCGACAGAGAGAATGAGCAGGACGTAGTTTGAATAAAGCCACATCAGCATTCCTACGGCTGCTATGACAAGTACCAGATATAGATTTCTCCTTCCCGTGCCTACGGTTTTCAGGCTTGAATAGCGGATCGTGCTGACCATCAAAACGCCGAGAACGGCGATCAAAACCATTATCAACAGGCAATAGAACCGCCCGACACTTTCGCCGTACGAACTGAGCGGCATCGGCGCAAAATGGACAAGCGAAGCGAGCAGACCGGCAGCGGGCGGTATCGGCAGGCCGACAAAGTTCTTTTTGTCGAGCTTTGGCGTGCCTTCGGCAAGCACGCGCGGCCTCATCGATTGAAGGTTGAACCGCGCAAGGCGGAAAGCGCCGCACATCAGGTACATGAAAAGGAGAAAAACGCCGAAACCATACTGAGAACTGCTCTCCGGGAAAGCCGCTCCGATGCCCCAACTGTACATCAGAGCAATCGGAGCAATACCGAACGTCAGGACATCGGCAAGCGAATCGAACTGGACGCCGATCTCGGTGGCGGTTTTTGTCATGCGAGCGACGCGGCCATCGAGCGTGTCGAAGAGTATTGCGAGGCCGATGGCGATGGCAGCGTAATTAAAATACCCGGACGCTCCGACTGGATTTATCGAAATTATCTGAAAGCCGCGGATGGAATATATGACAGCGATGAAACCCATCGCGACATTCGCCGCCGTAAACGCCGTCGGGATGACATACAGTCCTTTTTTGAAGCCTTTGTGAATGGTTTTTTTCTCTTCAGTCTCCATAAATTGGCCTACGAGAGCTTTGCGATGATCGTTTCTCCGCCGACAACGTGGTCGCCGATCTTTACAAGAACCTCAACTGCATTCGGCATTAGAAGATCCGTGCGCGAACTGAATTTGATAAGGCCGAATTTTTCTCCGAGTTCAAGATCGTCGCCAAGTTTGCTCCAGCAGACGATCCGCCGTGCAACGATCCCTGCGATCTGCGTGCAGACAACCGTCATTTTATCATTTTCTATGGTCAGGGAATTGCGCTCGTTCGAAAAGCTCGCCTCGTCGCTTGTCGCCGGGGCCTTTTTGCCTTTGATGTAATCGACTTTCGTGATCTTTCCAGCGATCGGTGCCCGGTTGATGTGAACATCCAGCGGCGAAAGGAAAACACTAACGGTTTTGCCGCGCTCATTTTCATCGATGCGCGTTACGCGTCCGTCCGCCGCCGAAACAATTATCCCCTCACCGGTCGGTATCGTTCGATACGGATCGCGAAAAAAATAGGCCATGAAAGCGGAGACCAAAACAAAAAGGGCCGCGACGATCCATAGCTGGAAATATCCAAAGATCAATGCGATTACGATCGGGGTGATTACGAACGGAAAGCCTTCTTTAACCATAATGTGCGGCGTCAGATTCCAACGCAGAGGCCCGGGCCCAACACCATTGAGAAGTTCAGCTCCGCATTAAGTGCCTATATTACTTGATATGTACTGATTTGGAAAATCAAAAAAAAGCCCGACGTCGCTCAACATCGGGCTAAAGGAGGATTGCGAAGAAATTTTAACTCCGGACCGGATTGTCCTTGGCATAGCTGTATGCACACCATGCGGAGATCAGGTGGACAACCCAACCCAATAGTCCCGCGGATCCGATCCACGAAACACCAGTCAAAACCAGCCATATAATACCGATGAGTATTCTGCCGTTGTAAATTTGTCCAATACCCGGAATCAAGAGACTCAAAATTCCGGCCACAATAGGTTCACGCATTGTTCTTATTTACCTCCGCTAGTTAATAACGAAACCGGGCGGGATTTGTTCCAAAATCTTTTTGCCTAATGCGGCACGAGTTCGTGCACGGCGTAATGAATGGCAAAAAACAGTGCAACACCGGCAAAAACAGCTATCGACACCAGTGGCCGATGCCCGCCGTGATGATTTACCTCGGGGATCAGATCACTCGCCGCTACATACAGCGTGACTCCGCTGGCAAGCGGCAGAGCATACGCTACCGAAAATCCAAGATTATTCCCGACGAAATAGAAAAGAACGACACCAAGAAGCGTTGTCGCTCCGATCGCCGATGTCGCGATCAGCACTTCGCGCAGACCTTTTCCGGCTGCCACGATCATCGAGCCGATCGTAAATCCCTCGGGGAACTTGTGCAGAGATACGGCGATGAATACAAGAAAACCGACCTTCACATCGATCTGCGATGCCGCCGCGATCGAAACACCGTCAAAAAAAGTGTGGATCAGAAGCCCGCCAACACCGGTATACGCCGACGAGGTCGAAATAACGTCATTAGAATGAACCTCTTCACCTAAATGGAAGTGAGGCGCGATAGTATGCTCAAAAAATTGTGTCAATAAATAACCCGTCAATAACAGGAGCATCGGCGNNTTCAGTGGTTTCGGGATGGGTCCTTTGCCAAAGCAGGATCGTTTTTGGCACGATTTCAAAAAAGGTCACCGCCAGCATAAATCCCGCACCCAACGCCAGCAAATACTTAAGGCTTTTCTTATAATTGCGATGGAACTTCGAAGGGAATAATATCAACCCACCCAAAATATTCGCCAAGCCGGCAAACACTCCGAAGATCATTAGCTGTAAGAAGAGCGAATCCATATCAAGATGCAAAACCAAACTTTATATTAATTCCAACCGAATAAGAAACGCACGTCTGACTATGCAAAAAATAGCAGAAAAATTACGAGTTTCATTAAACACCTGATTAACAAAAATGATGAATTTAGTTCTTGACAAGAATTTTGCAATCGGCGTAATATGCTTACTGACGCTTAACATCGCTTCAAAAACGGGACGAAGCGAGGGATACGAAAGTAATTTAGGTGTTTAAGTGATTAAGCGCTTCCCGCATCAGAGTAATTCATAAAAATCGCGAAAACGCGGGTCAGTTTTAGACACACATTGACCGACGGCTAAAAAGCCCACGTAGAATCCGTAACCAAGCAAATAAGCAGGATTTCGGCGGACGAATGTCCGATGCTAAAAGTGTGTTGAAAAATCGCAGTGCTCTTTGAAAATGATCGAAAACAGCGCCGAAAATCTCCACAAATCCATTTTGCTCAATGAAACGGTGGAACTGCTTGCCATCAAGGCAAACGGAATCTACGTTGATGCGACACTCGGCCTTGGCGGACACACGGAAACGATCCTTAGCACTCATCCCGGAAGCAGAGTCATCGGGATCGACCAGGACGCGGCGGCAATTGCCTTAGCTAGCAAAAGATTGGCGAAATTTGGCGAACGGGTGACATTTGTCCACGCCAATTTTACAAAGTTGAAAGAAGTCCTGGAGGACAATGGCATTGATCGCGTTGACGGACTGATTGCGGATCTTGGCGTTTCGTCACTTCAGTTTGACAGCGACGAAAGAGGTTTCAGCTTTCGTTTTGACGCACCGCTCGATATGCGGATGGACGCGGGTTCGGATGTGCCGACAGCGGCCGACCTGCTCGCCACTCTTTCGCAGGATGAGATCGCCAATGTTATCTACCGTTTCGGCGAAGAAAGATTTTCGCGAAGAATTGCCCGTAGAATTGTTGAAAAAAGAGAAAACGGCGAACCGGTAACGACGACGAAGCAACTTATTGAATTGATCGAACGATCGGTTCGCAGGAGCCCGAAAGACAAGATCCATCCGGCGACCCGCACCTTTCAGGCATTAAGAATTGCGGTAAACCATGAGGTCGAGATCTTGGAGCAGTTTGTTCGCGATGCCGTGGAAAGTTTGAAAATCGAAGGCAGGTTTGCGGTGATCACCTTTCATTCGCTGGAAGACCGCATCGTCAAGCAGACATTTCAAAAGCTTTCGGGCAAGTGTTTTTGCCCGCCGCGGATGCCGGTTTGCACGTGCGGTGCCAAGAAAATTGTCGAGATCATTACAAAAAAGCCGGTCGTACCGAGTGAGGATGAAACAAGAGAAAACCCAAGATCCCGAAGCGCAAAACTCAGAGCCGTAAGAAGATTAGTCCACTAGCACCCAAAATCCCCCAAAATAGGAACCAAAGTCATGAGAAATCCAAATACCCGAAAAGCCCACCCATTGAATACTTCCTCCCGCGAGATTGCCCCGCTGCCATGGAGCTATTTTGTTGTCCTCGCCATCTGCGGCTGCGTACTTGCCGCCGGATTCTTCCTGGCTGCCCGCCAGCATTTTGCATCGATGGAGCTCGGTATGCAGAACTCGAAATTGCGATGGCAACTCGAAGATCTCGAATCCGAGAACCGACGGCTCCTTCTTGCACGCGAGATCTCCCTTTCGCCCGCTGAGATCACGAGAACGGCGCGAAACCTTGGTTTTCTAGAAGTAAACGCACCGGCGGCTTTGCCGATACCGGCTCCGGCCATGACAGCTAAAGCCCCGCAGTTAAAGGNNAACTGCATCGTTAACAATGACTGCATACCAGAGGCCGGTAAAGGAACTCGCGAGCGGATTGCCGGTAACAAAAACATCTTCGGCGAAGCAAACAAGAAAGGTTGAGGCAGTAAAGCAAAAGCCGATCAAACCGGAGCTGACAGCGGTCGCAAAACGCTAGGTTGTTAAAATAATGGCTTTAAGAGCAAAAAAGACAAAAAAGACGAATCTGCGGCAGATCGCGTTCACACGGTTCATGCTTATCGTTGCGGTCCTCGTTTTGTGGATGGGTGGCATCGGCGTCCGGCTCGTCCATCTTCAGGTCACTAAACACGAGTGGCTGAAGGAACGTGCAGAAGGGCAGCGTCAGGATATAAAACGGAGCAAGATGCCGCGCGGGACGATCATGGACCGTAACGAAAGCGTGCTTGCAATGAGCATTCGCGTCAAAACCCTTTATGCCGACGCGACGGCAATTGACGACACAAAAGGTGCGGCAAAGACGATTTCGAAGGTTCTGAACGTCAAGGAAACGGAACTCGCGAAACAGCTTGCCGAGGCAAAGG
Source organism: Chloracidobacterium sp. UBA7659 (assembly GCA_002483395.1). Classification (GTDB taxonomy): domain Bacteria; phylum Acidobacteriota; class Blastocatellia; order Pyrinomonadales; family Pyrinomonadaceae; genus OLB17. The sequence goes on along the minus strand of DLHV01000222.1, from coordinate 12,506 downwards.
CCGATGAGAAGAAGTTTTTTTCACTGGCTAAAGGACTTGACGAAGAGGCCGTTCAAAAAATAAATAAAGCTCTCGAAGATCCTGCCGTCCGTAAGGCGGATCTTCCTAAATTTAACGGCCTGCACTGGCGGGAAGACCAGAAACGCAGGTATCCAAATCAGACGTTGGCGGCTCATATCATAGGATTTAGCAATGCCGACGGAGTTGGACAAGCCGGGATCGAACAATCACAGAACGATATTTTGTTTGGTGCCGTGATCAAGAAACTCCAGGAGCGGGACCGGCTGGGCCGCGTATATGACGAAACTGTTTCGGAGAAAGAACCGCCGAAGGATATTGTCCTGACGATCAGCAAGCCGATCCAGTACATGACCGAACAGGCGCTTGAAAAAGCCGTCAAGGCTTCCAGTGCCAGATCCGGCATCGCCGTCGTTATCGACAATAAAACCGGCGAAGTCCTGGCCATGGCGAATTATCCGACCTTTGATCCGAATAGGCTAAACGAGATCACGGCGGAAAATCTATCGAATGCGGCGATCCAGAGTGTTTATTCGCCGGGTTCGGCTTTCAAGCTGGTCACGTACAGTTCGGCCCTTGAGCGAAAGCTAATTTCACCCGATGCGGAGATCGACGCCGGCAGCGGGACGATCGAGGTCGCAAAGCACGTATTTACGGATTCGCACTCGATCGGGCGTGTCACGTACTCAAAAGCGCTTGCGCAATCGAGCAATGTCTGCGCGATAAAAACAGGGCTGCGTGTCGGCAAAGCGGGCTTCTATGAAACGCTGAAAAACTATGGCTTCGGCAATACTACGGGCATTGAATTACCGGCCGAAACAGCCGGTATTGTAAGGGCTCCGGAACGTTGGAATGGCGACTCGCTCGCGTCTATGTCTATCGGTTATGAAATCGGCGTTTCAGCGTTGCAAATGGCAACCGCTTTTGCGACGATAGCAAACAACGGCGTTCGAATTCAGCCTCATATTATCAAGGAAATTCGGCAATCAGACGAACAAACAGTGTCGGTCGCCCAACCTGAAAAAACTCAGGTCGTGAAGGCTGAAACTGCGCGCGATATGCGGAAAATGCTCCGTGAGGTCGTCGTTTCAGGTACGGCAAGACGGGCACAGTTGAACGGTTACACTTCGGCCGGAAAGACTGGTACGGCGTGGAAGTTTGATGAAAAGCTGAAGAAGGTAAATTCTGCAAAATATGTGTCGTCGTTCATTGGCTTTGCACCAGCCGAGAATCCGGCGGTTACGATCGCAGTGGTCATGGACGAGCCGAAGGTTGGCGGCCGTGATGGCGGGCAGGTGGCGGGACCGGTTTTCCGTGATATCGCACAGCAGATATTGCCCGAATTGAACGTGAGACCGGAAGGTTATGTCGCGGAAGAGCCCCCAATTCAGGACATTCCGGAAGTTCCGGCCGGCGGGCCATCGGCTTCGAACCTCGACGAGCAACCAACGGAAGCGTCGACAAAAGTATCTGATAAACCTGAGGCCAGTGTTCCGAGGGCCCCGGTCAAAAAGGAATCAAAGCCGGAGAGCGCCGAGACAATACCGGTGACGGCGAAGAAAGTTGAAAAGGCCAAGCTTCCCGAAAAGGAAGTGAGATCGAAACCGGAACGGCCGGAACAACGCGAAACAGAAGCGAAACCAAAAACTCCGGTAAAAAATAAATCGTCCACCGAGAAGAAAAAGGGAAAGACTTGAAACTGGAAACCGTAATCAAGTATATGAACGCTGCGGCATCGCAACTAAATCCCGCCCTGCACGACCGTGAGATCGAATCCTTCGCGATCGACTCTCGCGAGGTGCGGGCGGGCGATGTCTTTTTTGCGCTATCGCAGCCGGATTATGCAAACAACGGGTTTAACGGTGATTTTGAGGACGCAACGAAATATGTTGCATCCGCCTTTGAAAAAGGGGCCGTCGCTTGCGTTGTGCGAGAAGACAGATTTACCGAGTACAAAGCGGAACTCGAACCCTTTGCAGATCAGCTTATTTTTGTCGATGACACGATCAAGGCTTTGCAGCTTCTGGCTCACGGCGTCTATTCGCAATGGAACAAACGGGTTATTGCTATCACGGGAAGTGCGGGGAAAACAACTGCAAAAGAACTGATTGCACACGTATTGCAGTCGTCGGGAAAAAAGGTTCTTAAGAACATAAAAAATTACAACAACGGGCTCGGCCATCCACTGACTGTTTTGAATTTGGCAAAGGACGATTCGTATGACGTTGCCGTTTTGGAAATGGGAATGTCAACGCCGATGAACGAGATCCAACGTCTGTGCCGGATTACGCCACCAGACGTTGCGGTCGAGTTGAACGTTTTGCCGGTTCATGTTGAGCATCTTGGTTCGATCGAAAATGTTGCTGCTGCAAAGGCAGAACTTGTTGAAGGCATGAAGGTCGGCGGCACCGCGGTCCTAAATGCCGACGATCCGCGTGTGCTGGCAATGCGAGATCTTGCTCCCGGCCCAACCATGACCTTTGGGATAGACAATAAGGCAGATGTTATGGCCAGGGACATTGAGTTTTTACGTTTCGGGGAAACGTCGTTTTTGCTTGAAACGCCTAACGGTGAAGCACGCGTATTTTTCAAATTGAACGGAAAACACAATATTCTCAATGCGTTGGCTGCCGCGACGGTTGGTTACGAATGCGGAATAACGGCTTATGAGATCGCGAAAAGTCTTTCTTCGGCTGAACCGCCGCCGCAACGTGGCGAAGTGCTGCGATTTGCTGATGGATTTACCGTTATTAACGATTCGTACAATTCGAATCCGGCGGCTTTGCTTTCAATGGTCAGAACGCTGGTCGAAGGCGGTGCGGCTGCGAATAGACGGATCGTCGTTGCCGGCGAGATGCTCGAACTGGGCAGCGCCGAAGTCGAGATACACCGGCGGGCCGGCAAAGATATAGCCGCAAGCGGTGTGGATATGCTTATTGGTGTTCGCGGATTAGCAAACGAGATGGTTGCCGGTGCGAAAGCGGCCGGATTGAGTTTAGCGGAATTTGCAGCGGATTCGGACGCCGCGGGCGACATGCTGCTCGACGCAATTCAAGAAGGCGATCTGGTTTTGGTCAAGGGTTCGCGGGGTGTGCGGACGGAAAAGGTTGTAGAAAAGCTCTTGGAAAAATTTGAATTGGAGGGTAAAGACTCGGCGACCCGGTAATTTGGGGCAGAAACGAGACCGTTAGGGAGCGTGCATGCTGGCGGATGTCGACGAACTGGACAGTTAGCACGCTTGTTCACACTCGACGTTTCCACCCGAATCGGCAGTCCGAATTTCGCAGATGCTCTATTACTTCCTTTACCAATTGGTCTTTCGCGAATACGGTGGCGCAACAAGCGAATCGTATTTTTTCAAGGGACTGAATGTTATCCAGTACGTTACGTTTCGTACGGCGATGGCGACGGCAACGGCACTGCTCATTTCGCTGCTATTTGGCGGCAAGGTGATTAGAAAGTTGTCGGCTCTGAAGGTCGGCCAGGAGATTCGCGAAGAGCTTTCAGCCGAGCACCAGGCAAAGAAGGGCACTCCGACGATGGGCGGTGTTTTGATAATCGGTGCGGTCTTTCTTTCGACGATCCTTTGGGCTCGGCTTGACAGCATTTTCCTGTGGCTTGCACTTGGTGCGACGCTGCTTTTTGGCGCGGTCGGTTTTGCGGACGATTATATTAAGATCGTCAAAAAACGGAGCCTCGGCCTGACAGGACGACAAAAACTCGCCGGACAACTCATCACGGCGGCCGCCATTTGGGCGGTGCTGTATTTTCTTACGAATTATACGTGGAATCTCAGCATCCCTTTTATCAAAGCTACGGCGGAACCCGAGGGCATTTCATATTTGTGGCCGGGCGTTTACCTGATCTTTATCATTTTTGTTTTGCTCGGAGCGTCCAACGCGGTAAATTTAACCGACGGAATGGATGGTTTGGCGACCAGCATCACATTTGTTGCGATGTCTGCTCTTACCGCGTTGACCTATGTGGCGAGCGACAAACGTTGGGCTGATTACCTGGACATGACACACAACCCGTCGTCGGCGGAACTGACGGTCTTTTGCGGGGCGATGGTCGGGGCGAGCCTAGGATTTCTTTGGTACAACGCACCGCCAGCCGAGGTTTTCATGGGCGATGTCGGATCGCTGGCGATCGGTGGTGCACTGGGTACGGTTGCAATTTTGACAAAGCAGGAATTCCTGCTGCCGTTCATCGGCGGGATATTTATCATCGAGGCGGCGTCCGTAATGGCGCAGGTTTCGTTCTTTAAATTTACGAAGCGTACCAGCGGCGTCGGGAAGCGAATTTTCCTGCAGGCTCCGCTTCATCATCATTTTCAGCTTGCGGGCTGGAAGGAGCCGAAGATAGTTTTTCGGTTTTTGATCGTGGCTATCTTATTTGCTTTGTTGAGTTTATCGACGCTGAAGCTCAGGTGACCATGAGTGTGAACGAGCGTGCATACGGACATTCCGGAACGTCAGCGCAAGCATGCACGCTCCTTAACAGTCGCGTTTCCGCCCGGTAGTTGGAATATTATGCAAATTGAAGGGAAAAAAGCGTTAGTGCTCGGGGCCGGTAAATCCGGCATCGCGTCGGCCAAATTTTTGGCGGAGCGGGGAGCCATCGTTGCCCTTCATGACAAAAAAGAGGTTGAAAGCTGGTCTGAGGCAGCGAGATCTTTGAAGGAATCGCACAATGTCGGGCTGATCGCGGGGCAAATTCCCTCGTGGCTGCTTGATCAGATCGATCTTGTCGTCATTTCGCCCGGTGTTCCGACGAATACGATCCCGGCCCGGTATGTCGATCGGAAGGACGGTGAAGTAATCGGCGAGGTCGAGCTTGCTTACAGGTTTATGAAGGGCCGCATTGTCGGGATAACGGGCTCGAACGGCAAGACGACGACGACGACGCTGATCGGCGAGCTTCTGAAGAACGGTGGCGTCGAGAGTCAGGTCGGCGGAAATATCGGCACGCCGCTGCTGAGCCTGGCGGAGAGTTCGACGGACGATTCGTGGACGGTTGTCGAGCTGTCGAGTTTTCAGCTTGAGACGATAACGGATTTTCACGCGAATATCGCCATTTGCCTGAACGTTACGCCGAATCATCTCGACCGGTACGATTCGTTTACGGATTATGCCGCAGCGAAGCATCGAATTTTCCTTAATCAAACCGCTGACGACCTCGCCGTTCTCAATGCGGACGATGAGATCACAGCAAGCTGGGTTTCGGGATTAAAAGCGAACGTGACGACGTTCAGCTCGAAGCGGGAATTGGACGAAGGGATGTTTTTGCGGGGCCGCGATCTGGTTTGCCGGAGCGGCGGCAATGAAAAAGTGCTGACGACACGCGATGACATTTTTTTGCGGGGCCTGCATAACGTCGAGAATGTACTCGCCAGCCTGGCAGCCGGACTTGCCTGCGGTGTTTCGCCCGAATCGATGCGCGAAACGATCCGCAATTTTCGCGGCGTCGAGCACCGGATCGAATTTGTCAGGGAGATCGACGGCGTGAAATTCTATAACGATTCGAAGGCGACTTCGGTTGACGCGACGGTCAAGGCGCTGGAAGCACTGGCCGAAGGCGAGGGGAAAACAGTACTGATACTCGGCGGCCGCGGCAAGAATGCTCCGTACGCACCGCTGATCGCCCTAATCGAAGCCTCTGTTCGGCGGCTGGTTGTGATCGGCGAAGATGGCGACAACATCGAATCGCAGTTGGGCGGGCATGCCGAGATCGTTCGTGCGACGTCGATGGAAGATGCGGTTTGCAAAGGCTTTGAAGGTGCGGAAAGCGGCGATGCGGTTTTGCTGGCTCCGGCGTGTGCGAGCTTTGATATGTTCACAAGTTATGAAGAGCGGGGGAAGGTTTTTAAGGCGGCTGTGAGGGCGTTAGTAAGGCGAGAGAGAACCACCCCGTCAGCNNTCCTTCGTAAGGAGGGGAGCTTTATGGGACTCCCGACAGCAGAGATCAAATGATGGTCAGTAAACTTCGCATAGATTGGTTCTTATTCGCGATCGCGACCGGGCTTGCGGGGTTCGGTGCGGCGGTGGTTTACAGCGCATCGGCAATGATCGCGATGAAGGAATCGCAAAGCCAGTACACGTATTTCTTGAAGCAATTGGTGTTCACGCTTATTGGCCTCGGCGTGATGTACATTATCAGCAAGATCGATTATCGCAGATACCAGAGCGAGTGGGTTGTGTACGGTATTTTGGCTGTCACGGTTATTTTGCTCATCACCGTATTCGCGTTTCCGCCGATAAACGGTGCGAGGCGTTGGATACGGATCGGCGGGTTGTCGCTGCAGCCTTCGGAGGTTGCGAAAATCGCGTTGCCGATATTCCTGGCTTTTTTTCTGACGAAGCACGAAAAAACTATGGGCGAGCTGAAATCGACCGTAATTCCATGCGTGTCGGCGTTGATCTTGTTAACGGGGCTGATTTTCATCGAACCTGATCTCGGCACCGTGATAGTGCTTTGTGCAATATTTTCGGCAGTCTATTTTGCGGCCGGTGCCCGCCTTTTGCACATTGCGACGGTTGCGGCGGGAATGGTGATGATAGGGATCGGGGCGGTGATATTTGCTCCGTGGCGGGTTGAGCGGATGATGGCCTTCCTCGATCCGTTCAAGCATTCCGACGATGCGGGTTATCAGGTGGTGCAGTCACTTTACGCGATCGGATCGGGTGGGATCGTCGGCGAAGGCTTTGCGAAGGGACAGGCCAAGCTTTTCTATCTGCCGTATCCGTATTCGGATTTTATTTTTTCGGTTGTTGGTGAAGAGTTGGGGCTGATCGGCACGATGGCTGTGCTTATCGCGTTTGGGCTGCTGCTTTGGCGTGGGACGCGGGCGGCACTAATGGCACCCGACAGATTTGGAATGCTCCTGGGAATCGGACTTATTACGGGAATTATTGTTCAGGCGCTCTTTAATATCAGCGTAGTTATCTCGATACTGCCGGCGAAGGGAATTCCGCTGCCGTTTATTTCGTACGGCGGGACGTCAGTGTTGATGACGCTTTGCGCGGTTGGAATATTGTTGAATATTTCGCAGCATGCGGGGGAAACCGGAAAGCGACAGGGCGAAGGGGAGACACGGCGACGCGGAGGAGGATCTTGATGAGCAGCCGCGACTGCAGAATCGTAGGAAAAGGACGTGAAAATCGATCACCGCGTCTCTGCGTCTCCTTGTCCCCGCGTCTTTATTTGGGCAAATGCAGATGAAAGTCCTGATCGCCGCCGGCGGAACGGGCGGACACATTTTTCCGGGGGTGGCCGTCGCAAAAGAGATCATGCGTCGGGATAGTGCGTCGGAGGTTCTATTTGTCGGCACGACGCGAGGGCTCGAGACGAAGATCGTGCCGGAAAACGGTTTTCAGTTGTCGCTGATAAACAGCGTCGGTTTGAAAAATGTAGGCATCATAGGGCAACTGAAGGGCCTTGCGATCTTGCCGAAGAGCTTTCTTGAAGCGCGAAAGCTGCTCAAAGAGTTCAGCCCCGACGTGGTCGTTGGTGCGGGGGGATATGTCTCGGGGCCGGTAGTTTTGATGGCGAGTTTTATGCGTATTCCCACGCTTGTAATGGATTCGAACGCTTTGCCTGGTTTTACAAACCGGCGGCTGGCTAGGTTTATTGATAAAGCGGCTCTGACGTTCGACGAGGCATTGCCGTTCTTCGGTTTGAAGGGTGTGGTGACGGGAAATCCCGTGCGAAGCGAGTTTTTTGACATTGAGGCAAAGCAACGCGGGACTGAGACAAGCGTGCTTATATTTGGCGGGTCTCAGGGAGCGAGGGCGATCAATAATGCGATGACGGATGCGTTGTTTCATTTAGAGAGAGCCAAGAATAGCTTGAGAATAACTCATCAGACGGGTGAGGCGGACTTTGTAAAGATCCGCGAGCTTTATGACAGTTCCGAATTCAAGGATTCTGATGTTCGGCCTTTCATCTCGGATATGTACGTTGAATTCGGGAAAGCCGATCTCGTCATATGCCGGGCTGGGGCAACGACATGTGCTGAGCTTGCGGCGGCGGGAAAGGCTTCGATAATGGTCCCGCTTCCGTCGGCGGCTGACGATCACCAGCGAAAGAACGCCGAAGCGTTTATAAATGCGGGGGCCACAAAGATGTTGATACAAGCCGATCTTAGCGGCGAGAGGTTGGCGAAGGAGATCATTGAGCTAGTGGATTCACCTGAGACGATCAACAGGATGGAAGAAGCGGCAAGAAAGTTGGGTAGGAGGGATGCAGCGAAGGCAACAGTTGATTTGATCGAAGAACTGGCAGAGAAAGTTTAACGCAAAGTCGCCAAGTCGCAAAGCCGCAAAGTTGTTTCGGGGAGACTGACGAGAACGAATGGAAAATGAAGAAGAGAGATAAAAGAAAGTTACCTTGCGTCTTCGCGTCTCGGCGACTTTGCGTTAAATAAGTTATATGTTTCGACACGTAAAAAGAATTCATTTTATCGGGATCGGCGGCATCGGGATGAGCGGCATCGCGGAGGTGCTGTGCAATCTTGGGTTTGTCGTCACAGGTTCTGATGTAAAGAAATCGAAGAACACCGATCGGCTCGAGCAGTTGTTTAATGTTGGAATTGCCGAAGGACACAATGCCGACAACGTGGGTGCCGCGCAAGTTGTTGTCTATTCGTCTGCCGTTAAGGAAGACAATCCAGAGGTCGTGATCGCAAAAGAGCGCGGCATACCGGTAATCCCGCGTGCCGAAATGCTTGCTGAATTGATGGTTTTGAAACCGTATGCGGTCGCCGTTTCAGGCACGCACGGAAAGACCTCGACGACTTCGATGGTCGCGACGATCCTCGGTCACGCGGGATTCGACCCGACGACGGTTGTCGGCGGTGTGGTGGATACGCTCGGCTCGAACGCAAAGCTTGGCAGTTCGGAGTGGTTCGTTACGGAAGCGGATGAAAGTGACCGATCGTTTCTAATGCTTTACCCGACCATAGCTGTCGTTACAAATATCGACAAAGAGCACATGGAATCGTACAAGGGCATGGACGATGTGGTTCAGTGCTTTACCGATTTCGTCAATAAAGTGCCGTTTTTCGGTGCAGCGATAATTTGCCTCGACGATCCGAATGTCCAGCTAATTATTCCGAATATTAAACGCCGGCGCGTAACGTATGGCATGACTGCGCAGGCGGATATTTCAGCACATGATATTCGCTACAACGATGCATTCGGTTCGACCTTCACCGTATGGAAAGGCGACGATGTGCTTGGCGAAATAATGCTTCCGGTTCCGGGCAAACATAATGTTTACAATGCCTTGGCGGCAACGGCCGTAGCATTGGAGATGGAGATTCCGTTTGCCAAAATCGCGGCGGCTTTTACTACATTCAAGAATGCTAATCGCCGCTTTCAATTCAAGGGTGAAGCACGCGGCATTATGGTCGTCGACGATTATGGGCATCATCCGACCGAGATACTGGCGACGCTTTCAGCGGCGAAAAACAGCTCGGGCGGGCGACGGACAGTGGTTGTTTTCCAGCCGCACCGCTATACGAGAACTCAGGAATTGATGGATGAATTTGCGTTGGCATTCAACAACGCCGATGTCGTGTTCGTTCTGGATATTTACCCCGCGAGCGAACAACCGATCGAGGGAATAAATGCCGAAGTGCTGACGGAAAATATCAGAAAATATGGGCACAAGAATGCAAGTTACATCGGCGATATCGAGACAGCTACGGCAGCAGTCGTTCCCTGCCTGCAGGAAGGCGATCTCGTGATAACTCTCGGTGCGGGAAGCGTGACCCGATTGTCAGACGAAATTCTCGAAAAACTAAAAAATGAAAACACGGAGGCAAGCGCTCTGGGATACTGAGATACCCATGAAAGACCCACAATGAAAACGCAGATAAAACGAAAATCAGTTAGTAGCAAGACAGCCCGAAATGTAAAACGCCGGCGTGCATCGGTCGCGAAACGCACCGTGTCTCAACGGCCGAGCCGGCTCGGCAGTTTCTTTGTGCCGTCGTTCTTGAGTTTATGCCTCTTAATATGCCTCGGCGTATTGGGAACGCTCGGTTACCAAAGCGTAACGGCATCGACCTTTTTCGGGGTTAAATCGATCGACGTTCGCGGCGTTGAGCGATCGTCAAGAGACGATATTGCGAGGATCGTGGCGATCTCGACCGAGAAATCGGGTGTGTGGAACGCGGATCTGTTAGAGATCAAGGCCAAGGTCGAGAAGATGGCGTTTGTAAAAAACGCGGCCGTGTCGCGAGTTTTGCCGAACGGCATCCGGGTGAATATTACCGAACGAGTACCAAGTGCGATCGTCCGGCTTAGTAACGGGGACTTTCTCGTAGACAGCGAAGGAAACTTACTTGCGCCCGTAAAGTCGAAGGAAGCAAAACTCCCTGTCACACTGATCGGGTGGGACGAATCGAAGACCGAAAGGGCAATCAAGGACAACCTGGAGCGGCTGAAAACATACGAGAAGATGATGGCCGAGTGGCAAGATTTCGATCTCGTTACACGGGTGACGAGCGTCGATCTGGCCGATCTTCGCGAGCCAAAGGCCATTACCCAGGATTCGGGAATGCCGGTCTCGATCGATGTCGGAAAAGACTCGTTCGGCGAGCACCTCAGAAAGGGCATTAGCGCGATCGTCGGGAAGGGAATGACCTTCGGCGCGGTTAATCTCGTCGGGCAGAACATGATCCTATCATCGCGGCAAACACAGGAAGCCCAGCAAATAGCAGCGCCGCAGTAGGGCGTGAATAAATTATGAATTCGGAAATCCAGGCGATAGGACTCGATATCGGTACCAGCAAGGTCCGGTGTGTCGTCGGCGAACCCGCCGACAACGGCAAGATGAATGTCATCGGCATCGGCGAGGCCGATTCGCGCGGGCTTCGCCGGGGTATTGTTACCGCGGCAGAAGCGGTTTCCGAATCGGTTCGCAAAGCCGTCGGCGAAGCGGAACGTGTCAGCGGGCTGGAGATACTGTCGGCGGTCGTCAATCTTTCAGGCGAACATTTCCGGGGTGAGAACAAGAACGGCGTCGTTGCGGTTGCGGGAGCAGGTCGTGAGATCATGGAAGAAGACGTCGAACGGGCAATCGAATCGGCGAGCGCAATGCAGCTTCCGGCCGGCTGGGAGATCGTAAACCGCTTGCCGCAGGAATTTATTATCGACGGCCAGGACGGTATCACGGAACCTGTCGGAATGACGGGAGCTCGGCTCGAATCTCTTGTCCATATCGTCATCGGGCCGAGCGCAGGCAGACAGAATTTGAACAAGGCCGTAAAGCGGGCCGGTCTTCAGGTCGAGCGAATGATGCTCGAACCGCTTGCGGCCGCGGAGAGTACTTTGACTGATGACGACAAGGAATATGGTTGCGCGCTTGTAAACATCGGTGCCGAGATCACGAGCCTGATGATATTCGGCCGTGGCGCGGTGCAGCATACGGCCGTCTTTCCATTTGGCGGGCTACATTTTACAAAGGACATCGCCGTTGGTCTGCGCGTTTCGATCCAGGAGGCGAACAAGATAAAGCACCGTTACGGTTGTGTCGGATCGTTTTTGATGGACGATGAGGAAAAAGTCGAGGTTATTGAGATCATGCCGGTCGGGCGGACGGAAACCCGAGGCCTGACCAAAGAGATCCTCTGCGACATTATGCAGCCGCGTGCGGTCGAGCTTTTGCAGCACATTGCTCACGAAGTGGTCGGCACGCAGGCGCAGATCTCGAGCGGGGTGATTTTGACCGGCGGCGGTTCGGTCGCCCGCGGCTGTTCTTCGGCATCAGCGCGGGGAACATGGACTCGATGATCAACCGCTACACCGCCGAGCGCAAGATCCGCAGCGACGACGCCTANNTCGACGCACCGACGCGGCTCGGATATCTTGAACAGGAATACTTCGGCGGACTGGCCGAAGAGGTACGTGGCCCGGAATGGGCCGTTGGGTGCGGATTGGCGTTATCGTCGATGCGATCACAGATCCGCGAGAACAATAGCAGCGGCAAATCGCCAACGCGAAAGGTTGCCGAGTGGTTTGAAAATTTTCGCGACAAATTTAGATAAATGTAACTTGTCGGCTGGATTTTTACCACAAATCGTTGTATGCTTTGCTCCCGTCAGCACAATATATAGTTGAACACTATATCGCTTGCAGAGCATCGCATAGATACCAATTTAGTTTATTTCACACTGCGGAATCAGAAATAATGAGTACGGAAGGTCTTCACATGCAAAGTAGCAGCTTAAAAATATTTATCGATGAACCGCCGATCACGGGGGCAAGAATTAAGGTGATCGGCGTTGGTGGCGGCGGTGGAAATGCCGTTAATCGGATGATCGATGCGGGAATTCAGGGAGTAGAGTTCATCGTCGCGAACACCGACCTTCAGGCCTTGAACGTCTCTAAGGCGCCGATGAAGATACAGCTTGGCGGCAAGTCGACGCGCGGATTGGGAGCAGGCTCGAATCCGGAAGTGGGCCGCGACGCGGCACTTGAAGA
>DLHV01000226.1 GCA_002483395.1 Chloracidobacterium sp. UBA7659 | reverse complement strand
TCATTCCAAGTCACACCCAAAACAGTCTCAAAACGAATCATCGAAAACTCTCCGGATGTTTCCTTAAACAACCTCGAAATGACCGCATCGGTCTGAACCAAAATGCTGTTTTCGCGCCGGTTTGATACAGAACTGGCTTCATTCTCGGCGTTGTCTTCACGGATTTAGGCTGCAATCTCGTCGCGGCACGTTTCTCATCGTTTGCCTGTTGCACTTGACGGAGTGTTGCGTTAATGCAACACTGTCCCATGTGGAGATCGAGGATGATAGAGTGCAATGATACAACACTGGACAAAATTTCCGGGCCGGCCGCACGGACGCTTTAGGCGTGACGGCGTACGTGTGACGATGGACCCGAGAGGGGTTATTTACATGAACGATAAGGCGTGGGACTTGCTTGGGCGCCCGGCGGCGGTCGAGATGATGTTTGACAAGGGGCGCAGAACTATCGGGCTGATACCCGCCGACCCTGATCTGCCCGAGGCCTTCCCGGTAAAGCCCAAAAAAGGCACGCGCGGAAAAATTATCTCCGCGAGCGCATTTTGCACGCACTTTCTGATCAAAACAATGCGCACCGCCCTGTTTAACGAAGTCGAGGTCGATGCCGACGGCATCATGTCGCTCTCACTCGACACGATCTCCGCCGTCACCCGCGGCGCCCGTTAACTATCTGGCAGCGGCCGGCCTGACATTTATAGCCACAATTAAAATAAACCCTTGACATTGTCAGATTCAAACAGTATATTTCTGTCTACGAGGTGTTTTATGCCAGACGGAGATATATTTCAGAGAAAATTACGAGGTACGGGAAGATGGGTTACAGTTTCGAGACTTCTGTCAAATGGTTCGACCGAGTGGGCTACTTTAGAGAAAAGCATATCGAAGGCGTATGCCGATGATTTAGGACGGATATCCCTCGACGCCGTGCCTTCCTGTCTGACTTTTTTATTAAGCGCAATGAACGAAGAAAAGCGTTCACGATATCAGCCTGGCTTTTTCAGAAGCGACACCTATCTTGTACTGGAACAAGAGCTCCGATTATTTAGGAGAGATTGTAATTTCGAAATTCTAAACATTCTCAAAGATTCTGTTAGATCAGTTTTTGTCTCAAGTCGGAATGAGTGCGAATCATTATCTGACGACCAAATCTCGGACAAGCTAGGGGAAACATTGATAGGTAGAGTCCTTGACGAACGTCTTAGCCGGATTCGTGACGATCTCATGCTTACTCAAAAAAGAAATTTAGATGAACAAATGCAATTGGAGAAAGAACTTCGCGGGAAAATGATGCCCATCGGGCGGAAAATGATGTGTGATTTTAAAAACGGAAAGACGAAGAAATTCCGAGCGCCTATTGTAAGACGAGCACAGAAGAAATCAGCAACAGACTTTTTGAACCAAAGCATCCCAGTTTTGCCCTAATTGTAAGGAGCGATATATGAAAGTATTAGATTTTCCAAATGTTTCATACATATATGATTTTTCGAGGCCTGAATTTTTCACTCGGGAGTTGAACGCGGCAAATAATGATTATGGGATTCCAATTCCAGAGATTTCATTTTCCGTCAATGATGCTCCGATTACGAATTTATTTGGATCGGATACTAATCCGGTTTTGTTGGACTGGGTTGACATTGCAATAGCGGTTTATTTAGCTGACCGCGTGTCACCAAGAGATCCTAGAAAGCACCACAACGAAAATTGGGTACGGGATTTCATGCTAAAGTTACGAGTTCGCTCCCCGGACTTTTGGAGTCAAGACGATATACAGACCGACCTTAACGAGCTTTTGTCCTATCTAACCGACGATAATTGGCAATTTGAATTTTCACCTTTGTTGGTTAGGGACCGATTTTTTGAATCACAACGTGAATTGGCCTTTCTGCCTAATTCAACTCCTCGCGTAGCATTGTATAGTGGCGGCCTCGATTCGTTTGCTGGCGCCGCGATGATGCTTGCCACCGATATCGAGAGTCCATTTATTTTTGTTTCCGGTGCTACTCATCCCAGGCAGATTTCTCAACAAAGAGAACAAATACAACGACTAAGAGGACTGCAACGAAAAGGTGAAATAATTCATTGCGGAGTTAAGTTCGGAATCAAGTGGAAAGAATCCGAAGGTGCATTCCAAGAAGTATCACAACGGACTCGTGGTTTTCTATTCTCTACTTTCGGAGCCGTCGCATCTATTAATTCCGGTGCGAGAACTTTAGAACTTTATGAAAATGGAATTGGGGCTATTAACCTTCCGTATGATGCTAGCCAAATAAGTGCGATGAATTCAAGATCAGTTAATCCTGTCGCATTATTGCGGATGGAAAGTCTTGCAATGAAAATATTTGGAGAACAATTTGCCATCCAAAATAAGTTTTGGAGCCGTACAAAAGGCGAGATGTGTTCAAATATCACGCCTGAGTTAATTGATGCGGTTGCATTGACGTTTTCTTGCGATGGTTTTCCTGTCCGTGCAGCGGGTAAACCGCAGTGTGGTGTGTGTACGTCCTGTTTAATTCGCAGGCTTTCACTTTCGGCGGCAAATCTTAGCAAATTTGATATTGGAGAGACGTATTTGACAGATTTAACTTCGGCCTATGCTTTTCCATCCTTTGAACAGTTACGTAGCTTGAGAGCAATGGATTGGCAATATCATCAAATTAACCAATGTTTGACGGGGCCAAATCCATGGCAAGAGCTAGCGTTTGAATTTCCAGAGTTACAGACCATTGTTTCGGAATTAGTTGCCGCAAAAGGTGTGAGTTTTGAAGGAGTGCAAAATGATATCCTTCGGCTTTACAAAAAGTATTGTGATGAGTGGTCTGGCTTCTCGGCTCGTAATCATTTATTTCGGTCCGCTAGCAGGGCAGCATAACGCCGAAAGGCATTCAAAAGGTAAGCCATGGAAAATATATTGGAGAAAATAGATCCGAAGATTTTGGGTGCGCGTTTACAGGATGCTCGTCGGGCTCGAGGTTTTACTCAGCAGGAAGTGGCTGATGAAATGGAAATGGCAAGGACCACCGTAGTCGCCATTGAAAAAGGCGAGCGGCGATTAGGTGCAGAGGAACTCATAGGCTTTGCAAAGTTATACGGCAGATCAGTGTCGACGCTATTAAACCAGACTCAGCTTGCGGCTGAATTTGTTCCCAAATTTAGACAAGGCTGGCGTGACGAGTTCAGTCAAACGCCTGAATTAGAGGCGGTCGGTTATGAGTTGCAAAAGTTCGCTGAAGACTATGTGGAGTTAGAAACACTAAATGATATTAATCGTGTAGAGAACGTTGCTCCTCAGTACAGTATTAAGGGGATTTCGCCTGAACAAGCAGCTGAAGAGGTAGCATTTGCCGAGCGTAATAGGCTTGGAATAGGCGATGGGCCTATTTCAAATTTGCGAGAACGACTGGAAATGGATGTCGGGTTGCGCATTTTTTATTTTCCTATGCCTTCCTCGGTCTCAGGTGTATTTGCATTTGCCGATGCGTTAGGTGGTTGTATCGGTATTAATTACAATCACCCGCGTGATCGACGCCATTGGTCGTTGGCTCATGAATTTGGGCACTTTTTAACCACCCGTTATCAGGTTGAGATTACTTTTTTAAGGGGAAAGCGGCGTCAATCAGCAAGCGAAAGATTTGCGGATGCATTTGCTGAAAATTTTCTAATGCCTGCGAGTGGATTGAATCGGCGGTTTACGGAAATTAATCGATCAAGTCCAAAAGGAATTACAATGGCCGAGATTTGTCATTTGGCCGACTGGTATCAGGTTTCAGTTCAAGCTTTAGTTCTTCGATTAGAAAACCTTCGTCGGATCGCGGTTGGGACGTGGGATGATGNNATCTGGCACAGACTGGCTTTAAACCTCGCGAGGCCCAGCGGCTTTTGGGTATTGATGCAAACCCTCCTTTGAAGGGGAATTTGCCTCGGTGGTATATGAAGTTGGCGGTTCTTGCCTACGAAAAAGAAAAAATTAGTGAAGGACAGCTTGCGCGATTCTTAAGAACCGACAGAGTAAATGCTCGCTTATTGGTAGATGAATTAAGCTCAAATTATCAGGAACAAGACAACAAGTTTGTAAATCGCGGCGTTAATTTTGCCCAGGAGATTGTTGGGAGGTAGGCAACACTGTGGCAAATAGGGATTCTCTTGTTCTGGACGCTTGCGTCTTATTAAATCTACTTGCGACCGGGGTTGTTCGTGAGATTCTAACCTCCGCGGCTGGTCGGGCCTTCGTCTGTGATTTGGTAACGGATGAAAGTTTTTATTTAAGAAGTGATGATGGTTCAGACGAACTAGTACTGATCGATCTTCAACCACATTTTCACCTCGGTACAATTCATCCTTGCTCCCTTGAAAATGATTTGGAAAATCAGACTTTCGTCAATTTTGCCGCGCAATTGGATGACGGTGAGGCAATGTCAATGGCAATTGCATTATCGAGAAACATGTTTCTTGCGACAGACGACAAAAAAGCCCGAAGAGTATTTCTAGAAACTGGAATCGATAATGACACGCTGCTGTCGACTTCTGATTTGGTTCGTGAGTGGGCTGAAGCCAATAAACTTCAAGATACTGAGATCAAGGCAATTCTTATCCGAATAGAAACCATCGCCAGATATTTTCCACCGAGCTCAGATCGAAATTACGTATGGTGGAATCAGGTATTGAATTCCATCTAAATAAGTAATATGCAATATCGATGGGGGTTAGACCGATGATGATCAAAAAGTATCTCACAACACTACTTCTCGTATTTGTCGTGCTGCCTACCAGCACTTGTGCAGGAGTGAGCACGGTGAACGGCTTGTCTTCAAACACCGTCCTGGTCGGCAGTACGCCGGGCGATGCTGTGATCAAGTCGATGCTTTCGATCGATCCTGGGAAACAGGTCGATTTTATCAGGTGGCATCTGACTTTGGGTCGGGGTGACGCGAAAGCCTATACGTTGAATATTAATTTCGGTGAGGCAAAA
Source organism: Chloracidobacterium sp. UBA7659 (assembly GCA_002483395.1). Taxonomy (GTDB): domain Bacteria; phylum Acidobacteriota; class Blastocatellia; order Pyrinomonadales; family Pyrinomonadaceae; genus OLB17. The sequence goes on along the minus strand of DLHV01000226.1, from coordinate 3,733 downwards.
CCCAACACGAGCGGCTTTAAGAGCAATGGTGAAAATCTTTCCATCCAGGGCACTTACACGGTTTCAAAGAGTAAAATAGGCGACATCTGCGAGCTTAAGAATGCCAAGGCGAAAACCTTGATCTCGCTCGTAAAACTGAATGAGAATCTCTACCATGTGCTGGCGCCCGACAACAAACTTATGGTCGGCAACGGCGGCTGGAGTTACACGCTAAACCGACAGGATCCGCTTCCAAATAACTCTGTGGCAGTGCCGTCATTGACAACGTTGCTTCCGGCCGTCTCGGCACAGGACGTGATATTCGACGGGAGAACGCCGTGTCTCGATCTCGCCAGGCAGTACAATATACCTGTCGAAAACGACTGCTTCAAACTCAAGTGGAAGCTAACTCTGCATCGAGACCCCACGACAAAGGCTCCGACGATCTATACCTTGCAAAGTACGCTGCACCGTTCAACCGCCATTGAGGGGAAATGGGCCATTCTAAAAGGCCTCAGTACTAATCCCGATGCAGTTGTCTATCGCCTCGACCCCGACAAACCTCGCGAAGCGATGTCGCTGCTTGTCGGAGATGAAAATGTACTCTTCTTTTTGGATAAGGAAAACAGGCTCTTTACCGGCAACGGCGATTTTAGTTTTACCCTTAATCGAAGGCCCCAGTAAGATATCACGGGGATAATCTATATATTTGCCAGCCGCCGTTTTTTTGTTCGTAGCAGATGCGGTCGTGCAGACGGCTTTGGCGGCCCTGCCAGAATTCGAACCGGTACGGCGTGACGCGATAGCCGCCCCAGAACGGAGGACACGGTATGTCTTTACCTTCAAATCGTGCCCGAACCTCCGCAACACTATCCTCTAACTCTTTACGGCTCGCAAGCACGCTGCTTTGTTTCGACGCCCACGCCCCGATACGGCTTTCGAGCGGACGCGACGCAAAATAGGCCTCGGATTCTTCGCGCGCGATTTTTGCCGCGGAGCCAATGATGTTGATCTGGCGTTCGAGTTCCTGCCAAAAGAAATGCAGGGCCACTCGCGGGTTTGAATCCAGATCAGCCGCTTTTTTGCTTTCGTAATTTGTGAAGAAAACAAAACCGTCCCGGTCAAAACCTTTCAGCAGTATGACACGCGATGACGGACGGCCATCACGGTCGACGGTCGAAACAACCATTGCGTTCGGCTCAAGCGGTTTTGAATTTAGGTACTCATCAAACCAGATTGAGAACTGCGCAAATGGATCGCGGTCGATCGACGACTTCGACAGTTCCTGGAGCGAATAATCCCGTCTCAGATCAGCTAAGTTCTTGTTTTCCATTGCTGTCAGATCAAATGCACAAAAAGGCCGTCTTTTAATTTAGGCTCGAACCATGTCGATTTTGGCGGCATAATTTCGCCCATATCGGAAACGGCAAAGAGGTCTTCCATCGTCGTCGGATAAAGCGAAAATGCTACTTTCGACCCGCCGTCACTAACCAATTTTTCGAGTTCATCGATCCCACGTCCCCCGCCGACAAAAGTAATACGCTCGTTGGTGCGTGGGTCGTCAATGCCGAGGATAGGATGGAGCACATTCTGCTGCAGGATCTGGACGTCGAGCCGGTCGAGCGGATCGGGTTCGCGGACGTAATTCACCGCAAACCGCAGATTGTACCATTTGCCGCCGAGATAGATACAGAATTCTCCACGATCGTTGGGCTGTCTTTCCGTGGTTTCGCTGACGATAAAACGCTGCCGCAGGTGTTCGAGAAATGCCCCATCCGTAAGGCCATTCAAATCTTTGACAACGCGGTTATATGCAAGAATGTGAAGGTCTTCCGCCGGGAAAATGCCGGCCATGACAAAGTTGTACTCTTCGGTTCCGTTGTGATCCGGATTGCTGTCGCGCATTTCTCTGCGCGCAAGGGCAGCGCTTTCTGCCCGGTGATGCCCGTCGGCGATATAAAGTGCCGGAATGCGTTCGAACGCGCCGACCAGACTTTCCGTTTCGGCCACCCGCCAAACCGTTTGACGCACACCTTTTGGGCAGACAAAGTCATATAGCTGCTCACCCGCTACAGTTTGGGCGATCAACTTTTTGGTTTCATCGGTTCCGCGAAACGCTAAGAATATCAGCCCGGTCTGGGCCTTTAACGAAAGCATGTGGTCCGTGCGGTCACGGACCTTATCGGGCCGCGTTTTTTCATGCTTCTTAATGATGTCGTTATCATAATCATCGAGAGAGCAGCAGCCGACAATTCCCGTCTGCTGGTGGTCGCCGTCGGTCAGACGGTATACATAGAGAGACGGCTCCGATTCCTGCGAAAAGACACCTTCGCGGGTGAAGCGATCGAAGTGTTCCTGCGCCCGTTTCAGCACTTCGGCTTCCGAGGTTGCACTGCCCGCACCGAACTCGGCTTCGGGACGCGTCACGCGCAGAAAGCTTTCCGGATTACCGGAAGTGATCTCGCGGACTTCCGATTCACTCACGATATCGTAAGGCACGCAGGATACGCATTCTGCTTTTTCCGGCACGGGCCGAAGTGCCCTAAAAGGTTTGACGATCGCCACTAATTACTCCTATTCAAACTAATGTTATGCGGCAGTCACGGCTGCTGCTTGCCCTGGTTGATCAGGTCGTCCAACTCCTTATTGCTCTTTTCGTTCTCTTCGATCAGGAGATTCGCAAAGCCCTTTTTGTCGATCTTCCACTCGCCATTCTCTTTTACGAAAGGTACTGTTTCCCATGATCCGAACGAATTTTCGACCTCAAGCGTCGCCTTATCGCCCTCGATCTTTTCGTTTCGAAATCGCACGCGCGTTTGGCTTTCTGTAAAAAGAGTTTCGCGCTTGACTATCTCATCCACGGTCGTGCCCCGCGCCTGGGCTTCCATTTCGTGCATTTCGAGGGTTGGCTTCGATAGAAGAAGCTTCATCGTCTTTAAGTCTTTTTGCTTGATCGCTTTTGTGTAGGTCTGAAACGTTTCGATCGGTGTTGCTGGAGTTTTCTCCCGCGAACACGCGCCGAGCAGCAGCAATGAAACAAATAAAACGATGAACTTTGAACAAACCAGCATTTTTAACAAACCTTCCAACAATCGTTATACTAGGCTTTAAAAACTTAAGTATATCGTAAATTAAGGAGTGAAAAAACCGGATGGAACGTAAAAAATTGTCTGACGGCGAAGTCAGCGATCTTCTCGCGAATTTACCCGAATGGCGCAACGAGACCGGCCATTTGAAGCGGCGTTTCGAATTCACGAATTTCGCCGACAGCCTGGTCTTTGTAAACAAGGTGGGCGAGATCGCCGAGATCGCCGATCATCACCCAGATATTTCATTTGGCTGGGGCTACGCGGAAATCGCGGTTACGACCCATGACCGCGGCGGCATTACGGATGTCGATTTTGCTCTTGTACGGAAGATCGACGCGATCTAATGCCGTCTTTGCGCCTTACCGGCAATTCGACTAGAATCGAAAATTTAGTTATTCAACAATTTAATACCTAGGTTAACAACACAAATATATGTCCAATATACCTATTACAGTCGCTCACGGGGACGGCATCGGACCGGAGATCATGGATGCGACGCTGCATATTTTGAAGGCAGCCGGGGCACGGATCGATATCGAAACAATTGAGATCGGAGAGAAGGTTTACCTTTCCGGCAATGCCGCGGGAATCGCTCCTGAATCGTGGGAATCGCTGCGGAGAACCAAGGTTTTCCTGAAGGCCCCGATCACCACGCCGCAGGGCGG
>DLHV01000211.1 GCA_002483395.1 Chloracidobacterium sp. UBA7659 | reverse complement strand
GACGAGCGGCTCGATGACCGCCGCGTCCTTGCCCATCCTGAGGACAGCCGACCGCATGGCGGCAAGATCGACCAAAAGGGGAACACCGGTAAAATCCTGTAAAACGACACGTGCGACGACGAACGGGATCTCTTCGGTTCGCTCGCTTTCGGCGATCCATCCGGCCAGTGCTTTGATATTGGCCTCACTTATCTTTTTCCCGCCGTCGAAGTTTCTGAGCACCGATTCGAGAACTATTCGGATCGAGACAGGCAGTCGCGAGATTTTCCCAAAGCCTTCCTGTTCCAATTGCGGAAGCGAATAAAACACTCCGTCCTGCCCGCCGCCGGTTTTAAATGTATGGCGAGAATTGAAAAGATTGTGTGTCATAATATCGGTATCGTCGATAGGTATTTTTCAGTTCGAAGCCAATTTGGTGCCTTCAAATGAACCTGTGATTTTATCACAATTGCGCGGCCTGACCCTATTGGGTGAACGGTTGTAAGGCCAGCGTTCTAATCAGTACATGGAGCACGGTATGGACGACAAAGAGCGATGCCAAAGCTGCGGAATGCCCGTTTCAGCGGAATTCGGAAATTATGGGACTCAAGCCGACGGTTCCCCTGAAACCGGGTTTTGCCAGTTTTGTTTCCAGGACGGAGGTTTTACAAACCCGGATCAGACGCTCGATGGAATGGTGCAGAGTTCGATCGATTTTATGACCGCGAATCTAGGCTTTACGAGAGAAAAAGCGTCGGAAATGTCGAATGACGTTATTCCACGGCTCAAGCGTTGGAAGTAATGCTTAGATCAAAGGGCCTTTGCCGTTTCGGNNTTCGGCCGGTTCGCAAGTCGCTCAAACGATTGAGCCAGCGGTGTTTTAGCGCCTTCGGTGCGATAAATTCGCCGATTCCAGTGGTGTGATGCTCCTTCCCGTCAGCCAATTTAAGCGTAATCGAGCTCAGAAATCGCATATGATAAAAGCTTGAATCGATGACCTTTAGCGGTTTAGAATTAAGCCGGATACCGTCCTCGGAAATAAGGTGAAGACTTGTCGGATACCGGATGCCGAACTTGTCCCGAACATAGTTTTGCTCTTCGAAACGAACTTCCCTCACTTGAAGTTCGCCGTCCTTGATCAAAAACAGCTTCGTGGTCGGGCTGCCATCGCCGATCTCGCGGTACCGATAAAAAATCGCCGTACAATCGGCAAAATGCGCCCTGCCCCAATGCCAGTCGCGCACGGTTTTTACAAGCCAGCGATTGTCCAGATTATGGTCGTGATAGCCGGTTCCCCGAAAGCTTCGGACGTCAAGTTTTCTGCCGCTCGAATCGACAACGGTTATCTTGCCCGTCACATCCGACCTCGGAGCAACCATGTTCCAGCAATGGGTTGAGTCATCGTAACAAAACGGAGCCGTTCCGAAATCCGATTCGATCGAAAGCCATTCCAACTTGGCCTCTAGCCGCCGGTTTCTTGAAAGCGGGACGTCAATCGCGACCGAGAAACCAGAACCGTAAGAGGCGGATTCATAGCGAAATGAGCTATTACCTATCTTACATTCGGGCGTATTTTCGCTGGCCGCAAACTGTCCGGCACGATATTCATTAACAGCCCGGTACACCTGTTTGCCGTCACGATAATACGTAATCGAAACGGCGGGAAATCTTTCGTTTTCTGGGATTGCCGCCGAACCGTTCGTTTTCCGAAGATCGTTATAGCGCGGCGAATAGATGAAATTATCGAGAAAGACGATCACGACGGCTTCGTTGCCGTCGTCAGAGAGCGCGTCGAAGTACCACCACTCGTATGCCTTTGGATCCTTTTGCGGATGCCAGACATCAGCGGTTATGCTGGAAGAAAATACAAATCTATCCGTTGAGGCTTGCGGTTGTGCCAAAGTTCAATCCTAATTTTTCAGGGATTTCAATAAAGCTTCGATAAAAGAATCGCAAAAAGATAAAAATATGGCAAACTTTCTCGCAAAAAATGAATCTGTGCAGATGCAATACTCTTCCCCTAGATTTTCTTATCAGAGGAGTTCAATGAAAACTTTAAGCACAGCCGCCCTGTCTTTAACGCTTGCCTTTGCCGCCTTGTTCACAGCCGGTTGCCCCGAACGCGTATCGATCGCTGATATTGAGGCAAATCCGTCGAGGTATCAGAATAAAGAGATCGTCATCGCCGGCACGGTTAAAGACAGCTACGGAGTTTCAATACCCGGCACGCCCATCCAGGGCGGCGCCTATAAGATAGATGACGGAACCGGGACGATTTGGGTCATTAGCGAAACTACTGTCCCGACCAGGGGAACGCAGATCGGCGTAAAAGGTTTGATTGGAAACGGTGTGAACTGGAAGGGTCGAAATTACGGCCTCGGCATGTACGAAAAAGATCGTCGTCTGAGAAAACGATAAGTCCTATTCGACAATCTTCAAGTGACAAGCGGCGACCGGCAGGCTAAAATCCTGACGGCCCGTTTATCCATGAAGACGTTCATAGAAATATTCGACGCACAGTTTCGCGGGCTCCATGAGAGATCCTGCGAATTTATTGCTCTCGTACCGAATCAGCGGCTATTTTGGAAACCGGATAGGGTCGAATTGTATTCGTGCGGTGAGTATCTCCTCCGCTCTGCGGCCGCTGTGGAGCAGACGTTCGGCGGGATCGCTGCCCGGTTGTGGGATGATCCTTTTGAGTGGACACTTCCTGAAGAACTGGCGACACCAGACAAGATCATTGAGTATCTCGATGAGGTTGAGGCAACGCGAAGGAAGGGCTTTGCGTATTTTACATCCGACGCAGATCTTGTCAGGGAGATTCCCGCTCCCGATCAGCTTACTCCTATCTTTCAGCTCCTTCTGATGACAATTTCGCGTGCCGAGCATTTTCAGGGCAGAGCCTTTACAGTATTTCAAATGTTTTCAGCCGCCAAAGTGCCTCATCTTTAAGTTTGGAGTTCCTGCTTTAGCAGGCTCTTGTGAAAGACGACAACGCCGGCTAAAGCCGGAACTCCAAACTATATTGCATTTCGAACTTTTCCGTGCAAAAATTCGTTTGAGATTAAGTCTTACGAGCCGACTTTTTTGGGAGAGAATAAATGCATTGTCCACGTTGCGGCCAACAACAGGTTTCCGACGAAACAAAGTTTTGTTCAAGGTGCGGATTTCAGCTCGGTTTGGTTAGCGAACTGCTCGCGAACGGTGGTTTCCTACCGCAATTAGCCGAACTTTATAAAGGCAGGAGCACCATCTTTACCCGAAAGAACGGTGTTATCTTCAGCATTTTGTGGTTCATTCTCTTTGTCATGATGATTCCGGCTTTTTTTGCAATCGCGAACATCGATGGCCCGCCGGAAGTTTCAGCGGCTTTTGGCTTTTTTACGACGCTGATGTTTCTCATCATATCGTTGGGTTTTCTCAAAAAGACTCCAAAAGCATATGAACTTCGGCCGGCGGAAGTCTCTATGGCGACACCCGCCGCTTTTCACGGCACCACAGATTTTGCTGCTTTGCCGTCCCAGCGCCAGCAGCCGGCGACCGACTACACTGCTCCTTCAGTCGGCTCGTGGCGGGCACCCGACACCGGCGACCTTGTCCCGGGAAGTATTGTTGAAGGCACCACCAAACTTCTAAAGAAAGATCGAGAGAGTTAGTAGCCGATCGCCGATCCGTCGCTTCTCGAATCGATCGCACCCAATCGCACCCCATCAGTGTTGATCATGATGCCCGTCGCGGAAGCAATATTTCCCGGACGCGAACCGAATTTGTGTCCATAGCTCGACAAAACATTCATCGTGTCAGCCGATAACCCGAACTGTTCGTACATTATCTCGTCGGGCAGCCACTGGTGATGAATGCGCGGTGCATCTATCGCCTGCTGGATGTCCATTCCATAATCGATTACATTGATGACCGACTGCATCACCGCCGAGATGATCCGCGGTCCTCCGCGTGCGCCAAGTGCGAACCAAAGGGATCCGTCTTTATTCAAAACTATGGTTGGCGTCATCGACGACAGCGGACGCTTGCCGCCCTGTACTTTATTGCGTTCTCCCTGGATCAAGCCAAAAAGATTCGGTTTTCCGGGCCGTGCGGCAAAGTCGTCCATCTCATCGTTTAGCAAAACTCCAGTTCCCTTTGCGGTTACGCGGGAGCCGTAAAGGTCGTTGATCGTGTACGTGTTTGTGACCACATTACCGTCTGCATCAACGATCGTGAAATGAGTTGTCTCGGTACCTTCGATGCCGATTATTGCTCCCGGCTTTAGATCGCTACTCAAGGTGGCGTGTTTGTGGTCAAGCTTCTCACGCCGTTTTGCGGCATAGTCCTTGTCGATCAGGATCGCTGCCGGAACGTCGGCAAAATCCGGGTCACCCATGTATTCAGAACGGTCCGCGAATGCCCGCCGCGACGCTTCCGTGTATAGATGAAGCTCAGCAGACGAATTGTGCCCCATGGCTCTGAGATCGTAAGCCTCAAGGATGTTCAGCACCTGCAGCATCACGATCCCGCCGGAACTCGGCGGCGGCATTGTTATGATCTCGTGTCCGCGATAATTTCCTCGAAGCGGCTGACGTTCTTTTGCGGCATAGTTTTTAAGATCTTCCAGCGTGATTAAACCGCCGTTTGCCCTCATATCGGCGGCGATCAGTTNNTAAAATTCTTTTGCTCCCAGTTTTTGAATACGCCCGAGAGTTGCTCCTAACTGTGGCTGCCTGAAAAGATCGCCTTCCTTGTAGTAATTGCCGTTGTTCAGAAAAATCCGGTTGCTGTCCGGATATTTTGAGAGGTGCTCCTTGTAGCCGATGAGCAGTTCTGCCAATCGGTGGCTCAAGACATATCCCTTTTCGGCAAGTTGCCGGGCAGGTTCGACCAGATCACGCCACCTAATCTTGCCCGAACCGTATTTTTTGAATGCCAGTTCGAAACCGGCCAGTGTTCCCGGCACGCCGGAAGCTCGATATCCGATCGTCGAACCGCCTTCGCCCTTGATCAAATTTCCGTCCTTGTCGACGAAAATATCACGGTTAGCCGCAGCGGGAGCCATTTCACGGTAATCGACCGCAAATGCCTTGCCATCCTTACGCCGGATGAGCATAAAACCGCCGCCGCCGAGGTTTCCGGCCTCGGGATAAACAACCGCCAAGGCAAGTCCAACCGCAATTGCCGCATCGACCGCATTTCCGCCTTTTTTTAATATGTCTACGCCGATCTTTGATGCCAGCTCATGCTGGGAGGCAACCATCCCGTGTCGGCCGCGAACCGGAGCCGCGAAGGAGCCGAATACCGTTGAGTCGAATAGAACCGACGAGCAAATGACGGCGGCGAAAACCAATCTTGCCGCGAATAATTTCAATCGATTGACCATATGCTCGAACTTTACCAAATTTCCCGCGATTTGATAATTCCGGTTTCCTGCATTTGCCGATAATTGACTTCGATTGGGCGTTCCTTGATTCAATCCACGATCGACCGCTTTCCAAATATCTTCAAAAAAGCTATATTCAGTTTTCAGTTTCATGGGCACTTCTAAAATCGAACTGAAAAGTCTGGAAATGATCGACGGCGACAGTTGCGGCAATGTTCTTATCACGCCTTACACCGAAGAAGTTGGTGCGAGCTACGCGGAGTTTTTACGCGCGGCTTCGGCGGACGTTGTCTGAGTATCGCTTTCTTACCTACCTTGTCATTCTGGGCCCTGGAATTATCGCCGCAAATGCCGGCAATGACGCCAGCGGAATAGCGACTTATTCTAGTGCCGGAGCAGGTTTCGGCTATTCTCTGCTCTGGGCGTTTATTCCGATGACGATCAGCCTTATCATCGTACAGGAAATGTGCGTGCGAATGGGTGTGGTTACAGGTCAGGGCCTGGCGGACTTGATCCGCGAACAATTTGGCGTTCGCTGGACTGCTTTTGTGATGCTCACCCTTTTGATAGCAAACACAGGCGTCATAATTTCTGAATTCGTCGGAATTTCCCAGGCTTCTGAACTGCTTGGAGTATCTCGATATATCGCGATCCCGCTTGCGGGCGGATTGATCTGGTGGCTGGTCGTCAAAGGGTCACAGAAACGAGTCGAACGCGTTTTTCTGACGATGTCGCTGGTTTTCTTTGCCTATGTTATCTCCGCCATTCTTGCAAAGCCTGACTGGGCGGTCGTGGGTGAAAGTTTTGTAAAACCGTCCCTCAGCCTCGACACAGTTTATCTCTTTACCGTAATGGCGCTGATCGGTACGACGATCACTCCCTTTATGCAGATCTATGTCCAATCGGCGGTCGTCGAGAAAGGAATGGACAAGGACGATCTTCCGGTTGCCCGCGCCGATGTGATAGTCGGAATGACGTTTGCCTGTATTATAGCGGCATTTATTGTGATCTGTACGGCCGCCACACTAAATAAACAAGGCATTATGACCATCGACTCGGCGGCGACCGCAGCTGAATCGCTTGCACCGATCGCCGGAAACTATGCAAAGTATTTATTCGCGATCGGCTTATTCGGTGCAGCGATGCTCGCCATGGGCGTCCTGCCGCTGGCAACTGCCTATTCCATCAGCGAAGCTCTAGGGTTTGAAAAAGGCCTTTCACGATCTTTCCGCGAGGCTCCGATCTTTCTGGGAATTTTCACGGGATTGCTTTTGATCGGAGCCGTCGTCGCGATGATTCCCGGAATTCCACAGATCAAGCTGCTTCTCTTTACCCAGTGTGTAAACGGCCTCTTATTGCCGATCATTCTTGCGGCCGTCGTGAAACTCGCGAACAACGGCGAGATCATGGGCAAATACAAGAACACACTTGTATTCAATATATTCGCGTGGACGATCACTTTAACCGTTTCGGTTTTGTCCCTTTTATTGATTGGAAAAGCGATTGCTGATATGTTTTAGCGAAAGAACTTATGCCTGCCTCCGAATTTCAAAGAAAAGCGTTTTTATTCGTCGTTATTTCGGGCGTCATAATCCTCGCTCTTGTCGCGTTCCCCATTATCGAAAGCAGTCTAAAGGAATTCGTGCTGCCGCAGTTCGACCTCAAGATGGAGACCGACGACAAACTGCTGAATTTGGACAATTCCGATCCGTCGATGATGGCATCCACGGCGGTAAACCTGGTCGTTAACATAATTCGCCTGTTAAAGATATTCCTTTGGATGGCGCTGGTAATATCAATTGTTCGATTTATTGCCTACCTTATTTTCCAAACGGCGCTCCGCCGGTCGGGGCAATCGGAAATCTCTTCGCTGCTAAAGACTGTTTTGTCGATGATAATCTACGTTGTTGCGTTTTTTATCGTCTTTCAATCGCAATACCCGAGCGTTCAGCTTGCGCCGCTGTTTACGGGTTCGGCGATCATCGGAATCGTCGTCGGTCTTGCGCTCCAGGACACGCTCGGAAATCTTTTTGCGGGAATCGCCCTTCAAGCCGATCAGCCGTTTCAGGTCGGCGACGTGGTTTCGATTTCAAATCGAGGAGTCGGGGTCGTCGAAAGCGTATCCTGGCGCGGGGTTAAGATCCGTACGTTTCAGAACAAATTGCTCGTGATGAGCAATTCCGTTATGGGAAAAGAGACTATCGAGGTGGCGCCGCGCGGAAATCTGAACGCACGGCTCGTTTTATTTCACACCCTTTATACCGACTCACCGTCCAGGACGATCCAGGCCGTTCGCGAGGCGGTACGGCAGGTCGAAAACGTCTCGCATAAAAAACGGCCGGTCGTCAGGATCATGAATCTTGGCGAAAGCGGGATCGATTGGGAAATTAAATATTGGGCGGAAGACTACTCGAAATACAACGACACCGACGCTTTAATAAGACAGCGCATATGGTACGTTTTCAATCGTGAAAAAATCGGTTTTCCGTTTCCGACTCGGACAATTCATATCGAACCCAGACCCGAAGAGACTACGCCGGACGAATTTCTTAATGCGACTTNNTGAGCAAAATTCCGATCTTCGCTCCGCTGTCGGATGAGGAGCTTGAGCGGCTTGCCGCGGCGTCCAGGGTTCGGGTTTACGCACCCGGTGAAGCGATCGTGCGCCGGGGACAGGAAGGAAATTCGATGTTCGTAATAACGCACGGTGCCGTTGAAGTTCAGATCCTGCTGGCCGGAGAAGTGAAAACGATAAATACCCTTCGCGACAGCGATTACTTCGGCGAAATGAGCCTGCTGACGGGCGAACCGCGAACGGCGACGGTTGTTGCCGTCGAGGAGACCGAAGTCGTTCAGATAAATAAGAGTGCACTCCAGCCCATTTTTGAAGCAAACCCCGATCTTGTAAAATCGATCTGCGAGCTTATCGAAGAACGACGATTGCTTCTCAGCACCGACGTCGAGGAAGAGAAAAAGGGTGTGCAAAAACGCAATAAAGGCGTCCTCACTTCAATCCGAAACTTCTTCGGTTTGAAATAGATAGTCGAAAGGAAAGCGACGGACTATTACTGTACATTCTTGTCGTAGATGTCGTGGAGGACTTCGGTGATCGGCTTTCGGTTGGCGTAGGGGTCTTTCTTTGGCCTTTTTGAAGTTTCATTGTTGCCGCTTGTTTCGGCGGATGCCGGTGTTCTCGCCGTGGAAGAATTCGCTTTGTCAAAGGCGTCGAACCGGCTGTCGGTGACGCTGCGGCGGGGTTGGATTTGAGATGGATCGGGAAGTGCCTGCGGCTCGTTGGCCGGCTGCGTCTGATTGCCATTCGTCGAAGCAGTATTGGCGTATATTGTGCGGCTTTCGTCAAGCAATGCCTTTCCGCGAAGCTTTCGGGCCCGTTCCAAAGCACGGATCGACGCAGACGTTAGCGGGGCATCGGCCGGATCGCGTTCTATCTTTCGCAATACCTTCACATAGCTTCTTAGCTCCGGCGAAGGATAGACGTATGCCGTCTCGTTTGCTTTTTCGTTTTCCATGACGTGCGAAAGACAGTTGATCGCCGCCTTGTAGTCGCCGATCTTGTGATAGAGCGCCCCGAGCGCAAAATAAACAAGCGGTGGAGCCGCGTTCATCCTGTTCAATATCGTCTCGCCCCTCGCTATCGAGTCCTTGATCTCAAAACCGAACCAGTTGCGGCCGTCATCACGAAGCATCTCGTTGGCGGAGAGATAGAATTCGAAAATATCGCGGGTCTCATTCCTTGAACCCGAGGCGAACATCTTAAAAAGAAAATAAGCAAAAAAGCCGAAAAAAAAGATTACGAAAACCGGAAAACCGGCGACAAGGAGCATCGAGGCAACGATGCCGAATGCCAGGAAATACTGGCCCTTTTCCTTCAGCGAACCCGGTGCTCTTTTTTGAATTTTGTCTTCCGCCACAATAATTAAGATCCCCGGATGCTAACGATTCACGGTTCTAAAATTAGAGAACCACCTCGTGAGTCACCACCCAGTCAGCCGACCACCCCGNNAATCCTGCCACCCCTCCTAAGACAGGAGGGGAGCTTTTCGGGTCCCCGTTTATTCGGCGGCTTCGGGTTTTGCTTCGCTCTTTGGCGAAGCAGCTTTTGCTCCCGCCGACTTTTTCGTTTTCGCCTTTGGTGACGGTTCGTGTTCCTTAGGCCGCGCCGATTTTTTGCTTTCTTCTTCCTTTTTTAGGCCGAACTCGGCCATTACGTCCATCACCTTATCGAAAACCAGGTAAGGCGAATTTATTATGAACGATACGGTTTCGCCAAAGGCGATAGCCTCAAGCTGAACGAGGGTCGCGATCTTTTTTTCAAGCGGCAATTCGGCGAAATCTTTCTTGTATTGCTCGGTTTGCTCCTCGGTGTTCGGTTTGTCGTCGGCTTTTTCTTTTTTCTCAGTGGTCATAATAACTAAATCTCCCGCAGTTTGGATTTTTGCCTGGCATGCAAGTCTTTCATTAGCCTTACGCCCGTGAGCCGAGAAATGTTCTGTTTCGACCACGGTCAAAGGCGACAAATTGTCCGAGCCGCTATCGACCACCAGCGAACAAAAATGCAGGTCTTCGTCCTGCGCGCAGTCTTCATCAAATCTAATACCGAATCGCTTCGCGGCGTCCGCAAGATAGCTGCCAACCGCGACAATTCCTTCCCGGCCTTCGCGCTTAAACGTAATTTGTGCCACCGACATCCTCTATTCCCCTCGTTTAACCGCTGCTAACCGATCTCACCCGCACCCGAGGCTGAGCTCCGGAAGGCGCGGTGCTGTGCGTTTCTGTTTTCTTCTTCTGACAACTGGAACAAACTCCCCACATTCGCAGACTGTGATGCGTTGCGTGAAAGCCGAGTTTGTCCGCCATTTCGTCCTGCATCGATTCTATCACCTGCGAAAAAAACTCGATCACCTTACCGCACTCGGTACAGATCATGTGGTCGTGATGATCGTGGTTGTAATGGTGCTCGTAATAGGTTTTGTTGTCGCCAAATCGCACTTCACGCGCGAGACCGGCTTCGGTCAACAGCTTCAATGTGCGATATACCGTGGTGTGGCCGACCGTCGAATCGTCTTTTTGAACAAGCCAATACAAGTCCTCGCTGGTGAGATGTTCCTCGGTTCGCAGAAAAATCTCCATGATCAGGTCACGCTGTGCCGTTCGGCGAAGGCCCGATTTTTGGATATGTTCGAGGAAAATTTCCTTTTCCTTCTTAAAATCCTGCTTCTTCTTGGTCATATTTCACCCGCCTTGTATAACTAATATTTTAGCACTTGCCTGTCTCTTGCGCTAACTTTATCGCGCCTCGGATCTTTTGAACATTTTCCCCTGCTTGCCCATTGCGTTCGGCCAAATCCAGTGATCGAGCGCCTAGTTCAAGATAGATCCGACGCGCCGCGCTTGAAACATTGTCCGTCAACGCCTTTAAGTGCCTTTCGAATGCCGCAGCGTCCGCCCTCGCAAAAGTACCGGTCAGGGCTTTCTCGTTGCTTTGATCTTCAAGATTTTCAATCGTACTTCTAATCAACGGCATTAGAATGCCCTTTGCCTCGAACGGTTCTACTCCGCATTTCGACAAAATCTCGGATGCAATGTCGACCAGAGCAACGATGTGGCCGGATGCGGTTACCGCGGCTGCATGATAGAGCGATTTGAATTGTGTGTCGATCGAAAACGCTTTACCGCCAAGGTTTGTCACTATCTCATTAGCTACAGTGACCGCCTCTATTTGGCCTTCAACACAAAAGAATGCCCCGGCGAAGCGTTCGCTGCCCCGTACCGTATCGCTGATCGATACCAACGGATGTATCGATCCCGTGCTACAGCCCGCGTTCGTCACGTCCGACAGTATTTCGGACGAAAGTGATCCGCTGGTGTGAAATACAAAGGATTGTTTTGTTACTTTGGAAGCGATCTGCGAGGAAATCGAAGCGATTTCCGGATCTGCCGAGGTAATAAAAATAATGTCGGAGTGAAGTTCCTGAATATTTTCGAAAGCGATCAGATTTGGAGAAGGTGAAATCTGTCCGGCAACGGCATCTGGGACCTTGGTACGGAACACAAGGTTTTCAACTCTATAACCTGTTCTCGAAAGCGCAATCGAAAGCGCGCCGCCGAGCCGCCCGATACCGATTATGGTTACGCTTCGCATACGACAGAATATAGCGGAAACGCCCGGAAGTAAAAACGCCGGAAGTGGTCAATTTGAATTCTCGTTGACCGAAAGGATTTCTGGTGGATAACGGGCGGGACTACCGACGGCTAAATATTAAGTGTGACGGAATCGTCGTCGAACTCGCCTGTAAGTTCTTTTGCGATCGTCTGAAAACCCAATTTTGGCTTTACGTTCGCGGATCCGGAAGCTTTGGAACCTGAAGATCCGTATTTCGTATCGGCCGCTTGGTCCTTAAATATTTCGCGTAGTATCTTTAGTTGAAGATCTGTAAACGGAGGAATACCATCCCCCTTGGTCAATGCGGCCACAAGTTGATTCGAAGCGTCGCTAAGATCCCGATCGGCTGTTTCGTCCGAAAAAAACTCAAGTGATCTGACTAAATCTTCACTGTTCTTAAGCAAAGTCTTTCGAAAAAACTTCAGCCCCTCGCCGATGGTGTCGTTGAGGACCTTAGGCAGGTGCTCACAATCAACGCTCTTGTTGAGCGAAAAAGTGCAAAGGCAGAACGGTTGCCGACTCAATATCTCTTTTGTATCGACACCGCAGTCCAGCTCGATTATCCGGCGGCGATATTCATTCGCTGCCTTCAAGATACCTGGATCGAAAATGGAGGTAGTTGAAAGCATGTCGAACTCCCACCATTGATCGCTTTTTAATGTTTCATTCAGTTGGGCCTTAAGATCAGGCGCTTTCATGACCGCTGTGTGATGCGTATCGAAATATTCCGCAAATTCCTGCTTGAATTTCTCCCAAACGTCGCCCATTTCCCGGTTGATAGCATCACTCGGTTCGGCATACGCAGCGTCGACCAATCCAACCGTTCTTTCTCTTAATTGTTCGATATTCGGGTCCTGAGTTATTTCGCACACCGCCAGATACGACCGGATCTCGCTACGCAGCTCAGCTCCTTTCACAAAGCTTGAAAGAATTTCGAGGTCATGTTCGCAGGCCTTGAACTCAGCCTCAGATTCAGAAAAGGCGTCGGCGATCGTGTCAAGACAATCTTCGAGCGGCGTCGAACCTTCGGATGCGGCCTCGATTGCCTCCGCAACCGAGCCGAACGTTTTCGAAATCCGCGCGGCAACCTGCCAGATCCTGACATTCAAGACATCGTCGGGCAATTGCGCGAATCGCTCGAGAAGCCGCGACTCCTTCCACCTGTTCGTCCAATCGGCGAAGGCCGCCTGCAATGCTTCCCTGTCCTGCGGTCGGTCGAGCGATTCAAATTCGCCGATCTTTACGAATAANNAATTTTACCCAACGCTTTAATTTCGCAACCGAAAAAGAACTTTCTATCGGCTTGGCGATCCCAACAATGTCGTTCCAAATGATCGTCAGATCCAAAGATCTGCGGTTGATGCGGTTGCCCGACGAGGTGACGAACTCGATCTGACGCTGAGCGGCGAGCGCCGTTAAAACCATCTGCTGGGCTTCTCGGACCAGCCCGTGCGGAGACTTCCGCAACTGAGCGTACACGTCCGTTAGTGAAACGGGCTTCGTTCCGCTGGCCCCGACAAGACTCAGTATTTCCGCCACTATCGGCAGAGTTGTAAGTTTCTCGATCGACTCGGGGACGAACGCGGTTCCTTCAAGCCGAACAATGCCCAATGGAAAAGCGAATGTCTGCGCACGGCTTTGGACGTCTGCAAGGTCCTGCCGGGTTCCGTTATAAAGATCGGTAACAATTGCCGCAACGTCGGTATGATCCAGCGTTTGCGTAAAATATGGGTGGGCGGGATATCGTGTCTCGAAAAGCGGCTCAAGCATCGTCGAGAACAGTTCGGACAAATTCTGAGCGGACCGGGCGTCTTCGGTAAAATTATAATCGAAGCCATCGATAATCAATTTCCCGTCTTCGAGGAAACTTCGATTGACTATCTTCTCTACCGCTATCGAGTTAGCGTGGACCGACGCCCTGATCTGTTCGCTAAACTTTTCCTGCAGATCGGTGTTTGTGCTCAGAGCGTAATAGCTACGCATCTTGTCGATCTCGTCCGGGCGAAGCGGATCCGGTTTCCATAAAACTTTAGATACGTCGTTAGCACTGTCGGGAAGCGCGCTTACCTCATTTTGCAGGTCAATAACGACTTCCCAATCCGTTGCATCCGACGCCGCCGGATTATTGCCGGATTGCCAGAAAATCCGTCCTCGCCTAATTCCCCCACGCCAAACTATCTGGGAATCGATCCAGTCACGGCCGGATTCTCCGGCAGGGCCCGAATCGGCGAAACGTTCTTGAAACACTCGACGCATAATCCCGGGCACCGTGTCCGCGGGAACTTCGTTTAACGCTTCGACGAGCGCATTATTAAGATTTTCCTTGCTGCTGACCTTGAAACTATAGCGGGTATCAAGCC
This sequence comes from Chloracidobacterium sp. UBA7659, assembly GCA_002483395.1. Lineage (GTDB taxonomy): Bacteria > Acidobacteriota > Blastocatellia > Pyrinomonadales > Pyrinomonadaceae > OLB17. The sequence continues at coordinate 6,031 of DLHV01000211.1, read as the reverse complement.
CTTCATCCTTAGCTACCCTGAAATCGTCCGGTAGTGCGTCCGCGAATGTTGTTAGAAGTTCATCGACGTTCTTCACCGCTTTTTCGGGATCCGATTCCTCGAAGATCAGAACGGAGGCGCAGATGTCGTTGGCGGACGCACCTTGTCCGTCCAGCGACAATAGCAACAGGGCTTTCAAGATCAGTTTCGCCTGTAGCCGCTGCATTACCGGTATCTTGCCGACGACGTTTGAGTTTAGCTTGTCGTAGGCAGCGAAGGCCTCGTTCAAATCTTCGATCTTTCGCAAGCCGCCTTCGGCGTTATCGTAAACCTCGTCAAGGGCGATCCTTGAATTCGAAGGCCGGCCAAGGATCCTTTCGCCCGCTTCGGATGCAAAACCGAGCAAGGCAAAATCGTGCACGTACAGCCTGACGTAAGGGGCAATTTCAAGGATCGCTGGATGGAGAGGATAAAGCGACGCAAATTTTTGCTCGCTCCAGCGGAAACTGGGCAGAACTTCACGAAAATACGAGTATATATCGTGCAGCACCGGCTGCATTTGATTAAGCTTCGGAAAAATATACGAATTTACAACTTTATAAAGGTGGGCCTGATCAAGGTAGTCGATCGAGAACGAGCTGACGATGGCCGAATTCGATCCGTCCGCACCGGCGATATCGTCGTCAAGGGCTAAGCCGACAAAAATATTCAGTTTCTTTGCTGCTTCGCCGATCTCGCTCAAGTAAACACCGTCGTCGCGAGTTACGCGGGCACCGCGCTCGTACGCCGTGTCGATCATCAATAAAAAGGGCGTATCCCCGCTCTTTTCGCCGGCAGCCTTCAATATCTCCTCGTAAGACATTTCGGCCTCGAGCCCCGCAACTCCGAATACCGAGGAAACCGCGGACTTTAATTCCTCAAGCAAGGTGCCGTGCGTTCCACGGCGCAGATAGGCGACGGGATAATGGCGTCGCTGCAGTCTTTGTGCGCTGAAGGCGACATGAGATTCGGAGACACCAGTGCGAAGCTCGGGATTTGCCGCGATGGCGCCAAGCGTTGCCAAAAAATGGCTTTTGCCGACGCCGCGATAACCCGCAAGAGCAAAGGCGGCTCCGTTCCCGCTCTGAACGGAAGAAATACCGTCGAGCCACTTTGCCATTAGGTCGGCGGTCGCATCGGTAAAATGATAATTGCTCAGCGTTTCCGCCGGGTCAGCGATGAAATCCCGTATGCTGTGGTACGGTCGGACTTCGACTATATCTTTTACCTTTTCCTGTAGGCGTTTCATTTGATAATCGTGATAATAGTTGAAAGGCTTGGCGTTTTGCGAAGCGTTCGCGGTGCGGCGGTAATGAGAAACTGACGTGAAGGCGGCGAGCCGTTCACGAGCCTCGACTTCTAATTTTAACAATTTCTATGACTAAACAAAAGGTTTTTCCAATATTTTTTTCCAAAAACAGCCATCGTATGAATATTTTTTACTTTTCACAACTATTTTCGCGGCATCCGCATCATAATTACGTTGATTTACGGTGTAAATGGGTTTATGGTTTTATCACTCCCTTTTGATGATTTTCGGAGGCAATTAATGCGTAAGAATTCGATTCGCAGATTTAGTGCGTTGCTGCTCGTTTTGGCTCTTTACCTAACTTCGGTTTCCTTTTTCCCGGCTGGCGTCGCGGCCCAAACTTCGGACGATAAGAAAGTCAGCAAGAAGGATCCGAAGGCAAAAACTCCAAAGGCGTCGCCGACGCCTCAACCCGCGGGTCCTAAGGCTCTTGGTGTCAAGGAAGACCCATCGCAGATCGGTAAGCGAAAGATAAACAACGGTGCCGACAAATTTTTTGGCTGGCTGGGCGGTTCTCAGGACAAGGAGATCGCGATCGGCCGGCAGTTGGCTGCTCAGGTAGAGCAGCAGGCGAAAATGGTGGAAGATCCGATCGTTACCGAGTACATCAATCGCATCGGCCAAAACGTGGTGCTGCATTCGGACGCAAAGGTACCCTTTACCATCAAAGTCATCGACAGCGACGAGGTGAACGCATTTGCATTGCCCGGCGGGTTCTTTTTCGTCCACAAAGGCCTGATCCTCGCGGCGGACAACGAAGCTGAACTGGCCGGAGTCATGGCCCACGAGATTGCTCATGTCGCCGCGCGTCATGCAATGGAGAATCAGGGAAAAGGAACGCTTATTAACTATGGTGCATTGGCCGGCATCATTTTTGGCGGACCTATCGTCAGCACCGTATTGCAGAACGGCGGTGGAATATTGGCGGGGCTCGCCGGGCTGAAATTCACGCGCGGGGCCGAAGAGGAAGCAGACAGCCTCGGCGTGCAGTACCTTTACGCTTCGGGTTACGATCCGACGGCCATGTCAACAATGTTCGAGAAATTGGCTTCGAAGAATAAGAAAAAACCGGGTTCTATTCAAAAGTTATTCTCCTCGCACCCGCAATCGATCGATCGCCGCGACTCGACTCTTGCACTGGTTGCTCGCTTTGCGGAAAGGGACGAGTACGTTATAAGCACATCCGAGTTTAATCGCGTCAAAGCCCACCTGCTGAAGATCACAAACGCAAAAGCAGGCATTACAACCGACTTTGACGAGGAAGACAATACCAAGCCGACGCTTAAAAAGCGGCAGCCCGACGCAGTCGATGGCGACACGAGCGATTCGGACGGCACGTCCAGCTCATCGTCGGAAGGTCCTCCGAAACTTAAGAAACGCGACGTCGAGCCGGAACCTTCGCCGACCCCAACAAAGCCATAAGGGGTACTGCGGATCTAAGAAAGAATGATCTTTAGAATTGCCGCCGGTATTTGCGACGAAACGCGAATTTCTCGTTGAAAGACATGAGCGGGAAAGTTTTCAAGAGCCTTTCCCAAAGCCTGAGTGAGGCCGGCGAAATTCTACGCGGTGAAACATAAAGATTTTATCCGAACTAAGCATTAAAAGAGATGGAAGGGATGTCGAGTTGTTTTGCGTGTCCCTGAAAGGGACGAATGAAATAGCGAGGGGTAAGGCCGAAGGCCCCAACCCCTCGGCGGTGACACGGCATCGGTCCGCTCCCTGAAAGGGAGCAATGACGCTTCATTTGTCCCCTTCAGGGACGCGGCTTACCGAGTCGTCGCTATCGTCGGGATTCCCCCGACGCTATTGCCTTTGTCCCTTTCAGGGACGGAGCCGAACAAGACTCTTTCCCGCTAAACCAAATCTATCGCGTAATCCGAGTTTATGCAGTTCACGCGGACTCGACCGCCGAAGCGTAAGCTGCCAACCGCCCTGGGAAACGACTTTCTTTTGGTGAAAATTTCAGTCGAGCATCGAAAAAAGGATCAGGCAAATCGTTACAGCATAGGCACTTTGATTTTGCCTAGGCTGTTCGAGAATAGACTGCCAATTCCAGGACTAAACGGAAATTCAATTATACATAATTTCTGACACTTCCCTTTCTTTTCTCCATAAACAAAAAGAAAGGCTGCCCGAAAACTAGTTTCCAAGCAGACTCTGTTTTATTGGTTGTCCGTAGGCTTAATAAATATTAAAGCCGTAATCAAAGGTAACGATCACCGTTTGGGGAATACCGTTTATCTTTTTCGGTTCGAATTTGATCTGCCTTGCGGCGGCGATTGCTCGCTCGGTCAGTCCATGCGGCAAGCCGCGTACGGCAGTTACAGTTCCGATCTGTCCCGACGCCAGAAGCGTTACCTTGACCAAAACGCTGCCTTGAACATTATTCGTGCGAGCTGCGTCGGTGTACGTCGCTCTCGGCTTCGCGAGTATCTTCAATGGGGTAGTGACTTTAACTATGCTGGGAGGCGGCGGTGGTCCGATTCGTCCGCCGTTAGGGCCGTCACCATCGCCTATGCCACCATTGTTTCCGCCGCCTAAACCTCCATCTGCACCGGTGCCCGCTCCAGAATTCCTTCCGTCACCAAAGCCGCCATTAGAGCCTCCTCCGATTCCACCTCCGGTGCCTAGGCCGTCAGATAACTTTGTGTATTTCGAAGTATCGTATCCATATTTTTCCGCATCACTTTTTCTTTCTGGCCCCTTGACCGACATCTGAACAGGAATAGTCGGGTTAGTTAAACGATCCATAGAGGTTGACGGAGCCATTTGTGGGTCCTTTGTCATGGATGGCATTTTGCCTTTCGACACAGGGTCCGGATTTTCATTTCCACCGCCGCCACCGCCGCCACTTCCAGCACCGAACAGGCTGCCGATNNCCGCCGCCACTTTCGTCCTTATCCTTTTTTTGGGGTTCGATTTCGATGGGAACCGGAACTGCGTCCGTAAGATAGGCGAGCGAGTATTCCTCTCCGATCGCACCGATACCCAAATCCTTTTGGAAAAGCGAAACAATCGTCCCGCCGACTGCCAGCGTCAGCATTAGAACCGACGAACCAAGCAGGAGAAGATTACGCTGCTTGACGTTTTTTTCCTGAATAACGGTAACGTAATAGCCGCCGTCGTCTTCTCTTGTGTAAGCCGGCTCGTAATTCTTAAACGCCGGGCCGTCGTATGCCGCCGCAAGATCGAAAGTCTCAGCGCGAACAGAGGGGATAGTTGCCGGGACTTCATAGANNCCGTCTTCAATAACGTCAGCGTTCTCCGCGTATAACGGTGTTTCATCCTCGACAAAACCGTCGTCATAGACCGGCGGTTTATCCGCCAACTCTAACGGATTGATCTCGTCGATCTCGTTTGAAATAAGAACCGAGGGTTCGGTTACGGCATCTTCGGTTTTAAACTCCTGAGTAACCGGACTCATTTCGAAAGCCTGCAGTGGTGCTCCGCAATCAGGACAAAACCCAAACTTCATGGCGAATCCTTCGTCACATGAACTGCAATACTTAACAATTTTTCCCATCTCTTCGGCCTCTCCATTTATCGCCCGTTAATGCGGGGCGGACAGAACATCTTCTAATTATACCGCGTTTTTCTCGGATGTTAAGCCTTTTTCTGTAAAAACTTTTCCGCCAGCGCGGACCGGCTCGTTCAATTTTGATAGATGCTGCTATCAATTGACGCGATGCCCGCATAAAACGAAAATTTTATTTTCGAACAGGCATGTGTTAGGTTCGGCACCTCAGGCCCAGACGGCCGAACACAAAACACTCTCGCGTAGATCGGACCGTATGACTCTCTTCTCCTACAAACAAGTTGGCCATCCGAGCCTCAAATCCGGCTGCGCTTGANNCTTGATTTGGCTCCGTAGGAGTCCTCTGTTTGTAGATTCGGACGCTGTCTTGATAAGTTAGCTCCATCGGAGCGTCCTGTTCCTGCATTCCACAAACTACAACTCAAATCCGGCTGCGCTTGATTTGGCTCCGTAGGAGTCTTCTGTTTGTAGATTCGGACGCTGTCTTGATAAGTTAGCTCCATCGGAGCGTCCTGTTCCTGCATTCTACAAACTACAAAAGGAGAGAACCAGCTTTATGGCCAATACCTATTCGCAGATCTATATCCAAATCGTCTTTGCTGTCGAAGGCCGGCAAAATCTGATCGAAAAACAGAACCGGGAGGAACTCCACAAGTATATTTCAGGCATCGTCAACAAACGCAACACCAAGATGTTATCTATTTTTTGCATGCCCGATCACACTCATCTTCTGGTCGGCCTGAAACCGTCTTTATCTATCTCCGATCTCGTCCGTGACATAAAATCGGGCTCTTCGAATTTTATAAACGAGAAGCGTTGGGTTCGCGGGCATTTCAACTGGCAGGAAGGATTTGGAGCATTCTCATATTCACGAAGCCAGATCGATCGGGTTTGCAAGTACATTATGAACCAGGAAGTACATCACGCAAAGAAATCTTTCAAACATGAGTACATCGGCTTTTTAAAGAATTTCCAGGTCGAATATGACGATGAGTATCTATTCGACTGGGTTGACTGATATGGTGATTATCAGGACGCTCCAATGGAGCTTCGTCCGACAAGGATCGTCCGTTCTACAAACAGGCCGGCCCTCCGGGCCTCAAAGCCGGTTGTGCCTGTGATTTGCTCCGTAGGAGTTTCCTATTTGTAGAATCGGATTTCTGTTT
>DLHV01000194.1:16377-32472 GCA_002483395.1 Chloracidobacterium sp. UBA7659 | reverse complement strand
CGGATCAAATTACTCATTTTCCCGACAGATTCTCTTAGGACGGGTGGACGCCGCTTTGGGTGGGCGGGGTGGTTCTTCTAATTGGTAAACCCCGGGATCAGTTTTTGAAATTTACGAAGCTATGATCAAGGCAAAAGCGATCATTACGGCGCTCACGTTCTTATTTTTGGTTTATCTGAGTGAGCCGTGCTTTGCGCAAAATGTCGCGACAACGCGTGCGGTGCCAGTCGCAAAGGCCAAGAAATTCCTGCGAACCGAACTGTATTTTGGCCGCTCGAAGCCCGATGGAAAAAACGTATCCGACGACGATTGGAACAGGTTCCTGGCAGAAATCGTTACGCCGAGATTTCCTGACGGATTTACGGTCCTGGCCGCCAGGGGACAATACCGCGAAAAAAGCGGAAAGATCGTCACCGAGCCAAGCGAGGTTCTGGTCTTTCTTTATTCACGGAGAATGCGGACAGGAAGCCACATTAAAATCGAAGAGATTCGCCGCGCCTATGTGAAACAGTTCAACCAGGAATCCGTGCTGCGGATGGACTTACCGAAATCGGTCAGCGTGTTCTTCTAACTCAGCGTCCGTGGCGATCTCCGCATTAAAAACTTCTTAATTCTTCAAAGACCTCTGTATGAAGCCCGAGGCGTCGTCCTTCAGTTTCTTGAGCGAGGTTTTTTCTATATACATCATGTGCCCGGCTTCGTAGTATGAGAACGAAATATTCTTCCGGAGTGTTGGGTCGAGATTCATTGCCGAGACTGTGTATTCCGCGGCATAAAACGGCGTCGCCATGTCGTAATAGCCTTGTGCTAGAAATATCTTCATGTATGGGTTCTTCGCCATTGCATCCTTCATCGGGATACTCGTGTCGGCATATGCGTTGCTGGTGTTCCAATTCCACGGCGAAGAAATGCCTCCGCCGAGGATGTAGTATTCCGTGTCGGATTTATACCCAAGTTCGCCGCGAACGTACGAGTTGAATGCCGCCGTATATGGAGGCCGAATAGCGTTCATGCTCGGATCGGAGTCCGTGTTGTCGGCTGCCGCGTCGCGGTCGATGCCTTTAAACCGGCTGTCCAGGCGGCCTGTCGTCCGGCGTTCACTACGGAGCAGCTCCTTCATAAATTCGCCCAGCTCGACGCGGAAATTGTTTCGTTCGACGAACTCCTTGCTCAAACCCGTGTACATGCTGAATTTGTCCATAAGGTTCTGTTTTTCCGCAGCCGATAGCTGATCGACCCGGAGCATCGCCGGCATGTATTCGTTAGCGGCAAACTGCCTCGCCTCCTGTGCGACCTGCTCGACCGATTTAGCCTGCATCGCCGGCGAAAGGCGTTTGTGATACCACGCTGTCGTCGTGTAACTCGGCAGGATCAGCACAAGCGGAAGATCGTTATTGTCGGCAAAGCGTATGGTCTGAAAGTTCATCACTGTCGAGACAAGGATGATTCCATTGAGCGCGATCCCTTTTTCAAACAAGTAGTTCGAGAGGCCCGAAGCACGCGTTGTGCCGTAACTCTCGCCGACAAGAAACAGCGGCGACGACCACCTTTCGTTGCGGCCGAGATACAGGCGGATAAATTCGCCGACCGAATCGATATCGCCGTTAACGCCAAAAAATTTACTCGCCAGCTCCGGCTTCGCGGCCCGCGAATAACCCGTCCCGACCGGATCGATAAAAACCATGTCCGTTTCGGTCAACCACGTCTGCTGGTTGTCTTCCATTTCGAAAGGTGGCGGAGGCATCATTCCGTTATCAAGCATCTTTATGCGGCGAGGGCCCAGAGCACCCAGATGGAGCCACACCGAAGCCGAACCCGGTCCGCCGTTGAACGAGAACATCAGAGGACGCTTTGCTGGCGGGTTATCCATGGTATATGCCATGTAGAAGATCCGTGCCTCCGTGTCACCCGACGCGGCATTCTTTAGAGGCATAAAACCGGTCGTCACAGTGTAACTAAGTGTCCGCCCGCCGACTTGGATTGAATGCTTGGTCACAACAGGTGGCTCCTCTTTTTGCTGAGCGGCTTCCGCCGGTTTTGGGGTTTCTGTTGGCCGCGGCGTAACTGTCGGGCGTTCCTGTCCTAGAAGCGAACAAACCAACAGGCATATCACCACAGCGATACCAAAAAGCTGTTTTGTCATTATTTCCTCTGTTTTTCGTTTGCAAGACCCAAGAGTGTTGTGTGTATTGATAAATTGCAACTAAAAAGTGCCGGTGTCAAGAGATTGTACACGAATTGACGAGTGGACAGTCCGAGGTCTCGCTTCCTGAAATACCTACAACTTATTGACGAATTGGTGCGTCTAAAAAGAAACGTCCAGCGAATTCGTATTGTAATTGACGCCGATTTTCTGTTCGCCGCCGGAAAAAGGGAATAAGTTCTCGATCATTTTGAATAATATTTACGGAACAATCGAGCAGAATGATCGTATTTACATTTGTAGCGTATCAACAGGCAGACATAGGAATAAATATACAGTCCGGCAAATATCTTCATATACCTATGCAAAAGGTGTGTTGAATTTACGTCAATGTTTTGGCACGCAGATTGCCTAGCAATATTATGCATGCCGGCAAGCCGGGTTAAAAAATAAGGGACTAAATAGAACAAGCAGGAGTGCAATCATGAAAGGCAAGATTAAAGTTATAAAAAGAAACAACGTTTCGGGGCCGGGGAAGCCGGTCAAAGCTGAATACAAGACAAAACGGCAGACCGCGAGAGAAGCCGTATCGACGGTGACAAACTGGGTAAGCGAGTTTCAAGCGCGTAAGCGTGACGAAACAAAGGCCGCATTCGAGACGCTTCTCGCCGTAAAGCCGCAGCCGAGCGAATTGTAATTCGGCTTGGTTATTCTAAATAACACCCTCGATTTTAACCGACAGATCAGTTTTCGATGAGGCAGCCCAATCTGGCTGCTTTTTCTTGTTCCGTTCCTTCTGAAATTCCTCGTCAGGAATATTTGGCAGAACTTTGTCTTCGCTGTTATCCTAATCTCAAATCAGGATTTAGATCGATTTGAAACGGATGAAAGAAAAAGTTGCCGTAATTACTGGCGCAAGCAGCGGGATCGGCCGCGCGACAGCCCTGTTGTTTGCACAAAGTGGTGCGAATGTTGTCGCTGTCGGCAGGATCCAGAGCGAACTCGGCAGTTTGCGCGATGAAGCTCGACAGTCGGATGGATTGATACGGACTCACTTGGCCGACATAACCGAGGTGTCGCAGGTCGACCGCCTTGTTACTGAAACTATTGAGCACTTCGGCAAGATCGATATACTCATCAACTCGGCGGGGATCATCAAGACAGGTTCGATCGAGGACACGACTTTGGCTGACTGGGACAAGATGATGAACGTCAATCTTCGGTCGATGTTTTATTTGATGCAAAAATGCGTTCCTTTTCTCGTCGAGTCAAAAGGAAATATTGTCAACGTTTCAAGTGTTACGGGAACGCGGGCGTTCCCTAATGTGCTTGCGTATTGTGTATCGAAGGCCGCGACAGACCAGTTGACGCGGTGCACGGCTCTTGAATTGGCGGCAAAAGGTGTCCGTGTAAACGCGGTAAACCCTGGCGTTGTGATAACAAATTTGCATAAGCGGGGCGGTATGAGCGAGGAAAATTACCAGAAGTTTGTCGAAAACGCAAAAAACACCCATCCGCTCGGCCGGGCAGGCACGCCGGAGGAAGTGGCGGAATTGATAATGTTCCTTGCGTCGGAAAAGGCCACCTGGGTAACCGGGGCAACTTATGAGATCGACGGCGGCCGCGGTCAGACATGCGCCAGGTGAATTAGCTGGCAGGGAATAATAACGGTGAAACTGCAGTTATTGCCAAGCACATTTAACGGGGACGGGACAGCCTCGCCGGGGCAGCATTTGACCTGTTTTGTCGTTGATGATTCGGTCGCTTTTGACGCCGGCAGCCTTGCAATGGCAAGCAGCCCACTGCAGAAGAAACAGGTTCGAGACATTGTCATCAGCCACACTCATCTCGATCACGTCGCCGGACTGCCGCTATTCATAGACGATCTATTCGCTACGCTGACCGAACCCGTCCGAATCCATGCCGCCGCTGAGGTTATCGAGGTCCTCGAGCGGGACATATTTAACTGGAGCGTTTACCCGCGCTTTTCGGAGTTGTCCAATCAAAACAGTCCGGTGTTGGAATACTACAAGGTTGTGACCGGTTCGAGTTTCGACGTCGCCCACCTTTCCGTGCTGCCGATTGGCGTAAATCACAAAGTGCCAAGTTCGGGATTCATCGTTGCAGACGGTACAACGACTATTGCGCTCACGGGCGACACAGCCGCGACCTGTGAGTTCTGGACAACCGTGAACGAAACAAAGGACATGTCAGCCGTGTTGATAGAATGTGCCTTCCCGAACGAGATGGATGAACTCGCGGTCCTGTCTCATCACCTTACGCCAGCCGGTTTGGAAAAGGAGCTCTCCAAACTGCATCGAAGCGACTGCGACATATATGTGGTTAATGTGAAACCCGCCTATCGGGATGAAACGATCAGGCAGATCGCGGCTCTCGGTATCCAGAAGCTGAGTATTCTTGAGGTTGGACGAGTTTACGAGTGGTGAGTTTATTTAACGGAGTCGCGCAGAAAGTTTATCGGCTCGAACGCACCTTCCCTATGTTCTCCGGTAAAATCGTGCAATACTACTCGCCCGTTCGAATGCACGCTCTTTATCCGAAACGTTCTTTCCTCGCGTGTCCTCCCGGGCATGATTTCCGCTTTGAACGTAACAGCCATTTCCGGCCTTGCCCAAACATTCGCGGCTGCGGGGGTTTCCTTTTGTTTCTTCTTATTAAAGATCGCCATCTAAGTTTGTTGGGTCCGTTTTCTTTTTATGTTTTGCTTTTCTACGCGACGGATGTGCCCGTTCGTCAGGCTTTTCCTCACCAAAGACTCGCGAAGGCGGAGCCGTCGGCTTTCGAATAGAATTAAAGATCTTACGATCGTCCTTTTTGCGTTTTCCGTCACTCACCGCGATAGAGTATAGCAGATGATTTTATATGTGATGTAGAACGGCCGGNNACGGCTCTTATCCGGGCGCGCAACGTCGATTACCTTTATATTCATAAACATTGACAAATTTCCGCAAAATATTCACTATAAAACTCGTTCAAAATGCAATTCAACGGTTAGCTTGAGCGTTTTCACGAATGTTTCAAAGGACAAATAACCCGGGCACTATGCGCCAATTCCGAAATGGATCTAACAAATATCGGGACCCGTTTTGGGTTCCGGCATCCAATTATTACTTGTTTACGGTTGCTGTGTCCGCGTCTCTCTTTTTCGTACTTTTGGGCGTTCTGCACGATGGTATCGATGATCTCCCGTGGATAATCGCTGGAATTGCATCCGCCCTTACATTAGCTGTTGCCGTTTTTGTGCGGGAGGTAATATTACGAAATGCACGCGAACGGTTTTTGTCCGCCAAGCGGCTTGACAAGAGCGTCCGTCAAATTGCTCAGCGCAAGGCCGATCAGCGAGAGCCGGCAAAGCTTTCGCTCGAACGAAACGAGATGATCCTGCGTGAAATACGAAAGAAATCCGAAGCGGCAAAGGTGCTCGGTAAGTTTTCGGAAGCGCACAAAGAGGTTGTCGACATGTGCGAGGAATACTTAAGCCTTGCGGCGAATGAACTGGCAACGGCACGTGTGGGATCGCCGCGTATTCCGGCGATACGCAAAGGCAGCGGACTGGCTGGTAATCGTCATCGATATCACATGCTCCAATGGGCAGAGATCGAGGCGCGTACCCTTACGCAAGAGGCAAAGTCGCATGATACGATTAACGAGAAGCTTGACGCCGCTCAAAGGGCCCTTGGAGTAGTCGATCAGGCTCTCCGATCGTATCCTCACGAGTCCAGTTTGGTTGATTCGCAGGAGGTCCTTCAGGACTTTGTGACATCGATCCGGGTCTCGAATACGATAGAAGAAGCCGAGCGGGCATTTTTTGATGGCAATCACAAGCGTGCAATCAGCCTCTATCAGGATGCGCTACTCGACCTCCGGCGGTTCGACATGCCAAACCCGGAACGCGAGATGGCCGCGGAACGAATTGAGCTGGAGATCAATAGAATCAAGGAGTTGCAAAAACGAAGCTAGGACCATTTGGGTATGCATCGTAGGATCGTGCAGCATTTCAGATTTTCGCAGTTTTAAGAAATGATATCGCAGAAATGTCCCAAATGCCGAAGCACGCGGATCCGCCGTGGGTATCGTCCGACGCCGATTTGGTCGAAGATCGTCTTCCGTTATGANNATAATCTGCTTTGCGACAGTTGTAACCTCGAATTCAAAGGATTCGCCTTTTTGGTTTCGTCGAGATCAAAACATCGAAGAAGATCAAGAAAGCAAGTTGGGACCGAACCGATTGACTGAAACCCCATACAGAATAATTACGCAGCCACCCCAAAGCATTAAAGTAAAGGACGTTAGGGTAAAGTTATCGATGCTGACGATCCTGACCGCTTTATTTTTCGTTTTTACTATCTGTGAGCAATACCACCCGGCCGCAGCGCAAACGAACGCAAATCTCGTTCATTTTGGCGACCTGATCGACGTTGATGTCGTCGGCAGTTTCGAATACGATTGGCGCGGAAGATTGAACCCTGAAGGGTTTCTCGACGGCCTGGATAGGATCGAGAATCAGATTTACGGGCTTTGCCGGAGCGAGGGCGATATTGCCACCGCAATTTCGAAAGAATATCGCGTCTATCTGCGCGATCCGGTCGTGGTCGTCAAAATCCTAGACCGCTCGAATCGTGCCGTGTCCTTCCTGGATGGCGCCGTGAGATTTCCCCATCGATTTCAGATCCGCCGCAGCGTGCGATTAAACGAACTGCTGATTTTGTCCGGAGGCATCACTGACAGATCGAGTGGTGAGATCCGCATATTCCGGCCGGAAAGCCTCAATTGCGAACAGAAAATGTCGGGCGGCGGCTCCGCCGACAAAACGTCACAGAACATTACGATAAGGATTTCGGNNTGAGCGGAGATATCGTTACCGTTGTCGAGGCGGCTCCGATTTTTCTTATCGGGGGCGTAAACGTCCCGAAGCAAATATCGTTACGCGTTGAAACGACCCTTTCCAGGGCAATCGCAAGTGCCGGCGGCATAGCAAAGGAAGGTCTGGAAGACAAGATCCATATCTTTCGCCGGGATGGCAAAGAAAGCAGAGTGATCGAAGCGGATCTGAAAAAAATTCGGTCCAAAGCGGAGGAGGATCCGGTTCTTCACCCATATGACGTGGTTGAAGTCGAGCAAAAGGGGCGCGGCCCGAGGAAATTACCACCTGTTTCCGAATCCAGATCTCCCGCGAACGACCGCCTGGCAAAATTGCCGCTACGAATTATCGACTAAACAACCTGTCAGGTGATAACTCGCATCCTAGAACATGTTCGCAGTTTGAGTCTCTTATTAGAAATTCTGTGTATTTCCCTTTAAGTCCGGGTTGGTCTTGACCCGCAGTCTCGTTTGAAGCCCGATTGAGCGGAACTGACGGGAATTCGCGGAATAAAAAAATGTACCGGAATGCTAAATATTTGTTAAAATAACGGAACTTCGTTTCAATAGGGAGTATTTTAAATCGTATACTTTCTCCTGAACAAAAAATGAAGAATCAACAACAGAAATTTAGCCGCCGGACGATAGCCCTTTTCTGGCTAGCGATAGTTGGCATTATCATTGGGACCCTAATTTATCTGGAACAGATCGCGGTCCTTTACGTACTTGCAACTGTTTCCATTGTGGCTTTGCTCTTGATCGTCGCTTTCGCCGATCTGGAAAAAGTCGGAGCAGATAGCCTTAGCGGTTTTTCTCGAGAGTCGGAATAGTTTTACATCGATGGTGTATTTGGTCAGGATCGTATTGGTCTTTGCTCTGATCGCCTCCCAGGGTTTTGCAGCCCTTGGCGATGCGATTGCCGGTGGTCCGGAACGCTCCGAGCCGTCGTTCAAGTGGCGAACCAGGTCCATACCAATAGCCTTCTCAGCTTCGCTGCTGAGGCAATCTCCGAATATCAAATACGGCAGCGACGTGATCGGCGTGGTACTGCGAAGCCTTCGCACCTGGGAAGCCGCCGCCGGTATCGAGTTCAAGGAAACCTACACCGATAAACAGAATGTCAGCCCGCAAGGCATCGCCGGGGACGGTGTTAGCCTGATCACCTTTGCCCCGACGGCTGAAAACGCGATTCTCTTTGCAAAGAATCCGGAAGACGTGGCGGCAACAACCCGTGTCTTTTTTGACGGGCGAGGCCGCATAACCGAAGCTGACATTGTTCTGAACCCTTACCAGCAATTTTCAACCGACGGCACATTCGGCACATTCGACCTGCAGTCCACGCTGACGCACGAGATCGGCCATTTGCTGGGTCTTGCGCATTCGCCTATGCGCGGATCTTCGATGCATGAAAGCTTTGCGAAAAACGGCGTCTTCGGCCTTCAAGGTTTTAGTTTACGAACGTTGGCTGAGTCGGACCGGACGACGATCCGTGCCAAATACGGTCCTGCGGAATCCGATTTGGATTGCTGCGGATCTATCTCGGCAAAGCTCGTTAGACCAGACGGACGGTCAGCGTCCGGGGCTGATGTCTGGATCGAAGACGCCGAAACGGGCAGGATCCACGCGCAGGCAACAACCAATGCAGACGGGTCATTGCAAGTGGGCGGCCTCGACTCAGGCTCTTACACCCTGTTTTCGCAGCGAAAATCACGTGCAAGGAATTCGATACCCGCACAGGAGATTGGGAATGTTACGGTCGAAGCTGGCGAGACCGCTGCTTTGACCAAACGGCTAATCTCCGGGCCGGACGACATTGACGTAAAATATATCGGCTTTAACGGCCAGATCTCGGGTTCCGTGATTCCCGTAAACGCAGGAAAAACTTACACGATCTATCTTGGCGGGAAAAATTTGTCGGCCAAAACCAGTTCGATCAGTTTTAGCTCACCGCACCTGACGGTTGTCCCGAATTCACTCACAACCCACGACTTCGGCGACGATTTTTCGGTCATTAGCTTCGAGATGAGTTCTGACTCAAAAACATCTGTCGGTGAATACAGCGTTTTTGTCGACTCGCCTCGCGGCGGAAGAAGCGTGGTAGTCGGCGGCATCGCCGTTCGGACGTTCATAAATCCTTACAGCAATTTTGTCCTTGAGGCCAATTGATCACCTCAAAGAAAGCAGGTTGCATTTTAAGAGGTAATATGCATAATCGGAGTGTTCACTCCCCGGTGAACATTTTGGTCACGAGGGGTGAGGACTTGTGACCAAATCGGGCGACGGTGTGGGAGACGTCGCCCAAAATTTTGTCTGCCATTTGACCGTTGGCTTTTGGGTTCATATTGTTCTTAGATTCATAAACGGAAGCTGTTTCCTTGATATTGTTGTGAGTCACGGGGTATATTTTGGACTTTGACAATTAGTGTCTAAGTCGTTTGCGGTATAGCGGCGCGGGGGAACCAATTTTCGGGGCGAAGCATTTGCGGAACACTTCCATGTTCAAGCCCGTCAGCTAACCTCGTAGACGTTTGGAAGACAAGCCATTGGATCCGGTAGATTTTACAGGCCACAGACGCGATGACTTGCGAATGTGGCCCGCATTATTTTAAATATGGTCAATAAAGAACGGGGTTGGTTCTCAAAGTGGTTGTACGAAGGTGTCCCTGAGGTTGAAGGGCCGCACGAACCGGAGGGCAAGCACCACACGCACCCT
This sequence comes from Chloracidobacterium sp. UBA7659, assembly GCA_002483395.1. GTDB lineage: Bacteria > Acidobacteriota > Blastocatellia > Pyrinomonadales > Pyrinomonadaceae > OLB17. The sequence goes on along the minus strand of DLHV01000194.1, from coordinate 22,735 downwards.
TGGTGGAAGGTGATGTGCCTTACCGGCGTCGATTATTTCTCCACCCTCGGTTATCAGCCTGGCATCGCATTCCTTGCGGCCGGCGTTCTTTCACCGATCGCCACCTTTATTTTGGTTCTGTTGACGCTACTCGGTGCTTTGCCTATATACAGCCGCGTTGCTAAGGAGAGCCCGCACGGCGAAGGCTCGATCGCGATGCTCGAGGCCCTGCTGTCGCGATGGAAGGGTAAGCTTTTCGTATTGGTCCTTCTCGGGTTTGTCGCCACCGATTTTGTAATTACGATCACGCTGTCGGCCGCCGACGCCACCGCTCACGTCCTTGAAAATCCGTTCGTTCACTCGACCCTTCCCTTTCTTGAACACCCGGTTCTGGTCACACTTGTCCTTGTAGCCCTGCTCGGAGCTGTTTTCCTCAAGGGTTTTAAGGAAGCGATCGGGATTGCTGTCATTTTGGTTGCTGCTTATCTGGTGCTGAATTTGGTCACGATAGGTGTGGCGATAAGCGAGACATTAACCCATCCGGAATTGCTGAACGATTGGAAAACGGCGCTCTGGGCTACAAAAACGTCGGGCGGTTATGGCGGCATTTTTGTGATCGTCGGCCTTTCATTGCTCGTCTTTCCAAAACTCGCCCTCGGGCTCTCCGGATTCGAAACCGGCGTGGCCGTCATGCCGCTTGTTAAGAGCCCGAACCGAATCGCCAATACTCGCAAAATGCTTGTGACGGCAGCTCTTATCATGAGCTTTATGCTGATCGCGAGCAGCTTTGTTACAAGCATTCTTATCCCCAAGTCTGATTATTGCCCGCGGGTTGATTGCGGAGCAACCAAGCAAGCCCACGAGGTGCCGGAGTTCTGCCCCTGTACACAGGCCGAGATAGACGGAAAGGTCGTCAAAGAGCCCGGAAAAGCTAATGGCCGTGCCCTTGCGTTTATCGCCCATAAATATCTTGGTGACGTATTCGGAACGCTTTATGATTTGAGTACGATCCTGATCCTATGGTTTGCCGGCGCTTCCGCTATGGCTGGACTTCTCAATATCGTTCCCCGATATCTGCCGCGGTATGGAATGGCTCCCGATTGGTCACGTGCTACACGCCCGCTTGTTTTAGTCTTTACAACGATCTGTTTTGCGGTGACGATAGCCTTTGCGGCGGATGTGGACGCACAAGGAGGGGCATACGCCACGGGCGTGCTGTTTCTGATGTCGTCGGCTGCCGTCGCCGTTGCAATGTCGGCATTTCGCCGTAAGAACAAATGGAAATGGGCCTTCTCGGCTATCGCACTTGTTTTCGCATACACTACCCTTACAAACATCATAGAACGCCCGGACGGTATAAAGATCGCCTCGTTCTTCATATTCGCGATCATTGCCTCGTCATTTATTTCGAGAGTAATGCGCTCTACCGAGGTCCGGATCGACAAGATCGAGTTGGACGAGGTCGCCCAAAGCTTTATCGATGATCTGGACTCCGAAGGCGAGATAAGGATCGTAACCAACCGCCGCGAAACAGGCGATCTGGCCGAGTACCGTTTCAAAGAGCACGAAAAGAGGATCGATAACCACATACCGTCGACCGATCCGTTCCTTTTCTACGAGATCGAAACTGGCGATGCATCCGAGTTCAAAGGCAAACTACGCATCAGAGGCTACGACGTGGATGGCTATCGCGTGCTTCGCACCGAGGCGCCGGCTGTGCCGAATGCCATCGCGGCTTTTCTCCTCTATCTGCGCGAAAAAACCGGGAAGATCCCGCACGTCTATTTTGGCTGGAGCGAGGGAAATCCGATTGTTTATTTGGCAAGATATATCTTGTTTGGAGAGGGTGACACAGCACCGGTGACAAGGGAGATACTGAGGCAAGCGGAGCCCGATCCGGAGACTAGGCCAAATGTTCATGTCGGGGGCTGATTTTTGTTGCCGGCCTACTGCAATTGGCCGCCGTTCAAGATAGAAGGATTAAGTTCGAGATAGCACGAGCGGCAATAAACAGGCCTGCCCTGCGATGGATAAAACGGCACCGTTGTCGTTTCGCCGCACCGCGCGCAACTCACCGCGACCTCGATCCTTTGACGTATCCCGGACGCCTGCGAAGACGCAATGGCCGCGAGCCGTTCGTTCTTCGCCTGCTTACATTCTTTGCAGCGTTTTGGAGGATTCTGGAGTTTCTTGTCGCGGAAAAATGCCTGCTCTCCGACAGTCCAAACAAAATTCTTGCCGCAGTCCCCACATGTTATGCCACGATCTACAAACTCGCTTTCTTCAACGGGCTTGGCCGATGCGTTAATAAATTCGTTCACCGACATTGTACCCTCCTTGTCAGACTTCTCGCTGGCGTTTCAGTGAAATTACTAATGAGCAACGATCTTCAAAATCGACTGGAACCCGCAACCGAAAGCGAAGCAATAATTCGATAAATGAACCTATTCATAGTAGATTATAGGTACAAAGCATGCGAATTTGCTGTCGCCCGTGATTGAGAAGCGTCAATTTTCGACCGTATTACTATTGATTTTTGGTGTCAAGCAGCGTCGTTTTCTAATTGTAATACATTACGTTCGTTTTAGAAAGAACTTATGAATATTTTGGTGATCGGGTCAGGCGGTCGGGAACACGCGATCTGTGCCGCGTTTGCAAGAAGCAGCCGGGTGACGAAGATCTTTTGTGCTCCGGGTAACGCCGGTATTGCCAAAGTGGCGGAATGTGTGGCTATAAGGGCGGAAGACATCGCGGCGCTGGCGGCGTTTGCATCGGGAAACGCCATTGACCTGACGTTCGTCGGCGGCGAGACTTCGCTGGCACTCGGTATCGTCGATGAATTCGAATCGCGTGGCTTGAAGATCATTGGTCCGAACAGGCAGGCTGCACAGCTTGAGGCGAGTAAATCATTCGCGAAGGACTTCATGTCGCGTCACGGCGTGCCGACCGCGAAATATGTCGCGGCCCATTCGGCGGGCTTCGCCGTGCTTGAGCTTGAAAGCGGCGATTTCGGCGATGAAAACAAACCCGTTGTCGTCAAAGCCGATGGACTCGCGGCGGGAAAGGGCGTTGTCGTCGCCGCAAACCGTGCCGAAGCAATCGCCGCAATCAATGAGATGACGGCCCGCGTCGGAGCGGACGCAGCGGAGAAGATCGTACTCGAAGAATGCCTGGCCGGCAAAGAGGTTTCGCTGCTGATGTTCGTCGATGGCGAGAACTTTGCCTTGATGCCGCCGACCCGCGACTATAAACGCATCGGCGAAGGCGACACCGGCCCGAATACCGGCGGCATGGGCACGATCACCGACGCCTCGCTGCTAACCGCCGACGAGCTGCAGGAGATCACCGAAACGATCATCCGCCCAACACTGCACGGATGCATCCGCGAAGGCTTTCCGTTTCGCGGCATTCTCTTTCTCGGACTGATGATGATCGAATGCAGAAGCCCGCACGTGAGTAAGGGCGAAACATCCAACGCCCTGAGTAACGCCCTTGCTAACGCGCAGGCTTCCGCACCGGTCACCACGCCAATGCTGCTCGAATACAACGTCCGCTTCGGCGATCCGGAAACACAGTCGATCCTTGTCCGGCTGGAAACTGATCTGGTAGATATCTGCGAAGCGATGCTAAATTGCAGAAGCCCGCGTGTAAACAAGGGCGATATGCCCAACGTTGCGAACAACGCCCTTGCTAACGCGCAGGCCTCCGCATCTGGTCTCGCAGAGCAAGATATCCACTGGCGTCCGGGTAACTCGGCCACCATTGTCCTCGCCTCAAAAGACTATCCCGAAAGGCCCCAAATCGGCGATGTGATTCGCGGCCTCGACGAAGCAGAAGCGATCTCCGGCGTCGAAGTATTTCATGCGGGCACATCGGGCGGAAACGCGAGTGTTAACGAGCGTGCATCGAGCGTCAGCGCCGTGTGCACGCTTCCTAACGGTCGCGTNNACGCGAGTGTTAACGAGCGTGCAGATGAGAACCACGAGGGCACGCTCCCTAACAGTCGCGTTTCCGCCCGTTATCTCACGTCCGGCGGCCGTGTGCTCGGCGTAACCGCCGTTGCCGACAGTCTCGACGACGCCCTCGCCCGAGCCTACGAAGCTGTTAGCGATATTAGCTGGGAAGGAATGCAATACCGTCGAGATATCGGGAAGTAGCCGGTGTCCAGGTTGTCCCAGGCTTGTCCCAAGCAGTCTTGGGACAGGGAAATAGTTGAAAACACAACACTTACGTCACATTGTCCGTCTAAATTCGGAGTTTTTTGAAAAAACTTTTCGTATGTCGTCCAAAAACGTAAACCATTGCAAACAGGTATCTTGTCGATTTCGTTATTGTCCCATCCGGTTTTAAGCATTAGGCGATTGGGGACCAATATCCACCGCCCAAAATTATCAAAGAGCATCTAGGGCAAAGCCCAAGCTCCAATATCGTAGCGCATGTATCATAGATCGTCAATAATTTTATCTGTGCAACACCTTCAAACTTGATTCAAGTGATCAGCCGAGGCTAGTACCAAAGGACAATGGCAACGACCACTCCCGATATCCACGCGGAGAGCAGCACACCGAGAAAAGCCAGAATCCCGAAGAATCCGCGAAGCCCGCGCGTCTTGAACAGGTGATAAGGAAGTATGAAGATCCACGCAGCGTACAGAAACACTCCAAGGTCGATCGGCAAACTCACCCCGGTTCGCCTGCTATCTTCTCTAAGCCATCAACCTGTCAGCCATAGAAATGAAAGAGGATTAAGGAATTCAAAAAGCGGTGGCAATGGTANNGGGCCGAATACAGAACGCTTACGAACTGTACGACGAAAACAAAAGTGAATAGGGCTTTGGTTGACGTCGCTAATTTAGAAAAGGAGTTTCCAAGCATTATTTTGGCGTTTCATAAGCCTTTGCCCAGTTAACAAAGCCCGAAAGTTTTGCGTCGTTTTCGGTGAGCCATTTCAAGGCCTCTGGATTTCCGGACTGATGAAGGACCAGATAAGCAAAGGCGTTGGTGTGTCCCAGTTTTTTCATTTCAGCGAGAAAAGGAACGTAATTTTTCCCGACGAAAGTAGATCTCAGGTTTTTGTCCTCGCTTAAAAGCGCGATAAACGTGTCGACGGCTTCGGCGAAAAGCTGAAGCTCGGTTTTGCCATTGTCCTCTTTTTCATCGGCGATCATCAGCGTTCCGAGCATTAGGTCGTACATTCCGAAATCGCCTTCGTCTTTTGGAGCGTCAAGATTCATGAAGATATTGATGCTGCCGGTCTTTTCGTCCTTCTTCGGAGCCTTTAGCGAACCGGCGAAGATCGCGGCAGATTGTTTTGTGCGTTGCGAATTGATTTCCAATGAGATGAGCCGCGCGGCGGACAACATAGCAGGAACCTTATATTTCATTCCGTTGTAAACAACGGCCAGGAGATAGTGCGGGCTCGCGTACTTATGGTTGTATTCGACGGCCTTCTTTAATTCCAGACGGGCTTCAGCGTACTTCTTCTGACGAACATATGTGACGCCGAGGTTGTAATGCAGACTCGATAAATGGCGAGCATGCTTCTTATCGTCGAGCATCTTAATTGCGTCCCGGTATATCTTGATCGCCTCCTCAGGCTTTCCGACATCGTCAATTGCGTTTGCCATGATCCCGTAGAACAGGGGCAATTCGTCGGCGTCATATTTGGCACCTCGATAAGCGGTTTCCATTGCCTTCACCCGGTCGCCCTTTGTATAAAGCGTCATCGCCAGCTCGTATATAGCCAGCGTACAATCAGGGTTTTCAGCCAACACCTGTTCGTATTTTGCGATCGCTTCGTCATATTTCTTGGAATCGTGAAGGGCGATGCCTTGTTTAATAAGATCTGTTTGAGTTTCGGTGGCAGGCTTCGGCGTAAGTGTAGGCTTGGCGATTTTCTGAGCTGAGGCGGCGACGCAAAGCAAAGTGATCACCAACGCGAGCTTGAGGGTTTTGTTCATGGAAGTTTTTCTCCTATATAGAAATTGAGAGCAGGTCAATTATTGGATGCCTGAGATCGCAAAAAGTTCCCGGCAACATGGAATTCTAATATTCACGAAGGGAAGCATTGTAAGAATCGAAATTACGCTGCATTTCTTCGATCGAATCGCCGCCGAATTTTTCGCGAAGTGAATTGGCGAGGACGATTGCAAGCATTGCTTCGCCGATGACGCCGGCGGCTGGGACGGCCGTGATGTCGGAGCGTTCGAAGGCGGCGAGGTCCTCCGCTTTGGTATCGATATCGACCGAATGGAGAGGTTTTCGGAGCGTGGAGATGGGTTTTAGATAACCGCGGACGCGGAGCTCTTCGCCGTTTGTGATGCCGCCTTCGAGTCCGCCGGCCCTGTTGGTATTCCGGACGAATCGACCGCTACGGGCAG
>DLHV01000194.1:14443-16326 GCA_002483395.1 Chloracidobacterium sp. UBA7659 | reverse complement strand
CGTTCACACTCGCGTTTCCGCCAGTAGCATTAGCTTCATAAAATATTTCGTCGTGCACTTCGGAGCCGGGTTTGCCCGCGTTTTCGACGCCGGTGCCGAGCTCGACGGCTTTTACGGCCTGGATCGACATGAAGGCCTGGGCGATGCGGCCGTCGAGTTTTTCGTACCAGGAAGTGTGCGAGCCGAGGCCGACAACGACGTTTTTTGCGACTACTTCGAAGATGCCGCCAAGCGTGTCGCCATTTTCCTTTGCCTGATCGATCAGGGACATCATCTCCTTTTCGGCGGAGCCGTCGGCACAATTGAGCGGGGAATCGGTTGGAATAGCTGCGATTTCTTCCCATTTCCTGAAAATCGGCGGAACAGAAACGCTGCCGAGTTGGATAACGTGACTTTTAACTTCCATACCGAAGGCTTTGAGAAGCTGTTTGGCCAAGGCTCCGCAGGCGACTCTCGAAGCCGTTTCGCGGGCGGAGGCTCGTTCCAGGATATCGCGAAGGTCGCGGGCCTGGAATTTCTGTCCGCCGGCAAGGTCTGCATGTCCGGGGCGCGGGCGTTTAACGAGCCTTGGGTTTTTGGGCTGCGTCTCAAGCTCGGTGTCGGACATTACCTCCTGCCAGTGTACAAAGTCCCTGTTCTCGATCTTTAAAGCGACAGGCGAGCCGAGGGTCTTGCCGTGACGGACGCCGGAAAGGAATTCGACCGTATCGCTTTCGATCTTCATCCGTCCACCGCGTCCATAACCCTGCTGGCGCCGCCAAAGCTCGTGGTTTATGGCGTCGATGTCGATCGGAAGACCGGATGGCAAGCCCTCGACGATCGAGACGAGAGCTTTGCCGTGTGATTCGCCCGAGGTTGTAAACTTGAAGAACATATTTTTTTTTACCGCCGAGACGCGGAGACGCGGAGTTTTTTTCAAAAGGATGAACAGAATATGCAGGATTCGATTATAATCCTATCCGCGTTCATCTGCGTGAATCCGCGGCTAAATTCTTTTTCTCAGTGACCTCTGTGCCTCCGTGGTGAATCTTCCTGCGAAACACGATAAGGCCAATGCTCGTCAGGATCAGAAGGCCGCCGAAGAGCGTTTGCGGTGGCAGTGTCTCGCCCAAAACTATCGCACCGATGATCACCGCGATCAGCGGCGTCACCAGCGATATCATCATCGCCTTTGTCGATTCGATTCTACTCAAAAGCCAGTAATAAAGCCAAAATGCCGCGATAGTTCCGAGGATCGTCAGGTATGCAACGCAGAGGACCGCTCGCCATGTCCAGTTAAACGAAAGCGGATTTCCCTCTGCGACGAAGGCATAAATTATAATCGCCGGAAGGCCGCAAACCATTTGAGTGAAGACTAGGCTTGCTGGATGAAGCGAGCTTCCTTTTGCTTTAATTAGTATGGACGCTTGTGCGGCGGCGTAGGCCCCGATTACGATGCCGACGCTTCCGCCAAAGGCCATAATATTGTCAATTTTGAGCTGGTCGATAAAGATTACGGCGACGCCGATTATACCTACTATTACGGCAAAAACTTTCAACTTTGTTATCTTTTCGGACGGAAGAAATATCCACGCAAGGACGAGCCCGAAGACCGTAATTGTTGCCTGGAGGACAGCCGCCAGCCCGGACGAAATATATTGCTCGCTCCAGAAAACCATGCTGTAGTTTATTGAAAACTGGAGAAATCCGGTGAGGGCGATCAGCCTCCATTCAGCGGACGTTTTTGGCAGGGGGAGCCTTCCGATTCTGATGATCGGCAGCAATATGATGACGGCCAGCGAGAATCTGGCGGCGGAAAATGTGATGGGCGGAAGGTCCTGAAGACCGATCTTGATAAAGATCCACGTCGTTCCCCAGATCAGACACAGCAGCAGCCAGACGAA
>DLHV01000194.1:628-14424 GCA_002483395.1 Chloracidobacterium sp. UBA7659 | reverse complement strand
CGGATAAGCCCGACGGCATCCGGCACCATTTTTTTCGAATGATGCTCAACTACCAGCACACCGTTTTCATTCAACAATGTACTTTCCGGAACGCTGAAATCGAAAAGGACGGTCGAGTAATCTACATCGTAAGGCGGATCGAAAAACACTATGTCCCAGCCTTTCGGATATTGTCTGCCGGTAAACGTCTCGGCGGCAAGGCAGACTATTTCGGTCTGTGTTTCGGGGATTTGTAAATGATCGAGATTGTCTTCGATCAATGCACAGGCTTTGCGGGATTTGTCAACGAAAGTTGTAAAGGCCGCGCCTCGCGAAATCGCCTCGATTCCGATCGCACCGGTGCCGGCACACAGGTCGAGGAACTTTGTCGTATCTTCAATTCGAGGTGCAAGCACGTTAAAAAGTGTTTCACGCAACCGGTCCGACGTCGGCCGCGTCTTGATGTCCGCCGGGCTTTTCAGGGTTCGTCCGCGATAGAGTCCGGCAATTACACGCATAGATCAATCCAAAACCAACACACAAGATTAGCCCAGGGTTGGTTGTGAGACAAGGAAGAGCGGCTTGCCCCTACCGCTCTTAAAAATACCTAGTGTCGTGTCAATTGACAATTGTCGGGTCAGAACCGGGAGCGGTAGCGNNCCACCCCTCCTCAGACAGGAGGGGAGCCAAGCGGCCACGCTTCCTCAGACAGGGGAAGCTTAGGAGGCCAGTCGCTACCGCTCCTGGTTCTGACATTTTATGCTTGACATAACACTAGCCTATTCCGGCCAAGCCAAAACGGGGATCGGCCTTTACTTTTTCGATCAGCAGAGAAGTTTCACGAGTCAGACGTTTTTCGGTCAAATAATATTCAGCTTCCTTTTTTGCGGCCTCGAGTATTTCCAAGTCACGGATTATGTTGGCTATTTTGAAAGACTGAATTCCGGATTGGCGCGTGCCGAAGATCTCACCCGGGCCGCGAATTTCGAGATCCTTTTCGGCGATCTTAAATCCGTCGTTAGTCTCTTCCATAATGCCGAGGCGTTCTTTTGCTACGGCGGTTTTCTTGTCGCCGGTGAGCAGCACGCAAAAGCTCTGTTCGGCACCGCGTCCGACGCGGCCGCGAAGCTGGTGAAGCTGCGACAGTCCGAAACGCTCGGCGTGCTCGATCACCATCAAAGATGCGTTCGGAACATCGACGCCGACCTCGATAACGGTAGTTGAGACCAAAATATTCAGCTCCCCTGAAACGAACTGCCGCATTATTTCGTCTTTGTCGCCGCTTTTCATCTTGCCGTGCAGGAGGCCAACGCGGCGTTTTGGAAAAACCTTGTCGCGAAGCTCCTCGAACATTATCGTTGCGGCCTTTAGATCGAGCTTTTCGGATTCTTCGATCAGCGGGTAAACGACATAAATCTGCCGGCCAAGGCCGATCTCGCGCTCGATGCCCTTATAGACACCGGCCCGCTGGTCTTCACCGACGACAACAGTTTTTACCGGTGTGCGGCCCGGCGGAAGTTCGTCGACGACGGAAACGTCGAGATCGCCGTAGACGGTCATGGCGAGCGATCTCGGGATCGGCGTGGCCGTCATCACCAGGATATCGGGGTTGTATCCCATCGCCCGCAGCTGCGAACGCTGCAGAACGCCAAAGCGGTGCTGTTCGTCGATGACGGCGAAACCAAGCCGGTCGAAAGCGACGCCGTCCTGGATGATCGCGTGCGTGCCGATAATCGCCTGCGTTTCGCCGGTTGCGACTTCAGCGAGAACCTTTCGCTTTTCGGCGGCTTTCAGGCTTCCGGTAAGAAGCGAGACTCGGTAGGCCGTGTTGTCAAAAAGCTTTCGGGCGTTGCGGGCGTGCTGTTCGGCCAATATTTCGGTCGGGGCCATTAAGACCGCCTGGTAGCCGTTTTCCATCGCGGCGAACATCGCAAGGAACGCTATGATCGTCTTACCGCTGCCGACATCGCCCTGAACGAGGCGATTCATCGGCTCGGCCGAGGTCATGTCGTCGAAGATCTGCCGCAACACTTTTTTCTGGGCGTCTGTCAGTTTGAATTCGAGCATTGACTTGACCCGCTTCGCGAAACCATTAGATATCTCGATTATCGTTCCCTTCGACTCTTTCTTCCGCTCTCCGCGTGTTAGCTGCAGCGCGAATGAGAGCCAGAAGAATTCGTCGAAAATAAGCCGAGTTTGGGCAGGGCTTTGAAATCTTTCGTAATCGGACACAGCTGAATTTTCCGGCGGAAAATGGATCTCTTCGATTGCCTGATGCCGGGGAATTAACTTTTGACGTTTTATGAGATCGTCCGGGAGATTTTCGGCGATAGACGAACGGTCCATCTCTTTCAGAACCGCAAAGATTATCTCGCGCAGGCGCTTTGTCTGGAATGGGCCGAACTTTCGATAGACCGGGACGCAGCGGCCGGTGTGGACCATCGCGAATTCAGGGTGATCAACGTCTTCGAGAAGATCGGAATCGGTTTCGTCCGCGATTTTTTCCGTTTTTTGTGCACCCGGCGGCTCTTCGGCAAATCCAAGCGGTTCGGATTCATCGAGCGGCGGGAGCATTTCGAGTTCGTCAGGTTTATTGAGTTTCAGCGCGAATGTGTTTCGTCGCCCGTCCCATTCCCACCTTCCGTAGGCGACGAATCGCGATCCGCGTTTGAACCGCTGATTATAGTAACTGATGATCGCCTGCGACGCTTTGCCGGAGATAAACCAGAAGACGACAACCGGTTTTCGCGTCCGCTCGCGGTCGCTGCCGCTGATCTCGTAAATATAAAGCTGAGGCTGTTTCGGCCCACGGTTTTTCCCGACGCGGAAGCCGCCTGAAACGCGTGTGTATATCTCGACGGATGCTTCGAGGCCGTCGTACAGCTTGTCAATACTGATAAAATTCGACCGGTCTTCGTAGCGGGTCGGCAAATAGTTAAGCAGGTCGCCCACATTGGCGTCCTCGATTCCACTTTTTGCCGCGTGATTAGCAACCGCGGCAGCCAATTTTCGCGACATCGCGGACGAAATCTTGGCGATCCGGTGTTCGTGAAGCTTAACGATCGGTGTGTTCAGAGAAATTGTCATTACGACGTATCTTTGAGGTCTATGCTCGCGAGAGAACCACCCCGTCCGCCCANNCCCTCCTTCGTAAGGAGGGGAGTCAAAAGGTCAGGTTTCCAACGAGAACGGATTAAAGTCCGTATCGCGGTCGTAATAATCCTCGTGCTCAGCTTTCTTGAGCCAATTGACGATCACATACGTAAAAGGCGTTGCGACGGCCTCCCACAGGACCTTAATGAAATAATTGCCGACCATAACGCTGACCAACTGTTCGTTTGACCATATGCCGAAGAAGGCGACCGGGTAAAATATCGCCGAATCGGCGATCTCGCCAAGGATTGTAGAGCCGATCGTTCGAACCCAAAGAAATCGGCCGGTCGTGAGAAGTTTTACCTTTGCTATAACGAATGAATTTACAAACTCCCCGGCCCAAAATCCTAGAAGGGATGCCAGAACGATTCTGGGCGTCTGCCCAAAGATCGTGTTGACAGCCGTCTGCTGTTCGGCGGACATGGTAGTTGCCGGCGGAAGGTTCGTTACGACAAATGCCATCAGCGATGCGAAGATTAATGCTCCGAAACCTGCCCAGATCACCCGCCGGGAACGTTTATAGCCGTAGACTTCCGTAAGGATGTCGCCGAACAAATAGCTGATTGGAAAAAACAGCACGCCGGCACCGTAGATATATTCGCCGTAAAAAGGCAGCGTTACATAAGAGACCTTGTGGACGCCGATGAGGTTCGAACACAAAATCACGGCAACAAATGCCGCCATCAAAAGGTCGAAATACTTGTAGTTTCTCGATGAGGCCAAACGATTCTCCGATCAAAATTCAATTGAATTTTAGCAAATCCAAACAGACTTATGGTCACAAAAAAGCGGATGCAAACTTTTTTTGGTTTGCCTCCGCTAATAAAGGAGAAAACTATGATGTACGAGGTGGAAAGCCGTTTATGACAAATTCGCGACGTGTCTGGTCAAACGCGATTTGTAGCGGGCAGCGGTATTTTTGTGAATAAGCCCTTTGGTGACTGCCTTGTCAATCAACGATACGGTCGGACTCAATAATTCAGTACTTTGAGCCTTGTCCGTATGCGTTAAAGCATTTCGCAGGCTCTTGATCTGAGTGCGAAGCTTGCTTCTGTTGCTTCTGTTGATCAAGTTCCGCTTTTCGTTCTGACGAACCCGTTTTTNNCGCAGTATTTTTGTGCAAAAGACCTTTGTTGACGGCTTTATCAATGGTTGAAATGGTCGGATTTAAAAGTTCTACACTTGCGGTTTTGTCTTTAGAGCCAAGTGCCGAGCGCAATTTTTTAATCTGGGTGCGGACTTTACTGCGATTACTGCGGTTGATATTGCGGCGTTTTTCGTTTTGTCTGACTCGTTTTTCTGCTGATTTATGATTTGCCATTCAAATTCTTAACTAAAATAAAGATCTTATTTAATAATGAAACTTATACTTTAGGCATTGAGCAAAAAGTTGTCAAGCCGCGGACTTATCATCAGTCCACGCGCAACGCAAAGGTATGCACCAGGTCAACGAACAAGACAAAGATCGGCGGGTAAAAAACAAATTCGGGTCCAAGGCGTGGCGAAAACATCGACGGTATCGAGATCGAAACAAAGTCGACATAATTTCCGATCAAAATACCGGCACCGAGACAAAATAAAAATCCCACAAGTAGAAACGCGGCCGCTGTCATTCGAGAGTATGGTTTTACGACGGGTTCATTCTCGTCCAGTATCGACTCGTGAACATCGTCCGGATTATAGGTGTATCTTTCCATCGCCTCACGAATGCGTCCCACGAGGTGGATGACGCCCGCGACGAAAAGCGATATCAGTACGATCTTTCCGATAATTGCCGAGTTTACAAAGATCTGCGGCTTGGATATACCGACGACCATAGCCGACACAAACAAAGCGACGGTCGGGAAGATTATTTTTTGCAACGCCATCGATTCACGGCGTTCCTCGGCGATCATGCGATCGATAATTTCGTTATAGCGATGTTCATAGACCATCTGACGCCATCGCCTGGCATGGCTGTTGTCGGAAGCGAAAACGGAATCGCCGTTAGTCGAACGTCTGTATTGAGCTTGTAATAATTTTTGGTCGTACTTTGCCCTTTCCTTTGAATTTCCGAGGACCTCGTAGGCCTCGGCGATAATGGCAAACGCCNNGAGCCGTATCATCGGAGCCGTTGTTCTTGTCAGGGTGCAGTTTTCGGGCAAGACGGCGGTAGGCCGACTTTATTTCGCTGGTCGAGGCTTTTGGCGAAACTTTTAGTGATTCGTAGTAATTCACCATCCGCGCGATATGCCGAGGAGAGCGGTCTTATTTGCGACGAGCCGGGCTTGCTCGCCGCACGCCAAAATAATATCACAGAGATTCGCCGGACTTCCAGATTTTTTGTCGGCCAGTGTTGCTTTTGTTTGAATTATCCAATAGTGACCGCGCCGGTCATGCCCAAGCCCGACCGTTAGGGAGAGCGATACATTCAAGTTGAGCATATCGCCATTGCTAACGCGCGGGCTTGTGCATTTGAGTAATATTACAATTTCAAACCGACGAGCCCACTCGTCGGACCTTAATTCAAATCGTCGATCTGAAGAGCGATCGGGTCGGCTCCCGTCGATTTGACTGCATCCACCACTTTTGCCACGCTGCCGTAATCGAGACCACGTGGAGCCTTGATAAACACGGCTGTCGTAACGCTCTGTCCAGGGCCGCTGTTAATTCTCCGCTGATCGAACACGTTTTTTAGCCGATCGACCATCTTTTGAGGCTCATCGACGGTCCCGAAACCGGTTTCGCGATTTATGCCGAGCACGGATTGACCATCAATCATGACAATTAGTGTCTCCGGGTTAACGACAACCCTCGGATCACTGTCTGGCTCGCTTGGGATTTTTGTCTTGAAACTGCTCGGCTTTATAGGGGACACGACCATAAAAATTATCAACAATACAAGTAACACGTCGATAAGAGGCGTTACATTGATTCGTGGATTGTTCATATTTCCTCCCTTTTTGGTGTTGGATACTTGGACACCGGGAGTTGGAAAATGTTCCCGAGCTGATTAAGAAGTTTTGCCCCGAATAACGCGAATAAGCGCGAATAAGAGAAAACAATTCGCGTCTATTGGCGTAATTCGCGGGCAAGTTCTTCTTCGTCCGAACTCAGGGCAGTCAGAAGTGCTTTCGCTTTTAAGAGCGATTCGTCGTATTCGCTTTCAGGGTCGCTATCGATGACGATCCCGCCTCCGACGTTGAAGACGGCCGTTCCGCCGCGAATTACCATTGTCCGGATCGCGACGCTCATTTCGAATACGGCCGGGAGTCCGAACGAGCTTTCGGGAATATGGCAGCCGACCGCCCCCATTGAAAGGCCGCGATCCGTATTTTCGATTTCTTCGATGATCTGCATGGTACGTATCTTCGGCGCACCGGTGATCGAACCACATGGAAATACGGCCTTGATAATCTCGGAATGCGTGGTTTTGTCTCTCAGTGTTCCATCGACCGTTGAAACCAAATGAAAGAGCGTAGGGTGTTCTTCCATTTTGCAAAGCGATTCGACGGAGACGCTTCCGTATTTGCAGATCCGGCCGAGATCGTTTCGCATCAGGTCAACGATCATCGTGTTTTCGGCCCGGTCCTTCTCGCTGTTAAGCAGGTTCTCACACAGGAATTCATCTTCTTCGACGGATTTCCCGCGCCGTCG
This sequence comes from Chloracidobacterium sp. UBA7659, assembly GCA_002483395.1. Lineage (GTDB taxonomy): Bacteria > Acidobacteriota > Blastocatellia > Pyrinomonadales > Pyrinomonadaceae > OLB17. The sequence goes on along the minus strand of DLHV01000194.1, from coordinate 7,656 downwards.
CGTTCCTTTTATTGGCGATGCGGAAATTTTTTTGCCGCCGTTTTGATTGGCGGTCACTCGAACAAATCTCTCCGGCGACGCCGAAACGACTTTTGACGAGCCACGATCAATGTACGCCGCGAAACGCGCCGGATGATCGCGCCGGAGACGCAGAAATATTTCGGCGGCCGTGGTGTGTTTCGCAAGTTCGACCGAAAGCTGCTGGGTGAGGTTGGTTTGATATGTATCGCCGGAGCGTATCAGCTCCTTGATCTTATCTATGGCATCGAGATACCCGGATCGGGTGANNGATCGAGGGTCGGGCTAGAAGATTGGAATCGACCATATCTCGCTCGATTTGATCAAATTTAGCCGGATTGCCGGATAAATACGTCCGCTCGGTTTCGTAATCATGAATAACGAGGCAGTCGAACAAAGCGATATGAATATCAGGTTCATACGATGAAAATACTCGGTTGGGTGTCCTTTCGATATGCTGAAGCTTCAGTCCAAAATCGTATGAAATCGTAAATATTGCGGCCAGATTCTNNGTATGCGGAGGGTTTCCGCCGGGTCGTCGTTCGAGGTCTCATGTACCTCCAACGGATCAATCCCAGTGATGAGAAGATTCGCATCGGCGCCGCCAACTCCGCAACTATCAAGTATGGCGACATTCCCGGCTTCGGCGAGCTTCAATAAGCCGGAGACGAGCCGNNGATTTCGATCTTTCGCACGCCGTAATCTTATCACGGATGAAAATTTCACTTACCCCGCGTTTTCGCGTAAGATGTTGCAATCAAATCGATAAATCCCAATTAAACCGAAAATCTATGGCTTTGAATGCAGACGACAAATACAAACTGGTTCGAGGATTAGGCCTGCTCGCCGCCGTTTCCGTGATTATTGGAAACGTCATCGGCACGGGTGTTTTTCTTAAGGCTCGCGTGATGACATGCAACGTCGGCAGCCCGACATGGGTCATTGTCGCGTGGGTCGCAGCCGGATTACTCTCGCTGGCGGGAGCATTGACCTACGCCGAACTGACCGCTATGAAACCAGAGGCTGCCGGGCCATACGTTTTCCTCCGCGATTCATACGGCCGTTTGTCCAGTTTTCTTTTCGGGTGGATGCAGATGTTTATCGCCCGAACCGGCTCACAGGCCAGCGTAGCGGTGGTGTTTGCCATTGCACTGAACGACTACTTAAGCGGCGGCCTAAAGCAAACTCTACTCCAGACGAGCATTTTTGGATATCCGTACGAGATCACTTCACTACAAATAGTTGCCGTGGTGATAATCGCGATCTTTACGACCCTAAATTGTCTCTCAGTTAGTCTTAGCGGCCAGATTGCCACTGTACTCACCCTGATAAAGATCGCCCTCGTGCTTTTCGTCGGACTCGGTGCATTCCTGTTTGTGACCGGAGGCAGTTTCGGCAATTTTGTATTGATGAATACGGGCGGAACATGCGAAGGCGTTGCCGATGCCGTGAAAGTTGGTTCCGCTGGTTATACATTCGTCGGCGGGTTTGCGGCCGCGATGCTGGCTGCTCTGTGGGGTTATGACGGTTGGGACAATCTTTCGTTCGTCGCCGGCGAGGTGAAGGAGCCGAACCGCAACATACCGATTGCGATCATAGGCAGTGTTTTGCTGGTTATTTTGCTTTATGTAGCGGCTCACGTTGTGTACTTTTACATCCTTGATCCAACCGCGATCGCTTCCGTTTCAAAAGATTCATCGGTTGCGATGGTCGTTGTAAGCAAGTTTTTCGGCGGTGACATAGTAGGCCTTGCAACTGGGGTTGCGGTGGCAGTTTTCACTGTTGGATTGATGCTCTCATCTCTCGGCACTCTGCACACGTCTATCTTGAGCGCTTCGCGTATTCCTTACGCGATGGCGAAGAATGGGCTTATGTTCCGGGGATTCGGGAAAACCTCGATAAATGCCGTTCCGGTTAACGGTGTTTTGTTCCAGGGCGTTTGGGCGAGTGTTTTGGCACTTTCCGGTTCGTTCGACACATTGACGGATTACGTGATATTCGGGTCATGGATCTTTTACGCTTTAGTTACATCCTCAATTTTTGTCTTTCGAAGAAAGTATCCCGATGCCGAAAGACCGTATCGGGCGTGGGGTTATCCGGTAGTGCCGGTCGTCTTCCTTCTTGTCGCCGGATGGCTGCTTATTAACACGATGGTAACCGCACCGCAACAATCTTTCATTGGTATTTTGCTGATTATTCTGGGATTACCCGTTTATTACTACTTAAATAATAAAGATAGGAAAAGGGGAAATGCCGAACAGCACGGTTCGAATGACAATGACGGATAGAAGAAGCGGTTTTGAGCGTCGGGCAATAATTCGCAGCAAGGCTTCCCTCGGAGTTGAATGGGAGAACCTTGCCGGGCGGTATTCCGGCACGCTCAGCGATATTAGCGAGTGCGGCTGTTTTGTCTTGAGTTCCGGTGAGGTGAGCGAGGGCGACACTCTAAAACTGTTTCTTCCGCTGGGCGAGGGCATGAAGGTCCAGATTCTTGGCGAAGTAAAAAACCATGTGTTCGAGATCGGTTTCGCCCTTCGATTCATAGGTCTCTCCGAGGCCCAAAAAAAAGTTTTGCGGGAATTTATTGCAAAAAACCGTTTGGACGACTGAAAACTACGACACTCCTAGTCCTCTCTCATTTGTTTCAAAGCTTCTAAAGCGACCTCGCGATCGTCAAAATCGAACTTATCATCTCCAATGATCTGGTAATTCTCGTGGCCTTTACCGGCGATCAGCACAACATCATTAGCCCTTGCCTTCTTTAATGCCTGAAAAATTGCGTCGCGTCTGTCGGACACGATCAGATATTCGCAATCTATACTTTTTACCCCAACCTCGATCTCTTCGATTATTTTCAAAGGGTTCTCGGTTCGCGGATTGTCGGACGTAATTATCACAAAATCGCTGTTACGCCCGGCGACCTCGCCCATCGGCCCGCGTTTTGTCCTGTCGCGGTCACCTCCGCAGCCGAAGACCGTGATTATTTTTCCAGTGGTTAGGTCTCGGGCAGTTTTAAGGGTGTTCAATAGAGCATCATCTGTATGGGCATAATCAACGACGACCGCAAAATCGCCGTCGTGCGGGACGCGTTCAAATCTTCCAGGAGCACCGACGCATTTTTCCAGGCCAGACTGAATGGCGTCGAGGCCGTAGCCAAGTTCAAGCGATGCCGCTGTCGCTGCGAGCATATTGTAAACATGCGGTTTGCCGACCAGCGGCGAACTGATCTGCCGCTCGCCTTGGGGCGTAGAAAGCCGGAAAGACGTTCCTTTAATAAGCGAAACGGTGATGTCTTTTGCGGCGAGGTCCGCGGACAAGTCGGAACCAAGAGCGGTAGCGACCGGATTCTTTTGAGAAAACNNGTTACGACACGTTGTCCCGCGGCTTTCAGCTCATCCGCTAGCTTCCGTCCCCATTCATCGTCGATATTTATCACGCAGGAGCCAGGTTTCGCACCAAGCCGGCCGTCGAATAATTTCTTCTTCGCGTCGAAATAGCTTTCCATCGTCAGATGGTAATCCAAATGGTCGCGGGTAAGATTGGTAAAGATCGCAACCTTGAATCGCAGCCAGTCGCAGCGGTGCAGATCGATCGCCTGCGACGACGTTTCCATAACCGCCATCTTGCAGCCGGCATCCACCGCCTCACGCAGGAATCGATTTGTGTCGGATGCCTCAGGCGTCGTGCGAACGGCGGGCACGCTCTTCGTGCCGATGCGATATTCGACCGTCGTCAACATGGCACCTTTCTCGCCGGCCGCTTCGGCGAGAGCAAGGCAAAGATAGGTTGTCGTCGTTTTGCCGTTTGTGCCTGTAATTCCGACCAAATCCAGTTCGTGCGAAGGGTTTCCGTTAATAACAGCAGCGGCTTTTGCTAACGCTTCGCGAGCATTTTTTACTTTCAGCCACGTACTCTGAAAACCCGCTGGAGGATCGTATTCCGAAATTATCCCGGCCGCACCTCTACGCATTACATCATCAACGAACCGGTGTCCGTCCATCGTCGCTCCGCGTATTGCAACGAAAAGTGTGCTTACTCGGGCCTGTCTCGAATCGTGTGTGACGCCGGTTACAAAAGCACCATTGGGGCCGAAAATCGCGGCATCTAATGCCTTTCCTACCGCTTCTATGTTTGGTGGTTCGAAACTCAAAAAACCTTCCTTACGAATCCTGTATTTATTGCTTCGGATTATACGACAACAGAAAAATTTGCACGAACAAAGAACTTTGAAATCCGTATAGTAAAAATAGACGGAGGTTTTTGGGCGATGAATATTATCAAACTCATTCTGGCACTTCTTGGACTCATCTTCGGTGTAATGCTGTTCTTTTGGCTTTTTGGCCTGATCACGTCGCTGCTTTGGTATGGCCTTGTAATCGGCGTACTAGGGGCGATCGGTTACGGTGGCTACAAGCTTTTCAAAAAGGCCGAAGACAAATACGTTGGCGCGGGACCGGCTACAACCTACATCGATGAACGCGACTACGACACGTCCTGGGACGAATACAAGCAGAAGTATTTGTCTAAATAGTTTGCTAGACAATGACGGGCTTATTCTGTAAATTATTCCTTTAGAGTTGCCGTAGACATCATGCGTAAACGCGTAACTCTGAAATGCTGAGGTGGCGTAATTGGCAGCCGCGCTAGACTTAGGATCTAGTGNNGTGCGAGTTCGAGTCTCGCCCTCAGTACCACCTTCCTTCATCTTTCTCCGTATCAAAAATTCGTCCAAAGCCGTTGTATTCGACATTTAATTCCAACTTCGCTATGCTTTTTTTAGCGGTCTGCTTGGATAAATCTTAAATGAAAACAGAACTGATAGAAGTTTCTCCGACCCAAAAGGAGATCAAGATCGAAGTTGATGCCGAAGCGATAAAAGAAGTTTACGCTAAGGTAAGTCAAAGGTACGCAAAGGGTGCAAGCATCCACGGGTTTCGAAAGGGTTTTGCTCCGCTCGATATCGTACGCCTCAGATATAAAGAAGAGATCAAAAACGATGTGCTGCAGCAGGTTTTGCCTCCAAAAGTCGCCGAGGCTATTCAGGAACATTCGCTTCAGCCGCTGACGGAACCGCATCTGCATATCGAAGATGTTGAAAACGTCTCGGTTAACGGTTCAAGGCCGATCGGGCTGCACGTGCATGTTGAGGTTATGCCGTACATTCCGCCACCCAGGTACAAAGACCTGGAAGTAACCCGAAGACGAAAGCCCGTCGAAGATTCGGAAGTCGAAGGCCTGATCGTGAACCGTTTGAAGGAACACGCCGCGTTGATCCCGGTTGAGGATCGCAAATCGGAGCTTGGAGACACCGTCATCGCCGATCTCGCGGGCACGTTTGACGATGATCCCGACGGTGAGCCGATAACGGCCGATGATCTCGAAGTGGTCCTCGGTGATGAGGTCATCGAAAAGGCGTTTACCGAAAATCTCATCGGCGTAAAACCGGACGAAGAAAAGGAGTTTACGGTTTCGTATGCTGAAGATTTTTCGTCGGCTGCCCTTGCAGGGAAGAAGCTTCATTACAAGGCCAGGATAAAATCGGTCGGGACAATGGAAATGCCGGAGCTGAACGACGAATGGGCGCAAAGCCTGGACGAAGGGTACGAATCGCTCGCCGATCTGCGAACGAAGCTAAAAACAGATCTTGAAAGCTACGCGGATTCCGACGCCAATGCCCGTGTTCGAAACGATGCGATCGCAAAACTGATCGAAGGTAACGCGTTTGAAGTTCCGAGCACACTGATCGAAAATCAGGCTCGAAATCTTTTGAACAATTTTGCGCAAGACCTGCAACAGCGAGGAGTCGATCTGAATAAGGTCGAGAACGAGTTTGTCACGATGGCCTTCGAGCAGATGAAGTCCCAAGCTGAAAGGGACGTTCGCGGTGCGATGCTCCTTGATAAGATCGCCGAAGCCGAGAATGTCAACGTTTCCGATGCTGAAGTCGAAGAAGAGATTGGCAAACTTGCTGCCCATTACCGCACGACGACCGATGAGATTCGCTTGTGGCTCGAAAAGCAGGGCGGAACGGACAGTGTTAATAATAATTTGCGAACTCGAAAATCCATCGAGGCACTGGTTGCAAAGGCTAAGGTCGTCGAGGGCGAATGGATTGACGAAGCAGCAAATGCGGTTTCCGAAGCCTCCGAAGAGACGCCTAAAAATGCCATGAAGAAAAAGGAAACGGCAAAAAAAGCTGCCAAGACGAAGGCATAGCGATTGTGACGTTTAGGCGACNNGGGCAAGCCCGCCTCTAAACGGTTGAGTTTTTGGTGACAAGTAGATTGGGTTGTTTTTCCGCTTGCATTTTCAGAAGAAACGTGTAAAATCGGAATCCGACTCGGCAATAGCCTTAGAATCAACGACTTATCGCCACTCAATTCACCTATTACTTAAACCAGCATTTATCGAGAGAGAAATAATATGGCTTTAGTACCAATGGTCGTCGAACAAACCTCGCGTGGAGAACGGGCGTTCGATATCTACTCGCGGCTTTTGAAGGACAGCATTATCTTCATCGGCACGCCGATCGATGATCAGATCGCAAACCTTCTCGTTGCTCAGCTTTTGTTTCTCGAAGCCGAGGATCCTGAACGCGACATCAATCTCTATATAAACAGCCCCGGCGGTTCGATCACCGCCGGAATGGCGATCTACGACACTATGCAGTTCATCAAGAACGATGTGACGACCATCTGTGTCGGCCAATGTGCATCGATGGGTGCATTGCTGCTCGCAGCCGGCACAAAAGGCAAGCGTTTTGCGCTTCCGCATGCACGCGTCTTAATCCATCAGCCATCCGGCGGNNGCATCATGGCCGAAGAGATCCTGCGTATGCGTGAGATGACATCGCGAATACTTGCAAATCACAGCGGACAGAGCTTCGAAAAAGTCGAAAGAGATGTCGAACGCGACCTTATTCTTTCGCCGGTACAGGCAAAGGAATACGGCCTGATCGACGAGGTAATTGAACATCGGGAGAAGTAGGTGGAACGCGGACATTCCTGTCC
>DLHV01000194.1:0-607 GCA_002483395.1 Chloracidobacterium sp. UBA7659 | reverse complement strand
TCCGACGATCAGAAGAACTTCTTTGCTGTTCATTTTGCGGTAAATCGCAAAACGATGTTCGCAAACTCATTGCCGGTCCCGGTGTCTATGTTTGCAATGAATGCATTGATATATGCAATGAGATCATTAACGACGACGAGCAAACCGAGTCTTCTACCGCGCGGGCGACTATCCCGAAGCCGCAGGAAATAAAGAATTTTCTCGATGAGTACGTGATCGGGCAGGAAGAATCGAAAAAGCGTCTTTCGGTTGCCGTCTATCAGCATTATAAACGCCTTGAGTTGGCAAAGCGCCGCTCGGATATCGAGCTTCAGAAGTCGAACATCCTTCTGATCGGCCCGACCGGAACCGGCAAAACCTTACTTGCTCAAACCCTTGCGCGTGTTCTCAGCGTTCCGTTTTGTATCGTCGACGCCACAAGCCTGACCGAGGCCGGATATGTCGGCGAGGATGTCGAGAACATTCTGCTTCGCCTTCTGCAATCGGCCGGAAATGAGGTTGAGCGAGCACAGCAGGGAATTATCTATATCGATGAGATCGACAAGATCTGCCGCAAGGACGACAACCCGTCGATCACGCGCGACGTTTCGGGCGAAGGCGTGCAGCA
>DLHV01000060.1:8912-25095 GCA_002483395.1 Chloracidobacterium sp. UBA7659 | reverse complement strand
ACTCGACGGGAAAAAGCTGCCGTCAACCACGTAAAGGTTGTCTAGGTCATGCGCCTTGCAATCGCGGTCGAGGACCGACGTATTAGGATCGTCTCCGAAACGGACCGTTCCGTTCTGGTGTGCGACACCTGCCAGCGGAATCTGTTCGGCAAGATATAAATTTCTTGAGAAAACTCCCTGATGGCATTCTCCGCCGTGGATATCACATTTTCGCTGATTGTTCATCAGCATTTTAAGCTTGTTCTGCAACTGCTTGTGCGCCTCGAGATTATTCGGCGTGTATGCCAATACGACATTACCATTCTTATCGAGCGTCACGCGGTTCTCCGGCCGCGGCAGGTCCTCGGTCGTTAGCCAGAAATCGAGCGAGTGTTTCGCCATCAAGTCGAGCGTAAAACCCGGAGCTATTGCCGGTGCTCCCGCCGAAAGCGTTACGCCGTCCAATTTCCCAACAAACGAAATATGTCCCATCGGGTACGGAAAGTCTTCGGAACCGAAATAAAAATCGTTGACGGCAAGCGTCTTTTGAAAAACGGTCGGATTCGGGCATTTCGAAACCGCAAGCATCACCGAATTAACATGGCCCATGTAGTTTCGCCCTACCTGATCTGATCTGTTCGCAAGGCCATTCGGATGATGCTCGTTGGCCGACCGAAGGAGCAATGCAGCCGAATTGATCGCACCAGCAGATACAACAACAAGATCGGCCGAGAACTTCTCGTCCTCTCCCTTTCGCGAAACGTTAACGGCAGAAATACGCCTTCCTGTGCCGTCCGTTTCGAGCTTCGTGACCATTGCATTGGTCAGGAGCGTCACGTTTGGAAAGTTGAGCGCAGGCTCGATTCCACAGACGTGCGCGTCGGATTTCGCGTTCACAAGACATGGAAAACCGTCACATGTGGCACAGCGGACGCAACTGCTCGACCGGTCGTTCTCCTTCAGCTGGATCCCAAGCGGCACGTGAAACGGCTTGCAGCCCATCGCAGCAAAATCTTCAGCCAGATGCTCGATTCTCGGCTCATGGCTGACCGCCGGATATGGAAACGGCGAACTCGACCAGGCTTCGGTCGGGTCTTCGCCGCGTTTTCCGTGGACGTGATAGAGCTGTTCAGCCTGTGCGTAAAATTGTTCGAGTTCGTCATATGAGATGGGCCAGGCTGGCGAAACGCCGTCGTGATGTTTCAACTCGCCAAAATCTTCCTTTCGCATGCGGAATAACGCCGCACCGTAAAATTTTGTATTGCCGCCGACGTTGTAGTTGGTATGCGGATGCAACGGTTTGCCGTCCTTGTCGTGCCAAACCTCTTTTGTGTTGTATTTCCCTTCAACATTAACGGCACGGGNNCCGCTCGAGAATGAGTATTTTCTTTCCTGACGGCGCAAGCTTTCGCGCCAATGTGCCGCCTCCGGCTCCGGTGCCGATAATTATTACGTCGTAATGTCCGTTTGTCATAAATACTCCTAAACTTTTTCACCACAGAGTCACAGAGGACACATAGAAAATGAGAATTAGTTTCGTTTCACAGAGTCGAATAGTTTGTTTGAGCAAGCGCCTTTGCCTTACACCGCTCTGTGCCCTCTGTGGCAAAATCTGCCGATGCATACCCACAATTGAAAATGCATCGTGCACGGTTATGGTGATGCAGCTTCGCGCACAGGACAGCCTTTATCCCTCGTGTTCTAACGAAAACCTCGGCGGCAGCTAGCATCGCCAACGGCGGTGCCGCGAAATATATCCACCAAGCCGTCCAGTTACCGGCGACCACCGCCGAACTGAATGTACGCGCCGGATTCATGCTCATTCCGGAAACCGGCGATTCAACAGCGATATATGCGGCGACCAGCAGCCCAGCAAAAAAAGGTGTTAGTCGCGAGAATTTTACGGAATTGGATGTAAAAAGGATCACGTTCATCAAGACGAATGCTATTGCCAGTTCGGCCGCGAAGGCGACGCCGATCCCGTAGATGCCGGGAACGGTGACCACAAAATCAACCGCCGAATGTTCGAGCAGATCTCCGAGAACTAGCCACGCGGCCAGCACGCCAATCGCTCCGCCAATGAATTGAAAAAGAACGTAAAATGTGGCGTCGACGGACTTGATCTTTCCGAGCCGAAGAAAAACGAGCGTTACCGCCGGGTTATAATGCGCGCCGGAACGCTTGCCCCAAGGCGAGCAAATTATCAAGGTCGCGGTTACTCCCATGGCGATTCCCATTGCGACGTTTCGCGTAAGCCAGGGCCATGCCGCGGTCGGCGCGTCCGGGTGAAACAGTAGCACACCGAAAAAACACGCCGACAGCATAAAAGTGCCGAGGCACCATGCTTCGATCAAATATTCCGGCCAGTGGTCTTTTATGGTTTCCAACATCGTGTTTCTCGCAAATTGAAATCACCGACGGCTTCGCTTTTATTCCACGCTGTTAGGTCATGGATCGGAGCGGGAACGATTTGCGAGTAATGGGCGTATAATTAGGCGAATGGAGGAGATTTTGGCATGGACTTTTACTTTCTTCTTTTCTCGTTGTTCTTTCCGCGGATAGTCCTGATCGTATATTTTCTTCAACACTGGTATCCGGCGAATAATGTTCCCCAGTGGGCGGACGTTTTGTTGGGCTTGTTTATGCCCCGCGTTCTGATACTCATCTACATCTATCAGAATATGGGTTACGACAATATCTGGTTTGCGGCACACCTCGTCGTCGCGATCCTGGCCTATTTCGGTGGCGGCCGCGAAACAGTTCGGAGAAGGCGAAAGCGAGACGATTAGCCGCCGATGACGAGAATCGAATTAAACCCGCCAAAGCCATCTTCTTCCTTGAACCCGTGGCTCGGGTCTTCGATCCAGCGTTCGGCGTTTATCAAAACTTTGTACCGGTATTTTCCCGCGGGCTGACAAGGGATCGCCGCCGTCCATACTCCGTCGCCGTTGCGTAAAAATGGAACATTCTTCTCGTTCCAATCATTGAAATCGCCAACGAGACATGCGTTTTCCGCCGCATCGTCGTGGAAATGAAAGACGATCCTGTTTCGTTCTACGCGCGGCGGGCTAAAAACATTTGGCCGCAGATCGTGATCCTCCACCTTTGCAAGGTCAACCGCGAGTTTCGCGTTTAGCAAGCCGAAGCCTTGACGAATCGCGGGCCGGCCGGAGATCTTTTCGGCGGTCGAGACAAGAATGTTTTTGACAACTTGTGGAGTAAGACGAGAGTTAGCTTCCAGCATCTGCGCCACAATCGACGCTGTTATCGGCGCCGCGAACGAGGTGCCGTCAACATGCTGGTAATGCGTCGCGACGATCTTTCGCCGCCCAAGTTCGTCCTCGACAAATCGACGCGCGGTTGCGACATCGGTTGAAATAATGTGTTCCGGGAGTCCGGCCATTTTCCAATTTTCCAAATAGCTCTTTCGGAATGAATAGTCCGGTGAATTTGCGAGCAAAGACAGTATCTCGGCGGTTTGATAATCAACTGTCCCAGGCAGGATCGGAGCCGCAACAAACATCGCGGGCGCAATAATTTCCGGCTTGACTATGCCGTCCACAGTCGTTCCAAAATTCGAATGATAAAGATCGAAATCGGCCGGTTCGAACTGATTTTCATCGCTGTATCCGCCGACCGTGATCGCCGAAGGTGCCGTTGCCGGCGGCATTGAACTGCCTTCTGACGAGTTACCCGCCGCAACCGTAACCACAACCCCAAGACCTGCCAAATTCTCGATGAGCTGGTTGATTCGGCTTTCGGACGTCGGCCTGTCGCAATCGCCGCCAAGCGAGATATTAACGATCCGAATCTCGTATTTTGCGCGATTCGCAATGACCCATTCCAGGCCTCTTACGATCGATTCATCGTTAATCTTCCCAGCGGCCGAGACTTTCACAAGAACCAGCTCGGCCTCGTGTGCGACGCCCCGATAAATCCGGTCCGAAAGCTCTCCGTTTCCGGCACACGACACTACCGTTTGCGTCCCGTGCCAATGATGGCCTTTTGGCTCGTCGCATGCGCCAAGCGAACTTTCTTCGCCGGAAACGTCATGAAACGCGACGACGCGATCGGCAAAATCGGGATGCGGATAGAATCCCGAATCGATAAATGCGATTCGAACGCCGCGACCCGAAAATTGCGGATTGGCATCAAGTTTTTCCGCTGTTGGTATTACAGCTAAGCGATTCTGAGCGTGGCTGTGCGCGTGCAGATCGTAGTTGATTTTTGTCGTATCCGGCATCTTGAATGTTTATCTAACTTGAACGATTCGCCCTTACTTACATGCGGGCTTTTGCATAAAACTCCCTGCTCGATGCTGAATCACAATTTTTCACAGGATTATTCCAATAAAAAAAGGGCCGCAAAGCCCGTCAAAGAAAAAAATATTCGATCTTTCCAAAGCTGATTCTAAAGTCCTGGGTCCGCAGACTCTAAAGCCTTCTTTAACCGAGAACGGGCATCATCGCTAAGTTTCACCGATAAATCTTCCTCGACAAGCTTCTCGTCGCTATGTCGCAAGACCGTTCGGATAAATTTGAGCTGCTTCAAAAAATTAACACACGGATCGCAAGAAAGCAGATGGATCTTCATCTTTATCCACTCGCGCCAGGAAAGCTTTTCGTCCATCGAGGCCGTGATGATCTTTACGATCTCCTTGCACTTTGGCAGATTTCGCCAAATCAAGAGATTAAACTTCGTATGTTCTACCTTACTTTCCTTCATCCCTATCTATAACGCCTTTCTGAACCATTTTATTTCAATGCATCGCCGGAGCTGCATTCGTGCCCGGTGCATGATCACCCACAAATTGCTGGCCGACAGGCTCAATACGCTGCAAATTTCTTCGCTCGTCATGCCGTCCATTTCGCGAAGAGTAAATACGTTAGCGACCCTGGCGGGCAAGGCGGACAAGCAAGCATTCATGACTTCCCTAAATTCGCTTCTTTCCAAAACCTGATCGGGCGACTGCTCCGGATCGACCGGTCGCATCTGGATCGCCCAATGGCCATCCCATTTATCGGGTCGCTCAAAAAAACGCTCCGTGCTCGAAAGGTCCGTATCTTCGTCAGTTATCTGCACCTGCTTGCTGTTCTTCCGGTAATAGTCGATTATCTTGTGCTTTAAAATGCCGATAAGCCAGGTTCTTTCAGTCGATTTACCTCCATAAGATTTTATCGACTGGATTGCTGAAAGCAGCGTTTCCTGGACCATATCCTCGGCCAATGACGAGTCGCGGAGCCGCATAAGCGCAAAGCGAAACAAGCAGTCGCCGTGCTCATCGACCCAAACCTCGGGATCGATGTGCCACGTAACGCCTGGCGTCGCGGCTGCGCTTGTATCCATAACATTGGCCTGGATATCCACTCGTGAAAATGGCATCGCATCATCTCGGTTCATTCAGCATTTCGAATGCGGGTCTTAATTGTATCTATTAGTGATTGCGGTGCAAAATCGTTTTCAACCGCGCGTTTTAGAGCTCTCTTGAGACGAACATTATCGGCCGATTCGCTTTTTACCGATCTTGAAAACGGCTCGATATCGACCAGCCAATTCATTGACCGCGATGCTGTGTGTGCTTTCCATACAGCGAATATTCCTTTCATCCCAATTCTCCTCAACAAACCATTCCCTTTATTACATACCATTTATCAGTGTACCGTAAGTTTTTATTCCAGCTTTGCAAAACCAATTTAAGGAATATTGAAAGGCCGAAACGCAATTGATTGCAATGTACACGAATTTCAATCTAAACAGGTAATAATTTATGAGCAACAAGAAACGAATAATAATTCTCGGCGGTGGTTTCGGCGGTCTCTATACGGCGCTGAATCTTGAAAAAACGCTGGCAAAAGACGGCGACATAGAGATCACGCTGGTAAATCGCGAAAACTTTTTTCTTTTTACGCCGATGCTTCACGAAGTCGCGGCGAGCGATCTGGACATAACACACATCGTCAGCCCGGTCCGAAAGCTGCTCAAACGCGTAAAAGTTTTCAACGGAGACGTCGATTGTATCGATCTGGAGAATAAGACCGTGCGCGTTTCGCACGGCGAGGAGCATCATGAACACGACCTTCCATACGATCATCTTGTCTTGGGCCTCGGGTCGATCACAAATTTCTATGGAAATAAGGGACTGGAAACGAATGCCTTGACAATGAAATCTCTCGGCGACGCGATTTACCTGCGAAATCGGATGATCTCGAATCTCGAACATGCCGACTTTNNTTGAATGCTGCCCGAATGTTCGCGAGCCGCTGCTCAATTTCGTCGTTGCCGGCGGTGGCTTCGCGGGAGTTGAAACCATTGCAGGGATGAACGATTTTCTCCGTGAAGCCCTGAAATTCTATCCGCATTTAGACGAATCGATGCTCCGCATAGTTCTCGTTCACGCCGGAGGCACGATTCTGCCCGAGCTGAACGAAAAGCTCGGAAAATACGCCCAGGCAAAGCTTGCCATGCGAGGCGTCGAAATTCACCTTAATACACTGGTCTCGGACGCCTCGGACAACGAGGTAGTTCTAAGCGACGGCACACGGATCACGACCAACACGATCATCTGGACCGTCGGAACCGCCCCAAACCCGCTGCTCAATTTACTGCCCTGCGACAAAGACCGTGGCAAGATCTGTGCAAACGAATTTATGGAAGTTGAGGGTTTTTCAGGCGTCTGGGCACTCGGCGATTGTTCGTCCATCGTTGAAACGAAAACCGGAAAACCATTCCCGCCCACGGCCCAACATGCGATCCGCCAGGGCAAAATTCTCGCTCACAACATCACCGCATCGATCCGGGGCGGAAAGAAAAAGCCGTTCGTTTTCGAAACGATCGGTCAGCTCGCTGCCCTCGGCCGGCGAACCGGCGTTGCACAGTTAATGGGCATAAACTTTTCGGGTTTCATCGCCTGGTGGCTCTGGCGGACGATTTATCTAATGAAGTTGCCGCGATTCGAGAAAAAGCTGCGCGTCGCATTGGATTGGACGCTTGACCTTCTATTTTCAAAAGATCTTGTTCAATTCCTGACGCTACGATCGCCATCGGTTTCGCTGAAAGAGACGAATTTGGAGGCTGTTAAAAAGGCTGCATAGCTCGCGGAAGGGCTTTCGTCAGGTCTGATCCCGATACATCTCTCGGCAGTCTCATGCGGCGATCACTTCTTCGCTACTAAAATGCAGCCGAATCATTTTTGGTTTTTCACCTTGTTCAAAATGGCAGTCTACCGCATCACGGATATTTGCACGCAAGGCGTCCAGATCGTCGCCTTCAGTAAATATCGATTCGTTCAACGCCCGGGCCGTAAACCCACCTTCCACCGCATTTTCAACTAGGAATATTATCTCGCTCATAACTCTGCCTAGTATATCAAAAAAACTTTCAAAAAAACTGTAAGGATTCCCGCCCTCGTTCGACAAACGGTTGTAAGCAGAAATTTTTCACTTAAAACGGAGAATGAAAATGAACGAGACGACACTGGAAATATTCGAAGCAGAAGCGATGAAGCACATCAATGACCTTTACAGAACGGCGGTCCGTATCACGATGAGCCACACCGATGCAGACGATCTTGTACAGGAAACATACATGCAGGCGTGGAAATCATTTGACCACTACGAGCCGGGCACAAATTGTCGGGCATGGCTTTATAAAATTCTCTTTAATAAATTCGATCACCACCGCCGCAAGAAATATACTCAGGCGAAATATATCCAGGAAGCGGACGAATTGGTATTCGAAAACTCGTCTTATTCGGCCCCGATCCCCGACCATCTGACCGACACCGAAGTAATATCGGCCCTGAACAAGCTCCCGGAACATTACCGCTCCGTCGTGCTGCTCGCCGATGTCCATGAATTCGACTACAAGGAAGTGGCCGGAATATTGAATATCCCGATCGGAACCGTTATGTCACGCCTCAGCCGGGCGAGAGGCCAGTTGAAGAAGTCGCTGGCAAAGGTCGCGACCGAATACGGAATCAAATCGGCGTTGACACCCGCGTTTGCATAATAAAACTTCTCATTCATCCTCCTCCTGTCCTCTCTAAAGAGACTTAGCGTTGAGATCCGATGATCTCGACGCTATTTTTTTGTTCCGTTCCACAGCGGGTGGAACAACTGGAACACAACACGAACGATCGATCAGGTTTGTGGTTCGGGCGGAATCTATGAGTTAAATACAGCAGCAAGAAACGTTCGCCTTTGAAAAAAAGTCAGCAACCAAGCAGAATCGATCCCTACTTGATTCAACACGGCGAATTTGTATTCGAATATGTCCGAATCACGATGATGGTACTCCATAATTTCTTCGAGTTCTGGAGGCACAATATACTTTTGAACATCGGCAAATACTTGGTTCTCGCAAACTGGCGACGTAAGGTCATGATGATACGATAAGCCTCGCACAATTTTCCGAACTATCCTCAAGACCCTGTCGTCGTTTCCCGGATAAATCATATGTCGGCCTTTGCCATCAACTTTTGTCGGCACGAGTTGATGGAATAAGTCATTCACTCGCCGTGATCCATCAACCTCGTCAAAGCTTCGCCTCATCGTTGAATTCCAAATCTCCCGAACAGACTCATTCGAATCCCCTGCAAAGACGAGCACATTGCGGAAATGAGCTTCGTCGTCTGACCACCCGTTATTACATTCTTCGCAAGAAGGAATCGTAAGCCTTTGTACTTTCGACTCCGCTTTTGATTTCGGATAAAGATTTTTGGGAATGACGTGCTCCCGCGTTAGTTTAGAATCGGTTTTCCCACAATATGCACATTCTTTCACCTTCATAACTGTGATTGCATGTAGCTCAGCATTTACACGAATAGTGGTTCAGGTCGAACAATCACCAACTCATCATCTTAGATCCGCAACCGCGTCGTGGAAATCATTCTCATGGGNNTGGACAATCATTAATCTAGCACCGGACTTACGCAAATCAACGGCCTTTTCTATCTTGCGCCCATAACAAGCAAAAGCCCAACAAGGATTTCCATCGGCACCTATGATGAGATAATCGAGGTCAGCCGTGACGGATTTTACCGATTGACCGCCAAGCCGATTAACCGTTTCCGTCAGTTCTGAGCGTTTGTATATTCCGGACGCTCCCGTAAAACAGAACTTAGAACCTTGAAAATTGATCTCCGGGCACGACGCACAAACTGCAACTAAGCTATTGTCCACCGAAAGGACCGGACTGGTGATTGTTCTATCGTCAGCGAGAGCAATGAACTCAGAGAAAAATCTCAAAAGCATTTCGTGTTCATCATGATCAATCTTTCCGTCGGCTAATATCGAAATAACCAGACTGTCAATTTCGTCATAAGGCCAACACGTCTTAAGGTGCTCATGTTCTCCAAGCCAATCGGATAATCCTCTTAGTTCGGCTTCCGCAATTATGCAGTCAGCTGCGATTGCTGAGAAGATGGAATGGAGTCGTTGCAAATCTGCGGTTGTTTTATCGTGGTACTCACTCGAACTGAGACGTTCGCACAACCAAAGAATGTCTTGGCGTTCATCGTCGGCTAGAACACCGTCCGCCATAGCATCTGCAACAACGGGGATTAGTTCGTTAAACGGATGGCTGGATCGTACTTGTTCATGTTCGCTAAGCCAAAGACTTAGAAAGTCCTGTTCCGACGAATTAATTGACCCATCAATGCTTATGCCTTCGATTATGCCAATCAAGGAATTGATGGATTTATCGAGCATAGATTTTTTCGCGAACTTAATGTATGTGGCGTGTTCAGCGTTCATGAGAGCTCCGTCGGCAAGTTGATTTGTAACGACCTTTGCTCACTGGTAAATCAGTTGGTGACAAATTGTCACCAACTGATCGACTGTAAAAGTATAAGCTCGATGTTGCCGATTAAGAAACCCTCTTGCGTCTTTAGTCCGATCTACTCTCCATAGTTCGGTCAGCGTTCATTATTTAAGACAATCTCAGCCGAGACTTTTGGACAATTGATCTCAAAATGCAGCCGTTGAGCCGGAAAATAGATCGTTTCATAAGCCCTGATTGTTTGGTCGGCCGACAGGCCTTCTTGCGAACGGGCGATGGCTTGTTGAAGGGCAGCTTCGAAACTGCATTCGATCCATATTTTTAGATCGAAATGCCGGGCGTACTTAAGTTTGAACAGAAAAATGCCTTCTACCAAAATAATATCGATATTTGAAAAATTGTATTGATGTGGGCGAAATTCCGTCGTGGTTTCCTCGGCGAATTCGGCCGTGATATTCACGCTCCGATCATGTTTTAGCGGCAATGCGAGCCGCTGAAACATATCACCGAGCCGAAGAGCATTCTTGTAAAAATGCCAGCCGGGATCAACGTCGCTAAATCGGATAGAAGGCAGATTGAGCCAACCATCTACGTTGATATTGGCGACGCTAACTCCTTGCCCTTCAATATATTTGGCGAGCCTTGCAGTCACGTAGCCTTTGCCGCTTGCATCGATGCCCGAAATGCCGACGAGCATGGATTGAGTAGCCGAAATCTGACGACGTTTTGAAAGAATCGTGTTGGTTAAATCGCGGAGTTCCATTCATCTGCCAGCATGCCGTAGATTATGAGATCGACGACGCGGTCGTGAAGTCGTTCGCATTGACGAACGATACCTTCCTGCACGAAGTCGAGCTTTTCGGGGATCGCACGACTGCGGGCATTCCCGCTCGCACAGCGAATCTGGACGCGGTTCAACTTAAGTTCGTGAAAGGCATACTCGAGCAACACGCGACAGGCCTTTGTTATGAGGCCGCGACCCTCGGCTTCGGCGTCGAGCCAATATCCGATCTCGGTGGTTCGATTGGCGTGATCGATGTATTCCAGAGCGATCACGCCGATGAGTTTTCGGCTACCGAAAAACCCGGCCGTGAAACCGTTGCCGTCGGCGAAGCGTGCAAGTTTGCCCCTTATGAATTCACGCGTCATTTCAACTGTCGCGACTTCATTCAACCACGGACACCAGGCGAAAAGGCGTTCGTAATTCCGCTGCACCAACGCGAAAAACTCCTCTGTGTGGCGTTCCTCGATAATGCCAATTTTGATCCCGTCACTGATTTCGGCGGCGAACATTATTTCTCCTTAACTGGGGCACAAAGCTCCAGTGCGTTTCCGTCAGGGTCGGCGAAATAAAGTGATTTGGCCGGCATCCATTCGTGAACGACGGGACCCTCAACATCCACGCCGCGTTCGCGCAAAAGCGCGGCGGCTGGTTCGATATCGGCCTCGTCAACCATAAATGCGAAATGCTGTAACGAAAATTCGCCCGTTTCCTCCTGCAATACAACCATTCCCGCGCCGCCGGCGCGCAGAATAGCCAGTTTCGGCGTTCATCGCGAATTCCAAATTCTAAATCCAAAACTTTTCGGTAAAATGCCTCTGCCCGCGGCAGATCTTTTACCTTAATGGCAACTTCATAAATTCCCCGAATCGGCAACACAATATTCCCCCGGCCGAACCTGTCTTAGGTTATGTACTTTCAGGCCCGCACTTTTGAGTTTAATACGACAGATCGTCACATTCGAGGTCAGTGGGCGCCTCGGGCCGTAACGATCGCTCCGACAATGGGTATTTCGACATGCGACTTTTATATTCCTCGCGGCATAGCTCGAAGGTTTTATTCTGTTGCATTTTGACCCGTAGAGATTCTTTTACAAACCACTTTTCCTGTAATGCCTGGCGGAGTCTGAGCCGCGCCCGATGCATCATGACGGAAAAATTGCTCGCCGAGATATTCAGGATTTTGCAGATCTCGGCTGAATCGAGATCCTCGATTTCGCGAAGCGTAAATACTATGGCCAGATTTAGCGGCAATTCAGCAATGCATTTTTCGAGCACGGCCATAAATTCTTTCTGTNNTGCCGCGGCCCATCGTGCGGGTGCAAAATCGGAATTCCATGTTCCCGCCTCGTCAAAGAAACGCTCCGTCGTTTCGGCGTCGTTGATGCTGAAGTTTACCTCACGGCTCACACGACGGAAATGATCGATGATCTTGTGCTTCAAAATGCCGGTCAGCCAGGTTCTCGCCGAAGATTTCCCCGCAAAATCTTCGCTTTTCTGCAACGCCACGACCAGCGTTTCCTGAACCACATCCTCGGCGGCCGCTTCGTCGCGAAGACGCGAGAGAGCGTAACGGAAAAGATTATCGCCGTGTGCGTCAACTAACGCTGCGGCGTTCAGCGAGCGTTGTTCCGTTTGGTTTGAGAGCCCAACCTGTTTTGTATCAATTGCTGCCGCTTTCATAACAACCTCCACAGATCTGTTCACGTAAAAATGGAGAGCAATTTACCAATGTGACGCGCCCGCTTCCAATCTCGAGAAAAAACGGAACGGCATGGCGTTCGACGAATGTAACATCAGACATATCGAGAGCTAAGAGGCAGCCGCTTGCCAACACCTCGTCACATGCAGCCCTTATGACGGAGACCCACTCCTCGGACACGCGGCCTTCGAGTTTTAAGGTAACGGAACAATCGTTTCTGCCGGTTTCGGTGATTTTCAACATGCCTTTAGCACTTCCTTATTAATGTGCTATTCAAGCGGCGTGCCACGATTCGGCTCGCGGCGACAATTCTTTTAACTCCCATAAAATCAACCTTTTATAGGAAAACAAGCTGGTTCAGTAAAAAATACAGCCACGAAATTTCGTGGCTGTAATACGTTCGTCTTTTCGAGGGTACGTTATTTCGTGGCGTGTGAAGATTTTAGGACGGGGCGCCGAATTCCGAGCTTTTTCATCCGGCTGCGAAGCGTGTTTGGATGAAGATCGAGCATCTTTGCGGCTCCATTCTCGCCCTCGATAACCCATTTCGCCTGTTCCAAAACCGCGTGTATGTGCCGTCGCTCAACATCCTCGAGCGCTCCGGGCGGCGTCGGGAAAGTTGCGGTGGCTGGTGGTGTGGTGTCGGATCGCGAACCGGCGGGCAGCGAAGGCAGCAGATCGCTTTGCAGAATCTTCTCCTCTGGAGCAGCAAGGACAATAGCCCGTTCGATCACGTTCTGAAGTTCGCGCACATTTCCGGTCCAATCGTAGCCGGCCAGTAAATTCATGGTCTCCCCGGAAACCCCCACCACCTGCTTGCCAAACTTTTTAGAAAATCGTTCGATAAAAAACATTGCAAGCGAATGAATGTCCTCGCGGCGCTCGCGAAGCGGCGGCACGTCGATCGGGAACACGTTGAGACGATAAAACAGGTCCGAGCGGAATTTTCCGGCGGTGATGTCTTCTTCCAAATTGCGGTTCGTGGCGGCAATGATGCGGACATCGACCCGAACGGTTTTGCTGCTGCCGACCGCTTCGAACTCACCTTCCTGCAGCACGCGCAACAGTTTTACCTGCGTTTCCGGCGGGAGTTCGCCGACTTCGTCCAGAAAAACAGTGCCGCCGTTAGCGAGTTCGAAACGCCCCGCCCGTTTATCGACGGCGCCGGTAAATGCACCCTTCACATGACCGAAAAGCTCACTCTCGACCAATCCGGCGGATATTGCGGCGCAGTTTATCTTGACCAGCGGACGATTTCGCCGACCGCTAAGATTATGAATCGCACGGGCAATCAGCTCTTTGCCCGTGCCTGTCTCGCCCGTTACGAGCACTGCGGCGTCCGTCGGTGCAACCCGCTCAAGTTTTTGCAGCACTTCCAGCAATACCGGGCTGTTGCCGATGATCTCATCGAAGTTGTGATCTCGGCGGATTTCTTCCTGCAGGTAGATGTTTTCGGCGTGCAGTTGGTTTTTCAACCGCTCGACCTCATCCAGCGCAAGACGCAGTTCCTGCTCGGCATGCAGCCGTTCGAGCTCCGCCCCGGCACGCGCGGCAAAGATTTTCAATACCGGCATTATCTCAGCAGCGTCTTTTAATGGCTGGTCATCCAGGATCGCTAAATGCCCGATTATCTTTTCCGATTCATTGATTAACGGCAACCCTATATAACTCTCGGCTTTTAGCGCAACCAGATCGGCGTCGTTAGGAAAGAGATTCTGTATTTCCGAAGCGTAATGACAGATTTCACCGTCGAGCACATTTTCACATGGCGTTTGTGCAATGTCGTATTCGTATTCATCCGCGAAATCGCCGCCATTCCAAAACGCCAGCGTCCGCACACGGCTTTTTGCACCGTTTAGACACTCGGTTACAAACGCATATTTGACATTGAGCGCCATGGCCAAATGATGAACCAGCGGCGAAAAAAATTCTTTGCCCGTAACCGCTGCGGTACCTTCAACTATATTGTGAAGCATTTGCTCCAAATGCTTTCGCTCGGTAATGTCGCGCGATAGCGATAACAATTTTTCCGGCTTTCCGTCGTTGTCGAGTATCGGATTAACAATTACATCCCACCACATCGGCTTGCCGATCATGGACGGACAGAAACCGACAAATCTGCCGACGCCGCCATTTTTCGCAGCTTCGACGGCGGCAATTGCCGCCTCTTTATGCTCTCCTTCCCAAAACTCGACCCACATGCTGTTGCGCAGCGGTTCAAAGTCGCAGATTTCGAGGATTTGCATGCCGCCCGCATTCATCGAGAGAAGGCGTCCATCGAGATCCAGGACTTTGATACATTCATGGCTGCCCTCGATCAGACGGGTTTTAAATTCCTCACTCTCGCGCAACTCCGCCTCGACCTCGCGGCTTTTTGAGATTATCCCGGCGAGGTTGTTGCGCGTTTTCCGAAATTCCATCTGGCTGACGACCTGATGAGCCAGGATTTCGAGCGCGGTCTGCTGTTCTGTCGTCAAACGGCGTGGTTTTTGGTCCAGGACACATAATGTCCCCAGCGCATGGCCATCGGAATTGACAAGCGGAATGCCGGCATAGAAACGGAAATGTGGCTCTCCCGTTACAAACGGATTTGTCGAAAATCGCCCATCTTCCAGAGTATCCGGCACAACGAACGGTTTATTTTGCAGAATCGTATGAGAGCAGAAAGCTATTTTGCGGTCGGTTTCGGTTGCCGATAATCCAACAGCAGCCTTAAACCACTGGCGCTCGGAATCGACCAAACTGATCAGGGAAATCGGCGTTTCGCAGATGACAGAGGCTGCTTTGGCAATTTCGTCAAAATCACTCTCCGGCGGCGTGTCCAGGATGCCATAGCTGTAAAGCGCGGCGAGGCGTCCGGCTTCGAATTCTGGTAAAGCTGTCGGCATAGCAAACTCAAAAAACAAAATCTGAGCGACAAAAGTTCTCACTTTAAGTCTGTAACCGAAGATATTATGCGTGTTTCGCGGATTTTGCAAGAAAATTGTGGGAGGCCGATCGCTACTTTCGGCTAAAGATTTTCATCCGTTTGAAAGAGTTTGAGAAAATTGCAGTCAAAATCAGCTTGAGCTGGGATCGTCCATTATTGCCGCTTCGACAACGGACCAATACTATCCTTAATCTTTGTGAATTTTGTGTCAGTTCTTGAAGTTCTCTGTGTCAAAGAGCCAGCTTTAACACAGAGATCACAAAGGAAGACACAAAAAACACAAAGGCCAATCGAAACTCCAAGTTACTTAACCGACGGGCCTTACTCCGGCGATGTTTAGCTTGATTCGATACAAGCCACTGCGAGCACAGAGATATAGCGTCTTGCCGTCGTCGTCGCCCCAAGCCATGTTGTGGGCATGTTGCGGCGTGATGATCGTGCCGAGATGCTTGCCCTCAGGCGATAGAATCTGCAATCCGCCTGGCGCAGATACGTAGACATTGCCGGCCATATCGACCTTGACTCCGTCGATCGCGTCCTCGCCTTTGATCGATGTGAAGTCGAAGAACAGTTTTCCGTTTTTTACACTGCCATCCGGCAGCAGCTCGTACCGATACACGACCTTGCGATTATCGTCCCAGTTGCCGACGTAAAGATATTTTTCGTCAGGGCTGAGCGCAATGCCGTTCGGGCCCGTAAATTCTTTGGTTACGAGCTGCAGCTTGTATTGCACGCTCCCTGACGGTCGCGTTTCCGCCCGAAGCGCGTAAACGCCCGTGTGCGGCAGATCCTTTCGCGGATCGTCGCCAAATTTCGGCAGGCCGAAGTTCGGATCGGTGAAAAACAGCGTGCCGTCCGAACGGTAAACAAGGTCGTTCGGGCTGTTAAGCCTTTTTCCTTCGAAACGGTCCGCTATAACCGTTTCGCTGCCGTCCGTCTCGAGCCGCACGACGCGGCGATTACCGTGCTGGTTGAAAACAATATTGCCCTGCGGATCGAGCGTGATTCCGTTTGAA
>DLHV01000060.1:0-8902 GCA_002483395.1 Chloracidobacterium sp. UBA7659 | reverse complement strand
AAACACTGAGTTTTCCGTCCCTCGAATATTTGTAGATGGTATTGGCATTCGGGTCGCTGAATAGCAATCCGTCATTCTTCCAGATCGGGCCTTCGGTAAATTTGAAGCCTTCGGCGAGCTTAAACACTTTCGGATTCGGGCCGACGATTTTGTTGATCGCGTCGTCATGTCGAATGACTTCAACATTAACTTCGCTCGGCGTTATCGCGATTGGGCCCGTTTGTTCGCTCTTGTAAAAATCGAGTTTTGCCTCGCGCACCCATATGTAATTGGTCGGCGGATTTGAGATCGGGCCGTTTATGCCGAAAACTGCAAGCTGGATCTGTTGTCCGGGTTTTACGTTTCGCCCGATTATCAAACGGTTCGGAGCGTTCCAGCCACCGACAACAGAACCGCCTTTCTGGCCGATAAAACGAGAAATCTCGCCGTTTACCCAAACCTCGGCGTAATCGTCAAGAGCGGTTTGGAAAACGACGGTCGAGCCGTTTGTATCGAATCCGTTTACTTTCTCCGGGATCGTCAGGTTAATCCGATACCAGTTAAAGGAAATGCGTCCGTTGCCGCGGCGTCTTTGCAGATCGCCCGCCGATACTTTTTCCCACATCGAATCGTCAAAATCGNNTTGGGGTGTAATCGTAGGTTTTCACCGGCGAACCGGTTGGCTGATTGTCCGCACCAGCGGATTTGAAATCGACCTCCACGATCTTTGTGTCGCTGTATTTCCATTGGCCGCTGACGGCATTCGCTCCTTCGGAGGTAGCAAGATCGAGCGATACTTCGGGTTTACCAGCGGGTAAATTTTGAGCAATAGCGGCGAACGAAGTAAATAAAAATATAAGGAAAAATGAAATAAATTTGATCATACTTACACTCCTAAAGTGAAGGTTTCCCGCAAAGCCGCAGAGACGGCAAAGAGGAGATTTTCCTTTGCGGCTTAGCGTCTTTGCGGGAAACTTCTTACCTGACCTTAACGACGTAATATAGAAACGCTCCGTCAACCTGCTTGAACCAGTGCGGTGTTCCTTTGGGTACAATCAGAACGTCACCTTTCTTAAGTTGTCTTGTTTCACCGCCATCGATTGACGAACCGCGATGTTCGTTCGGTTCGATCGTCTTCGGATCGACGGACTTCCCTCCGGTCACAATCGTTGCCGTTCCGTCAAGCACGTAAATAATGTCCGTGTCGAGATCGTGAACCTCGCTCAGACCGGACTTTTCCCTTCGGCTGGCGTGAACCATATAATTCTCACCATTCGTACCGCCGGCCAAAACTGCTCCTTTCGTAAACGCATCTGCGACTGTCTTGCTATCGAAGAACGTAACGGCCAAAGGCAGCGTATTGCCAAGTGCGTTCGCGCCGGCAATAGCCAACTCCTCGTCCTGGGCCGCCGAAGCTGCACCCGAAACGCCGACACCACCTATGATCTGGCCATCTGTCGTAATGGGAACTCCGCCTTGCAGCGGCGTAAAATCCGGCAACGCAACCATTGCCGTGCGGCCGTTTTTGATTATCTCTTCGAAGAATTTCGTCGGCCTTTTGAACATCACGGCTGTTTTTGCTTTGCCAACCGAGATGTTTGCTCCGGCTGAGAATGTACCGTCTAATCTTTCTAAAGCAACGAGATTCCCACCGTCATCAACGACCGCGATGACGCCTCCGGGAGCATTGTTTTTTGCCGCATATTGCTTGGCTGCGGCGATGACCGTACGCGCACCTTCGAGTGTGATTGATTTCTTTTCGAATGTCTGAGCATTTGCGAAAACCGCGAACGAGAACAGCGATAAAAATAAAAGTCCTAAATTAGTAAATTTGAGTTTCATATATTCCTTTGAGATTGTACGCAGTCAACGACCGCCTTAAATCCTTTTATAAATTGACTACTGGGCAGTGATCGTCACACGAAGCACATCTTTGGTGTTCGGATACGAAAAGCCGTCCTTCACCAACTGGACAACTCCATTTTCCGCTTTACCGGTATTCGCCGTCTTTTGCCGCGGTGCCTGCTCATCGCCAACTCCAGGAGCCTGATTGACCTCGGTTCCGGCGTCCCAGAGCAGCAAGCTATCCGTTATGTCGCCGCTAAGAGGATTTCCGCCCTTGTCGAAAAGATCGATCGCCTGACGAGGCGAGTAAAATAAATCGTTGGACTGGCCGTACATCGCTATAAGGTTGAGCCTCATCCCTTCGCTACCCTGAAAAGTAAATTCATATGAATTACCCGGAAGGAGCGGTCCGGGCATCGCGGCGCCCACCGGTGTATTAAAAACGCCCATGTAAAACGAACCGACCCTGGTCAAAAGTTTCTTCGAGAGCGATTCAGGATTGCCGTCTTCGGCCTGCAGCTCAAGAGCCGTATCCGCTTTCTTACCCTCATCAAAGAAATACTGTTTCTTGTGATTAACGATGAATAAGCCCGGCGAAAGGGCAAACGGATATTTTGCCCCGTCCTGCCCGGCCACGCCATAGGCGTTTGAGATGTTCTCGATCCGAACCTTAAAAGTTGCTTCCTTCTTAACCTTCGCAAAGGCAAAACTGTTTGCCTGCACACCCAAAAACAATGCGGTCATGACCGTAAAACCAGCGAATAATTTCTGCTTTAACATATATAAAGTCTCCGTATTTTCTTTGTTAAACGTCTCGCGGCGATGATCTTTCCCGCGAATTCAGCCCATCTATTCCGTTGTATTTCGGACTTATTCCAACGAATATCAATGGAATAAAAAGCCGCATCGGTGGGATTTTGCTGGTGTGTACGAACAAATGAATCACAACCTGGTGGACTTAGGCCGTAATGGTGGCTGCGGGAATCAGAGAAACCCGTTGATACCCATGATCGCGACGGAATTTTCACGTTGCGTACAGTTGATTCAGAGTCTCGATGACGAACAATACATGCTTGCTTCGAACGGTACGGGCAGCGTCGGCGGGCACGTTCGCCACAATCTGGACTTTATTAATAGCTTTTTGAACGGGATTGCCGTGCGTCGGATAGATTATGGAATGCGCGAACGTGACATAAGGATCGAAGCTGACAGGCAATTCGCAATCTCACGAATCGGCTTCGCGATTAGGCGGCTGAATGCTCTGGACTTGGAAATGACCGAACAAACGGTTCTGGTCCGATCCGAGGTCGATGGCGATCTCTGGCATGCGTCCAGCGCTTCGCGGGAGCTGGAATTTGTTCACAGCCATACGGTGCATCATCAGGCATTGATCGCGGAAAAACTCCGCGGAATTGGCTTGGAAGTCGCGTCGGACTTCGGCGTGGCGCCTTCGACACTTAGATTTTGGGCCGAGAGTTCGGAGTTCCAACTTTAAGGACCACCCCATCTGTCGAAGCGACGGCCACCCCTCCTAAGACAGGAGGGGAGAGAAAGCGGCCAACTAAAGTTTGAACTCTGAACGATAATCAAGGAGGCTATATGGATCTAAAATTTCAAGTACAGACAAAAATACAAAAAACGGTGGCGGAGGTTTTCGACGCCGTCTATAACCCGAGCAAGTTGAGCGGCTATTTTACGAACGGCGGAGCAAGCGCCCCCCTTATTGAAGGCACAACGGTCGAATGGGCGTTTGTGGACAATCCGGGCGACGAGAAACTTAGATTCCCTGTTACCGTGACGAAGGTCGTTCCAAACGAATTGATCGTCCTCGGTTGGGAAGGGGCAAAAGGCCTCAATACCCGCGTCGAGATGCAGTTCGAGGAGAGCGGAAACGATACGATCGTCCGCATCGCCGAGACCGGCTGGCGGGAAACTCAGGCGGACCTGGACAGCTCGTATTTGAACTGTTTCGGCTGGGGGCAGATGGTTTGTTGTCTTAAGGCATACACGG
This sequence comes from Chloracidobacterium sp. UBA7659, assembly GCA_002483395.1. GTDB lineage: Bacteria > Acidobacteriota > Blastocatellia > Pyrinomonadales > Pyrinomonadaceae > OLB17. The sequence continues at coordinate 5,067 of DLHV01000060.1, read as the reverse complement.
AATACGGCATCGATCTCCGAAAGGGAGCTTATGAAGGGTTGTACAAAGCTTCGGATCATCATGGAACGGCGAGTGCATAACAGGCAGAACCACCTGCGTTAGCGGGTGGTAAAGTCACGACAACTCAGGACCGCTATTCAAGTAGAGAGCTCCTGACCAGATTGTCTGAGCGTTACGTCCTGGCCGCCTGCTTACGCAGGCGGTTCCGCCTGTGATACATTTCTCTTAATGTCTCTGGAAACGGACTTTATCGTTATTGGAAGCGGTGTTGCGGGTTTGCGGGCATCGATCGCACTGGCGGAATCGGGTGCTCGCGTTACCGTCTTAACCAAGGACAAAGCGAGCGAATCCAATACGGAGTACGCGCAGGGCGGCGTTGCGGTTGTGCTATCGGATGACGATAACGCCGAACTTCACGAAGAAGATACGCTTGTCGCGGGTGCGGGGCTTTGCGATCCCAAGGCCGTCGAAGCGCTCGTTTCCGACGGCACAAAATACGTAAAACAACTCATAGATTGGGGAATAGAGTTCGACCGTGACGGCGGCAAGCTTGCGTTTACGCAGGAAGCCGCACATTCACGCCGTCGAATACTTCACGCTCATGGCGATTCGACCGGAAAGGAGATAGTCCGGGCACTCATAGTGCGTGCAAGGCAGGAGAAACGCATAAATCTGCTGCCATTTGCCAACACGGAGAGTCTTCTGATGGCGGACGGTCGATGTGTCGGCGTGCGTTTTCTCGACCCGATTCTGCGTGCTCCACGCGATATTGTCGCGAAGGCAGTAATCCTTTGCACGGGCGGTGCGGGCCAGCTTTTTCTGCACACCACAAATCCGCCTGTTGCGACCGGCGACGGAATGGCGATGGCCTATTTCGCGGGTGCTGAGATGGCCGATATGGAGTTCATACAGTTTCACCCGACGGCTCTGAGTATCGAAAACGCTCCGCGATTTCTGCTATCGGAGGCGATGCGCGGTGAGGGTGGGATATTGAGAAATACTCAAAGCGAATGCTTTATGAACCGCTACGACGAGCGGCTTGAACTTGCGCCGCGCGATATCGTTTCGCGGTCGATCGTGGCGGAAATGCGGCGCACCGGGTCGCGGCATGTTTTTCTGGATATGACGGCTCTTGACGAGGCGTTTCTGAAAGAACGATTTCCGAAAATATACGAAACGTGCAAAATTTACGGTCTTGATATTGCCAAGGATCAGCTTCCCGTTTCGCCGGCATCGCACTACTGCATGGGCGGCATTCGCACCGATCTGCACGGCCGTTCAACTGTTGCTGGCTTATACGCGGCGGGCGAAGTGAGCTGTACAGGCGTTCACGGTGCTAACAGGCTTGCTTCGAATTCATTGCTTGAAGGCTTGGTATTCGGAGCCAGAGCAGGCGAGGCGGCGGTCGAAGACAGTAGGCAGTTGGCGGCCGGCAGTAGGCGGATTGAAGAGAATTCGCAATCCGCAATCCGAGATCAGCAATCGGCTATTGCAACTGCGGTCAAAAAACGCGTCAAACGTGTTATGTGGGAACGAGTCGGCATTTTGCGCGACAAGGATTCGCTACAACGGGCACTTCGCGAATTCGATCAGATAGCGAAATCGAATCTAAGCATCTCGTCAAAGAATTTCATCACGCTGGCAACCATGATCGCAACAGCCGCTCTTTGGCGTGAAGAATCGCGCGGCGGACATTTTCGCACTGATTTTCCCGAGCAGCACGATGAATGGCGGGTGCATTCAATACAAAGGCTCGGTGATGAGATCGATTTAAGCAACCGTGTGAGTTTCGACCGAACGGCTCTGCGTTCGAGCCTATAAATCAAACGACGGTTTGAGTTATAATGTCTCCTTAACATTCCGACAGTACGCGAATCCTTTTTGAATTGAATAAATTTATGGAATCAAGCGCGACCACGCTCAATTTGGCGTCAATTGTCAGCCATCACGCAAAACTTGCCCCGCAGAAGGAGGCGATCGTCTGGAACGACGTTCGCATGACCTACGGACAACTGGATGCGATGTCGAACAAGGTAGCAAATGCCCTGACAGAAATGGGTGTCGGGCACGGGGACAACGTCGCGTTGAATTGCCCGAACCTGCCATATTTTCCGATAGTTTACTACGGCATATTGAAGGCCGGTGCGGCGGTCGTGCCGACCTGCGTGCTTTTTACACCGCGCGAGATCGCGTATCAATTAAAGGATTCGGACGCGAAGGCGATATTTGCTTTCGAAGGCACGGACGAACTGCCGATCGGAGCCTCGTGCAAAGCTGCATTTGACGAGGTCGACAGTTGCGAACATTTGATCATATTGCCGATTGAACTGACGGCCAAGTCCCCCTTTCCAGAACACAAGACGCTAACGCAGCTCATAGCGTCACAGCCCGATTTCTTCGAAACGTATCCGACAGCACCGTCCGACACGTGCGCCATTCTTTACACGTCGGGCACGACGGGACAGCCAAAGGGCGCGGAGCTGACGCATCTTAATATTTATTCGAATGTCACGACGACCTATCTGATTCATCTGCCCGTGCTCGATTTCACCGATGGCCGGCAAAAGACGGTTTTGATCACCCTGCCGCTGTTCCATACCACCGGACAGACCGTACAGATGAATACGAATATTTACGGCGGCAATCGCATCGTTTTGTTGCCGCGATTTGATGCGAAAGCAACGCTCGACGTGATGGTAAAAGAAAAGGTGAATTTCTGGGTCGGTGTCCCGACAATGTATTGGGCGCTGCTGAAGTATGCTGAAGAAACCGGTTACGACATAAGCAAGGTTGCCGAGAATATGAAGGTCTGCACATCGGGCGGAGCTCCGATGCCGGTCGAGGTGATGAGGGAGTTCGAATCCAAATTTAATGTCCGCGTAATGGAAGGCTATGGCCTGTCGGAAACATCGCCGCTGGCTACGTTTAATCATTTCGAGAAACCTTCAAAGCCTGGAACGGTCGGTCAGGCGATCTTTGGTGTTGAGGTTAAGTGCTTTGATGACAATGATAATGAAGTGAAACGCGGCGAGCGTGGCGAGGTCGTTATTCGCGGAACGAACGTGATGAAGGGTTATTACAAGCGGCCCGAAGCGACTGCCGAGGTGTTTCGCAACGGATGGTTTCATACCGGCGATATTGGGATAATGGATGAGGAAGGCTATCTATCGATCGTTGACCGTAAGAAGGACATGATCCTTCGCGGTGGCTACAATATTTATCCGCGCGAGCTGGAAGAGGTGATAATGACACATCCGGCGGTTTCTCTGGTTGCCGTGATCGGCATTCCCGACGAGCGTCTAGGCGAGGAAGCAAAGGCGTTTGTGGTACTAAAGCAGGGCGAAAGCATTACCGAAGCCGACTTTATCGAATGGTGCAAAGGGCAGCTTGCGGCGAACAAATACCCGCGGCATGTGGAATTTCGCGATAGTCTTCCGATTGGGAACACGGGAAAAATATCAAAGCTTCTGATCCGGGATGAGGTGAAATAGATTTTGGTTTGGTCATGCTTATTTGTTTCGTTCCAAGGAACAGTAAGATGGGTGGAACATGCGGAACAGGCGTTAGTGAATTATGTTGATGTTTCGCGTTAAGCTGTTGATAATATTGAGTTTTACTCTGATCGGATTTGCGGCGTGTTTTGATTCGCGGCCTAAAGCGTTTGTGCTCGCTGACAGCAAATCTTACGAAACGTCACTTTTCCGGCAAAACTGCGCGATCTGCCACGGGCCGGAGGCGAATGGGCGGACGCTTTACGACGGTACCGTTGTTCCGAGTTTGCGGGAAGGCGAGTTTAAGTTCAACACCGAGGCCGAGATCTACAAGCAGATCGCGGAAGGCGGCCACGGAATGCTGCCGTTTAGAAATCAACTGACCGAACGCGAGTTGCGGTTGATGGCTGAATTTGTTCGACGAGACCTTCGGAAAGAATGAGATTTAGCCGCGGATTGACACGGATTTCGCAAATTAGGGTAACAATTTTCTTATCGGTGTTGATCTGCGTTAATCCGCGGCTGATTTTTGCTTTATGAAAATTCTAATCACAGGGGCGAGCGGACTGATCGGGACGGCGCTTCGGACGTCGTTTGAAAAGAAAGGTTACGAAATGCTTCTTGCGTCGCGGAGCGAACCGAAGGACGACGGGCATATCCGGTGGAACATGGACACCGGATTTGCCGAGGAAGATTTGCCGCGGCTAGAAGGCCTCGATGCGGTCATTCACCTAGCCGGCGAGGGCATAAGCTCTTTACGTTGGACGGAGGAAAAGAAAAAAGCGATCCGCGACAGCCGCGTTTTCGGGACGCGGACAATGATCGAAGCGTTTGCGCGGCTGGAAAAGAAGCCTAAGGTTTTTGTTTCAGGTTCGGCCGTTGGCTTTTATGGCGACCGCGGCGATGACGAAATGACCGAGACGAGCTCGGCAGGCGATACGTTTCTGTCAACGGTTTGCAAGGAATGGGAGGCCGAATCGCGGCGGGCCGAGGACATGGGCATCCGCACCGTGCTTCTTCGAACGGGCATTGTGCTGTCAAAGGACGGCGGTGCGCTTGCGACAATGCTTACGCCTTTCAAACTCGGCGTCGGCGGCGTGGTCGGCAACGGTAAGCAGTGGATGAGCTGGGTATCGCTCGATGATGTGGTACAGATCGTCAATTTTGCCCTCGAAAATGAGGGTTTGCGAGGTGCCGTGAACATCACTTCGCCAAATCCCGTTACGAACGAAGAGTTTACGAAAACGCTCGGCAGCGTTCTCTACCGGCCGACGTTTTTGTCGCTGCCGGAGTTTGCCGTCAATTTCGTGTTTGGCGAAATGGGCGTTGCGTTGCTTTTGGATTCGACACGCGTGATTCCGAAGCGCCTGCTGGATGCGGGGTTTGACTTCAAATTCACCGAGCTAAAACCGGCGATCGAGCATGCGGTGAAGTAAGATTGATTTTTACCGCAGAGACGCCGAGACGCAGAGATAGAGAACTAACGGATCGCAAACAAAAATTCACCGTTTGTACCGTTCTGCTTTCGTAAAGAAATTGCTCTCAAATTCCTTTCTGCGTCTCCGCGTCTCTGCGG
>DLHV01000188.1 GCA_002483395.1 Chloracidobacterium sp. UBA7659 | reverse complement strand
CAAGACTCAAGACTCAAGACTCACTCTCGCTCGTGAATCGTCGTCAATCGGTCGATCTCAAAATTGCGCCAACCTGATGGGGTTTTTACTTTTACTTCGTCGCCTTCTTCCTTGCCCATCAGGGCTTGTCCGATAGGCGAAATCGTCGATATCAAACCGTTTTCCGGGTCGCTTTCCTCGGACGTAACAAGCCTGTATTTGATCTTCTCTTCCTTTTCAACGTCGAACAGCACAACACTCGATCCGTACGCGACGCGGTCGATCGGCAGCTTCGAGATGTCGATCGATTCGACCTCGCCGAGCCGCTGGTGAAGCTGGGCAATGCGGGCCTGCACCATCGACTGGCGCTCCATTGCGACTTTGTATTCTGCGTTTTCCCGAAGGTCGCCGAACTCCCTGGCGTGCTGGATATCCTTTGGCAGTTTGAAGTGCAACTCCTCTTCCAGAGAATCCAATTCCTCCCGTAATTTCTTCCTTACTGCTTCCATATTAAATTAGTAGGCCGTTGGTGGAGGGCGGTTGGCAGTCCGTATTCTCCGCCTACTGCAACCCCCAACTTCCAACTGTTACGCTTCCATCGCCGCCTCTTTGGGCCCGGCAAACGATATTCCGATATCCCTGGCGGTTCGTACAAGCTGGCCATCCGTCGGCACTGTCTTTATGTTTGCACAAGCTTCCGAAAGCGGTACGGTAACGATCGTCCCGGCCTGTAGGGCGACCATTTTTCCGGTTTCACCGTTCAAAAGAGCACGAACGGAGCAAGCACCAAAATTAGTCCCAAGCATTCGATCGAACGCGTTCGGGCTGCCGCCACGCTGAAGATGGCCAAGCACGACACAGCGCGACTCTTTGCCGGTCATTTGCTCAACCCGTTGCCGGACGAATTCACCGACGCCGCCGAGCCGAAGCTCCCGGGTGTCCGAGTAGATCTCGGACTTACCCACTTCTTTGGCACCTTCGGCCACGACGATGTTTGTGAATCGTGATCCGCTCTTTTCGCGTGCCAGAACTTTTTGTACCACCGATTCGAAGGAGAACGGGATTTCCGGGATCAGGATCACATCGCCGCTTCCGGCCAGGCCGCAGTGCAATGCGATCCAGCCGGTGTTGCGTCCCATCACCTCAAGGATCATTACGCGGTCGTGCGACGCTGCGGTTGTATGCAGCCTGTCGAGGGCCTCGGTAAGNNCGAGGGCCTCGGTCGCAATGTCGATCGCCGTCATAAAGCCGAACGTAAGCTCGGTCGCAGCAAGGTCGTTATCGATCGTCTTCGGAACGCCGATGATCGGAAAGCCACGTTTGTGAAATTGCTCGGCGATGGCGAGCGTGCCTTCGCCGCCAAGAACGATGAGCGCTTCGATCCCGAGAATGTCGAGGTTCGCAAGAGCTTCGCCGATCGGCATTTCAGGGAAAAAGGGTTTCCCATCGACCATCTTCACAAAACTTCCNNGCGAGGCAAGATGCCGCTCACGCTTTTCGTTGTCAGTTTCACCGTATGAGTTTCGCCAAGAATTCCTTCAAAGCTATCCTCGATCCCGATGACCTTCATTCCGTATTCACCGATCGCCGTTCTGACAACGGCTCGGATAACGGCGTTTAGTCCCGGTGCGTCGCCACCGCCCGTCAAAATGCCTATCTGCTTATACATAAGTGAATCAAAAGTCTATTCTAAGGGAAAATAGAAAGAAAAAACAGTTATCGATAAAAAATGTAGTGTGTCCGTTTGAACCTAAAAAAGTTTGTACCTGTGTTCCTGATACTTTTGTTTAATGAATAGCTCCGATAGGAGCGTCCTGTTTGTAGAATCGGCAATCAAAGTTTTCAAGCCCTGTCAGGGGCGGCCTGTAAAAATCGGAATTGCCGCGAACAGGACGCTCCATATGGATCTCGATTTCAACTGCGCTCCTGCTGCAAACAGAACTCCCCGACGGGGGCTTTTCGGAACATTTCTCATTGCACAAAAACCCAAAAGACTTTCCCAAGCTCAATCACCGATAAAAAACAAAAAAACGAACTCACGGCGAGTTCGTTAAGGTGAACGCGGCCTCTCATAAAAAAACTATTTCCTGGCTAAGTTTTGTTCGAGTAATTTTCGGGCATCGGGCATAGCTTCGATCGCCCTTGCGATCTGCGGGTCGACCTCCAAAAGCACCTGAACTCCGGCCTCATTTGAGTGATTAGCGGTCGCCAGTTCTTCACGAAGCCGGTTCTTTGAAAATTCTATCTGGCCGTTGAGATTTTCCGCCGACAAACCCGCGTCCTTTACGCCCGCCGTATACTGCCGAAAAGCCTCAAAAAGTTTATCACTTATTTGTAACTCGTCGGGCCGCACATTAGGATCATGGTCCTGTCTGTCGACCCTGAAGTTCTCAAAACTCTGGATCTTGCCGGCAACGAGCTGCCGTACAAAAAAGAACGCGGCTTCGTTTATTCTAAAACGCAAGGCAGTATTTTCGAACGGCTTTACTGCCACATCCGGCTCGATGCCGCGTCCGCCGAACAGCACGCGGCCGTTCGCTGTCTTCACCGGTTCTCCCGCGGGTTTGGGTTTTGCATCGCCCGAACCGCTATTCGTTTCGTCCTGATGGGTATAGTAATCGTATATCGAGCCGCTTGAATAATCGCGCTGGAGCGAACGTCCGAACGGCGTGTAATATCTTGCAGTCGTGAGGGTTAAGCCGGTTCCATACGGCAGCGGAAAGACTCTTTGGACCAATCCTTTTCCAAAACTATCCGTACCGACGATCACGCCGCGGTCATAATCCTGAATAGCACCGGCTACGATCTCCGATGCCGACGCGGAGCCGTTGTTGATCATGACGACCAATGGAAATTTATGCGTGTGACCGTTTGAGGAGCGNNCCCTGCGTATTTGCATACCGGGAGCGGCCTTTAACGGAGACGACCGTCTGGCCGCTAGGAATAAATCGGCTGACGACATCTATCGCCTGAGGAAGAAGCCCTCCGGGATTGTTTCTCAAATCCAGAATTAGGTTTTTCATTCCCTGTTTTTCAAGATCGGCAACTGCGTCGTCAAGCTCCGCGGACGTCGTCTCCTGAAATCCGCCGACCAAACCTATGTACCCGACGCCGTTAGNNTCTTATAGAAGGAAGGGGTACGCCGCCGCGGACGATCTCGAAATCAAGCGGGTTGTTGGCTGTTGCCCGTTCGATCTTTACCTTTACGGTCGTTCCGCGTTCGCCGCGGACGTTTTTGGAAACCTCGGCGCTTGTCCATTCCTTCGCATCCTTGCCGTCAACCTGAACAAAACGGTCGCCGTATCGAAGCCCGGCTTTATCGGCGGGAGTGTTGGGAACAACGGATTGCACATATACGCCATCGCGATGTTGAAGTACGGAAACCCCGATGCCGTAGAATTGTGAAGCCTGCTCTTCGTACAGCTTGCGGAATTCATCACGAGTGAAGAAAGAAGAATGCGGGTCCAACGTCCAAAGCATGCTCTGGATCGAACTGTCCGAGATCTTTTCGTGATCTACGCTGCCTATGTAATTTTTGTCGATTACATCAAGAGCCTCGCGGTAGTCCGACACGACTTTGCCGCTGGTCAGCTCCGAATTTGCAGAAGTCGAGTTCGCCAGCCGGCCGAAAAGCCCACCGGCAACAGCTCCAAATATGATCAAACCTGCCGCTGCGATCGCCAACTTTTTATTCATTAACAAAATCTCCAATGACAATACGAATATATCATAAATTGTTGTCGCTGGTTACAACTCGGATACCGGAACAATTCAGGTGGCGTCGCCGAAACTGAACAAATCATTAACATTCCGTAGATTCCTGCTTTTACCATCGAATCGGATTTACATTTCAACCGCGAGAATCTAAGATTTACATTTTGCCTTATGAAACCAGACGTTTCTATTGTGGTACCCGCGTTTAACGAGCAGGATCGGCTGGGCGATTCGATCAATACGATCCTGGCCTATCTTGCATTGAACGGCGTTAAGGGCGAATTGATCGTCGTTGATGACGGTTCCGGCGACGCAACGGCGGCAATCGCGGAGTCGGCGTGTGCAAAATTCCCGGATGCGGATACGAAAGTAATCCGCTACGCGGAAAATCGCGGCAAGGGCTTTGCGGTAAAAACAGGTCTTTTGGCCGTGTCGGCCGACGTGGCACTCTTCAGTGACGCCGATCTTTCGACCCCGATTGGCGAGATCAACAAGCTTATCGACCCGATCACTGTTGGCGATTACGATGTGACGTTCGGCTCGCGGGCACTCGACCGGAGCCTCATCGGCACGCATCAGCCGTGGCGCCGCGAGCAGGGCGGCCGCGTCATGAACCTGATAATCAAGACAATGTCGGGTTTGCCGTTCTACGATACGCAGTGCGGCTTTAAGGCATTTAATATGACCAAATTCCGGCCTCTGCTCGATCTTATGACAATTGACCGGTTCGGTTTCGACGTCGAATTTTTGTTTGTCGCTAAACGGAACGACCTTCGGCTTGCTGAGATACCGGTGCGTTGGAACGACGTCGAAGGCTCGAAGGTGAGCGTCGTTCGCGACACAAGGCGAATGATCTCGGAATTGAACCAAATACGGCGGAATGCGAAGAAACGTGTCTATGAAAGGCCGAATTAAAAGGCTATAATTGAGGGACTATGCAGACCATTTATCAGTTGAACGCTGACGAGCTTGACGCAAATCTTTTAGAGAGCATACGAGCACAGTTCCGGCATAAGGAGATCGAGATCATCGTTATGGAACGCGACGAAACCGAATATCTACTTTCGTCTCCGGCCAATCGCGAAAAGCTTCTTCGGGCCGTCGCAGACGTCGAAGCGGGCCGGAATATCGTCACCCCCGATCAGGAGCAGTTTCAATGAGATCGATCTCTTTTCACGCCGTTGCATTTGACCAATATAATCAATGGGCAAAAGTGACAAGAAATTGTTTGAACGGCTTCAGCGCCTTATCGTCGAAACGGCGAGAGATCCTTTTGTGGGAGTCGGGAAACCGGAACCGTTGAAGGGAGAGCTAAGAGGTTATTGGTCGCGAAGAATCAACGACGAACATCGGTTGGTTTATAAGATTTCCGACGAGCAGTTAATTGTCATTTCCTGCAAGTCTCACTACGAGAAATGACCGCAAAACTTAACGTAAATGTCGACCACGTCGCGACGATCCGCGAGGCCCGCAAAACCATCGAGCCGAGCATCATAACTGCCGCCGTCATCTGTGAACAGGCCGGTGCGAACGGCATCACGGTACATCTGCGGCAGGACCGGCGGCATATTCAGGACCGCGATATAGAGCTGCTGCGCGATGTAGTCACGACCTACCTGAATGTCGAAATGGCCGCGACCGATGAAATGGTCGGCATCGCGTTGAAGACGAAGCCCGACGCAGTCTCGTTGGTCCCGGAAAGCCCGAACGAGATCACGACCGAAGGCGGCCTGGATGTCGCCGGCAACTTAGAAAATGTTAAAAATGCCATTGCCAAATTGAAAGCGGCGGGTATTTTTGTCAGCATATTTCTCGATCCGGACACCGAGCAGATAAACGCCGCAAAAGGCGTCGGCGCGCAGCAAGTGGAACTTTGCACCGCCGAATACGCCGAGCTTACCTTAAGCTCCCGGGCCGCCCACGGCCAAGGCGAACAGCGTGCCGCCGCCGAAACCGACCGTGTCCGCAACGCCGCCGTTCACGCAAAAAGCCTCGGCCTCATCGTCGCCGCCGGACACGGCCTCACTTACCGCAACGTCGGAGCGTTGGCCGCCGTTCCCGAGATCACAGAATTCAACATCGGCCACAATATCATCAGCCGCGCCGTTTTCGTCGGCATTAACCAGGCTGTGCGTGAAATGATTGATGCTATTGCGAGATAATTCGGGTCGCGCGCGTGTCGCGGGATATTTCTACACATTTCACCTCCGTCTCCGTGTGTAGTTAAAGATATTTTATCGGCTCCGCAGACTTGTAAGTGTTTTCAATAAATGTATTCAAATTTCGAAAATGATTACAACCACATCCGCTCGGGCGGTTCTGGTTTTTACGAACAGGAACGCGGCTTGATCGCCGTTTTGGGAAAGGAAGCCGTACAGTTTCTCGACGGCCTGATCTCGAACGACGTGAAGACGCTTGAAGACGGCGCACAAATACTCGCCGCCTTTCCAAACGCGCAAGGCCGCCTGCTCGCCGTCGTACGCGTGCTTCGCCAGGGCGAGCGATTTCTTTTCGAAACAGAAGAAGCGACCCGCGAAAAGGTTTTTAACAACCTCTTTCGGTTTACCTATGCGGGCGATTTTTTTGTCGAGGACGTTTCTTCCGAGTATCGCTATATAGAATTTTTCGGAGATAAACTTCGTATTCCTTCGGAACATTTTTCTACATTTTTTTACGGAGCTAGTGTCGGTTACTTCATTCCGGCTAAATCTGCGGAAGGTTTTATTAAAGGTCTTCCGGTGCCGAATACATACGCGGTAGAGATTTCCGACGAGCTTTACGAAGTTCTCCGCATCGAAAACGGCGTCCCGAAATACGGCGTCGATATGGACGAAACGACCATCGTCCCCGAACTCGGAATCGACGGCCTGATCTCATACAAAAAAGGCTGTTACATCGGCCAGGAAATCATCGCCCGCATCTATTTCCGCGGCCACGTCGCAAAGCAATTGACGGGGCTGATCCTGTCAGAACAGGGAGCGGTAGCGACCGCGTTCAAACCAAATGCAGAGCTACAAACGGACGACGGGAAAAATGGCGGCCGCATCACGTCGGTAACAGTTTCACCAAAACTCAACAAAACCATAGGACTGGCCTTTGTTCGGTACGACTACTTGGCCGAGGGAACCGAACTGAACGCCAACGGCCAAAAAGTAATCGTCGCAAATCTGCCTTTCATAGATTAGCGGGCGAATTGCACGAGTAGTATGAATTGACCTCTGTGCCGACTCTGTGATCTCTGTGGTAAAATCTGCCTCTATCATGGAAGACCTAGACATCGATCTGCCAAACGCGAAGCTTGCGTACACTATTATTCAATCGCTGCTTGAGGCGCATGAGGCGCTGAGCGATCTGCTGGTTTTGATGGCTCACGCTCTTGATGAAGACGTGACCAAGGCCTTGACCGCGACCAATGAATGGCAGGGTTATCTGGAATCGAAGCGGAATTTGGAAGATACAAAGCTTCAGATAGAAAAGTTCACACTTGAGTTAAAAAGGCTGGAGGAAAGATGAGACCACGATGGATGATATGGATTGGAGTAGTATTTTTACTCTTGATCGGAGTCTTTGCTAGTATGTTCCAAACGAGATTGTATTTCTCTCAGTCTTTGGAGCGCCAAAAGATGTGCCTCGATAATGCCCGCGAGAACGAAGCAAAAACGAATCCGTGTTTCGAAATAACCATCGCCGCTGACGCAGCATATTCAACCGCAACACACGCCAATCAACTTAATCTCCTCCTCACATATTTAGGATTGATGCTCTTGGTAGGACGGATCATGTCCCTTGAAAAGCGCTTAAATAAGCCAAGTGAGGACTCGGATGTTTGATTTGCTTATTATTGGAGCGGGCCCAGCTGGGATCTCGGCCGCTTACGAAGCAAAAAAACATGGCCTTGATTATCTGGTGATCGAGAAAGGCCTGATCGGGAATACGGTTTACAACTATCCTGTTGGGCTGACCGTGTTTTCGACGACGAACGAGATCGAGTTCAATCCAGGCGATCTCAAACCGGCCCGTGAAAAGCCGACGCGGGAGGAACTGCTTTCGTATTACGTACGGTTTGTCCTGGACAATGAGTTGAATGTTCAAACCGAAGAAATCGTTACGAGTGTCGCCAANNGCCGCTTCGGCTGACAGGGTGGTTCTCTCAGGCGGCTTTAAAGTCACGACGAATAAAGCTGAATACGAAGCTCGAAACGTGCTCTTCGCCATCGGCGCAATGGATTACCCGCGAAAGTTGAACGTGCCCGGTGAAGATTTGCCGAAGGTTAAAGACCATTTTCGCGAGACTTATCCGTGGGTCAAGAAAAAGGCTTTGATCGTCGGTGGCGGAAATTCTGCTGGCGAGGCCNNCGACGTTGGCGATTTTTAGGGCCGACTGGGAAAACAATGATCCGAAACAGGGCTGTATAAAATATTGGGTAAAACAGCCGCTCGAAGATGAGTTGAAGAAACACTGTCTGAAGCTGTTTTTCCTCGGAAAAGTGATCGAAATAACCGAAGACACCATTGTGCTTGAGGACGAGAGCGGCGAGATCGACGTGCTCGAAAACGATGTTGTTTTTGTGCTGATAGGCGCGGNNTCTTACGATGCTGAAGGATCTCGGAGTGAAAACTGAAACCGGCAGGAACGGCGAAGTGCCTGTTTACAATAAGGAAACGTTTGAAACCAATGTTGCGGGCATTTATGTTGCAGGACATTTTACAAACCACCGCCATATAAAAGCCGCGATCGAAGTCCCAGGAAGAATCATTCCGAAAATAAAAGAAAAGCTAACCACCAGGACACAAAGGACACAAAGTTAGAAAACGGAAACTTTGTGCCCTTCGTGACTTTTGTGGTTGCAAACCGCTTATTGTTCCTTCTTCGTTCTCACGAAGACCTTTTGGTTCTGAAACTTCTCCGCGATATTTGGCGGATTGACCTCATAGCTCGTCACGTCAAACGTCTCGCTCGCAACGCCGCCGATCGTTGTCGTCCATTTGTATGGAAGCTGAACGCCGCCGATGCTACGGTAGTCCGTGAACCGGACGAAATGCTCAGCCGTTTCGGCGTCGGCGTCGATCTTTTTTGTGAAAAACACATCGCTTTTTGCCTGATCGCCCTGTGCCGGCATTTCTTTTGTAAATTTTACGACCGTCGGCATCTGCATGCCTGTGCTGCTCATTGCCACGGGCAGGTTCGACGACTTGCCGATGAAGAGCTTGTAGTTTGAACCGCCGAACTCCGCGTTAATAATATTCACGGCGGCGCCGTCAACATTGCTTTCGCCGGCGAATGTGTAATTAACCTCGATGCCGTCGGGGGCGGTCAGAAGAAGGGCGAGCGTGAGCCGGAGCAGTTCGTTTTGCTTCATTCCGGCGTGAGCACCGGGTGCTCCGTGACGCATCATCATAACGTGCTTTTCACCAGCGGCAACTCCATTGCCCGTGCCGACACTTGTGCCGGTTCCTGTGCCGTCGCCGCCTTTGCGAATCACAATCTTTTGGATATCTTCGGTACCGGCTGCGGGGTCGCCGTCAACGCGGTGTTTGATGACAACTTTCTTTCCGTCGGACGTAGTGAATTCACCATCCTTGCCGCTTTCGAGGACCATCTTTTCGCCATCGCCTTTTCCTACGACAATGACATCATGCTGCCTGCTGATCATTTTATCGCCGGAGCCGTCGTCTTTGCCGATCTTGACGGTTTTGGCCAATTTGTCAGGGAGCTGCAAAGCGATCTCGGTCTCGCCCTGCTCGGAGCGTTCGGCACCGTCTAACTTGAACGTATGAGTAGTGCGGCCGACAATCGTCAGGCTGCGGACCTCCGCGATCGCGGAGTCACCGCCGATAGCGGTCCTCGCTTTTCGGACGATCTCCAAAGCTTTTTCGTCCGATTTGAATTTTGCGCCAACTTTGTCGGCCAATGAACCAAGGCCAACAAAGAAGACCGAAATTGATAAAACTGAAATGACAAATCTTTTCATAAGTAGCCTCCACGAATCTTTTCTATTAAGTTGGGCGAAAAGTAGTAGATCAAACGCTTCAGGAGGAAGAAATTGAAAAAAACAGGATTTCGCCCGACGAGAACAATTATGCTAGCGATTGTGACACGTTTGGTTAAGACGACGCAAAGAATTTGTTAAGAATGTAAAATGTCGCTTAAATCTATTTACAACTGAAATCCGAAGATAGAGAATGAAGCTGACCTTTTTGGGCATCGTATGAAACGTTCTTGGGTATCAAATTTGATCGTCGGTGGCGTCATTCTGATTTTGACGCTATTTCTCGGGCTGCAGTACAACTGGCTGCGGCAGGCGAGCGATGCCGAGCGGGGACAGTTGCAAAAACGCGTCGAGATGAATACCAGGAATTTCGCCGACGACTTTAACCGTGAGATCCAGGCCGCTTATTTCAATTTTCAGATGGACGCGGCGTCATGGGAAAAGGCAGATTGGACGGAATTCAACGAGCGTTACGATTATTGGAAAGGGAAAACGCAGTATCCGGAATTGGTACGTGAGTTTGTTTTTATTGGAAAGGACGCTTCGAAATCATTGAAGTATAATTTTGAAAGCCGCGTTTTCGAAGCGGCGGAAATTCCGGCGGAGATCGCTCCTCTGCGGGCCAAAATCGAGGGCGAAGACTCATTCAAACCTTTTTACGAAGACGCGTTTGCACTTGTGATGCCGGTGCATAAGGCAGACAAGCCGCTCGAACACATTTTACTTAAGCGAACTAAGGATGGCGCGCCGCCGGCAATGCATATGCCGGAGCGGCGTGGATTTTTGGTCATCGTACTCAACCAAGAGGCGATAACCGGGCGGATCTTGCCGGACTTGGCAAAGAATTACTTTGGCGAGGGCGATTTCAAGCTAAATGTGAAAAATAAGGCCGATAAGGCGGTTTTTCAGACCGCTGACGGTGTTTCCGCCTCCGACGCAAATGCCACGTTGTTCAGCCTGTCGCCTGACAATGTTCTTTTCTTCGCCGATCGAGGGATAATTCGGAAAATCGGCGGAGAGCAAAAAGCCGGCGTTATTGTTAATAAACGCCTTGAGAGCCGTACCTTTACGCATACGGAAACCGGCCCGGACGGCACTCGCTCCGGGACCTTTAAGGTCGAGGTTCAGCCGGGCAGCCCCGCGATTCCAGGCGAAAAGTCAACGATGCGCACATCAGTGATAGCAAGTACCGATAATGGTGACGATCCGTGGACGCTGAATGTACAGCATGTTTCGGGGTCGATAGATTCGTTTATCACTGGCGAGCGGAATAAAAGGTTCGCGATCGGGCTAGGCGTCTATTTTTTGCTGGTCGGAGCTATCATCGCGATAGTGTTGTCGGCATTAAAGTCGAAGCGTTTCGCACAGCAGCAGATCGATTTTGTGTCGTCCGTGTCGCACGAGTTTCGGACGCCGCTGGCGGTGATCTATTCGGCAAGCGAGAACTTGGCGGATGGTGTGACGAAGGACGAGGCACAAGTGGCGCGGTACGGATATCTTATCAAGGACGAAGGAAAAAAACTGTCGTCAATGGTCGAGCAGATATTGGAATTTGCCGGTGCACGATCGGGACGAAAAAAATATAACTTTGCGCAGACCGACGTGTCCGAAGTTACGAGAGCGGCGCTTGCGGCATGTGCTCCGTTACTGGAAGAGATGGGTTTTGAGGTTGAGACGTCAATTGCGGAAGATCTACCACTGGTGGAAGCCGATAGGGATGCTTTGTCGTCCGCGATTCAAAACCTGATTCGGAACTCGATCAAATACAGCAACGGTTCGCGATGGGTCCGCGTTTCGGTCGAGCAGGCTGACGGACGCATCAGGCTGTCGGTCGCCGATCGCGGGATCGGAGTCGTGTCTGGCGATCTAAAACACATTTTTGAGCCATTCTATCGGGCCAAGGACGTTGTCGATGCTCAGATCCACGGAAACGGCCTCGGCTTAGCGCTTGTAAAAGAGATCGCGGAAGTTCACGGCGGAAATGTAAAGGCGAAGAGCGAGATCGGGAAGGGAAGCAAGTTTACGATCGAGCTGCCATTGTCAGAACCGCCTGCGTAAGCGGGCGGTCAGACTCCCGGCGTAAGTTGATACATCGAGCCTCGAGACCTTTGCTGGCCGCCCGCTTACGCAGGCGGTTCTGACAAGATGAAAATATTACTTGTTGAAGATGAAGAAGGACTTGTCCTGACGCTGAGCGACCGTCTCCGTAGCGAGGGATTTGAGGTGTCGTCCGCGACGGACGGTAAGGCCGGATTTGAGCTCGCGCAGGAGAATGAGTTCGACCTGCTCATTCTCGACGTGATGATGCCGCGCGAAGACGGCTTCTCACTGGCCGAAAGCGTGCGTAAATCCTCCCGCGTCCCGATCATCTTGTTGACCGCGCGGGGCCTTGCCGAGGATCGCATCAAGGGCCTCACGATCGGCGCCGATGATTACATCGCCAAGCCGTTCGAGCCGGCGGAACTGGCGTTGCGCATCAACGCCATCTTGCGCCGCGCCGCCAGCCGCGCGGAAGCGCCTGAAATCGTGCGGTTTGGCGCCTTTGCGTTTCAATCCCAGCGCGGGGAATTGCTCGCCGACGGCAAACCGGTGCGCCTCACCGAAGCCGAAGTGGCGATGCTGCGCGTTCTGGCCGCGCGCAATGGCGATGTGATCAGCCGCGAAGAGCTTGCGCGCAAAACCGGCGCGGGCCTTGAGCGCAGCGTCGATGTGCAGGTCACGCGCCTCAGGCG
>DLHV01000129.1:18738-26275 GCA_002483395.1 Chloracidobacterium sp. UBA7659 | reverse complement strand
TTTCTGCCCGTAGGCTCCAATCCGAACGCGTCTTTCAGCCGGTATTTCTGCAATGCGATGGAAAGGTGCGTGATATCGATGCCTGACAAGAATTGCTCTCAGAGATACGCGCGAAAAGGGCCAGCCGCCGAAGCAGCTGGCCAAAATGGCTCATATGGAGTTGTTCCTTATGGGAGGAACTGAGCCGAAACGGTTCTCGTAAACGGATTGACCGTGAAACGAACCAACCTTGAGACGACACTCGTGGTCGCCACAGTCTGCAAGCCGCCACCGCCTGAGGTGCGAGTTCCCGCATTCTCATTTGGCGAGCCTTGCGGCAGGAGCTGGTCGCTGACAATGGTGAACGTCGTCGGCCCGCTTACCCAGCCTTTAACACGCAGAATGTAATNNAATTCGCTCGCCGTCGAGCCGGCCGAATCGTCAAGTATCTGGCCGTCAACCGTTCGAAGCTCGAAATCGAGATCGACAGTTGTCGCGCTCAGCGTGGCTTCGAGCGACAGAGCATCCGCCTTGGTCAGCACGTCGACATCCTGCCAGGTTATGCCCTGGAATGCCGGGTCGCCCCACGTCGCACTCGTTCCGCCAACCGATGTCGGCTCGCCGCCAAGCAGTGTTCCGGTCTTGGTTTCACGGAATATCGAGTAAGTCACCGGCGGCGGTGGATCGCTTGTGCCGTCACCACCCTGCTCTCCTGTACCGATAGTCGAACCCGCGAACGCGTTGCCGTAAACCCGAGCGTCGAATGTGAATAGCTGCGCGAGCGGATCGTTAAACTCAAGCCGTTTCGCGCTTGAGATCTGCCCAAGCGTAAGCGTCTGGTCATAGATGAACGTATTTCCATTTGCATCCGCATTCCTGACCGTAACGCTCGGATTGGAAATGCTGACGATCTGGAATTCCATCGGCTTATAGATCGTCTTATCGCTTGAGAATGCGCCGCGGGCGTTGGTCAGCTTGTTGTCGAACGCCATCACGCCGCTTGTGAAGCTGATGTTCGAGATCGCCGAATCGACCTGTGCCGTGAGATCCTGTCTGACCTGAAGCGGCCGCGAGGAACCCGACAAATTCGACCATCCAAGCTGGCCTGTCGAATTTACGCCGATCGCCCGGACGGTATATTCGCTGTCGAACAGGTTTTTCAGGCCTTCAGCGGCGAATACTTCGTGGATCGGTCCCTTGTCTTCGTAGGAAAGCTGATTTGCACTCACAAAGGCAACGTGTCGAAAACCAGTGGTCGAGGCGTCGCCGTCGTCAAACGCTCGTTCACCATTTGGCTGACGCTGACCGGCAAGGTCGGCCTTTCGTTTGAGTACCTCGTATGCAAGAGCACCTCCTACGTTGTTCCACGAAACTATCAAGCTCTTCGTCGAAGCCGGCGCGACCTGAACGTTCTCAGGAACCACCGGGGCGGCCTGTTGACCCCCAAACGGCGTCACCTGCGTGGAGATCGTCGCCTTGCCGCCTGTCACTTCGCGTGCGTTTACGCCAAGCTCTTTTGCGGCAAATAGCTGTTCGATCATCGCTCTGTGTTTGCCGGGAGCATCAGGGTCGGTCGCGTCCGACGGATAGAGCATCTGATCGGCAATTATCATCGCGTCTCTTGATTTCACCATCGTGTCCGGGGCAGTCGTGCCCAAAATGTACATCGCACCCAGGAAGTCACGCTCAAAGATGTTGGTGCCCTTGGTTATGACCTTTTGCGCGGCTCCGTCTCTTGGCTGCGGCCGCCTGTAACCGATCGTCTGCGGATACATCCGGTTTAGCATTTCGCGAATGTCCCACATCGTCGACATATAGATCTCGCCGTCATAGTGCTCCTCAAACGCACCTGGGTTGGACCACGTGCCGATGTCCGAATACTTAAGCGTCGAACGTCCGCTGCGGATGTATGCGACCGAGTCCGGGTCGCGTCCAAGATCGCGGTATCTCTGACGATATCCTTTAGCGTTAACGACGTAATCACCTAACGACGGATTGTCCGTGATCGTAAACGCCCACATATCGGCCTGTCCCTCGTTTAGGGCATTTCCTTCATCGCCGCCTTCCAGACCGGCGATCGGGCTTGTGATCGAGTGCATTCCTTCGTGATAAGGAACCGTGCCTTCAAGCGCGAGATCGTTGAAATAGAAACCGTGGCCGTACGACGTCGGGTTGACGACGACCGCTGACTTGGTCGAGGTTACGCCTTCGATCAGCGAGGTCAGATTGAGCGCGAATGCATTGTCGAGACCGAGGGCCTTCTGCACTAAATTCGGATCGGTCGGGCTTGGCAGCACGCCGCCCGTCGCGTCGAGCGCCATGTAGATATTCGGAATATGAACTGTGGCCGGAAGCGGCAGAGTCTTGTTCGGATAATCATCCGGGAAAGCTCCGCCGCCGATCGCGGTGTTGTCACCCGCGACGTGCAGATAGTCAACGTATTCGATCAGATACGTGACAAAGAAAAACGCGTTGATGTCGTCCTGGTGCTCCGCCGGTTCGGCAAATTGGTCCTGCTCGTTTGTCCGAGCTTCGAGAGCCGTCGGATCATCCTTGCTAAAATGCCACGTGCCGAGGGCCGCCTGGCCAAAGGGCTGTTTTGTCGCCAGCGTGTTGTTCACAAGTGCATGCGTGCCCGTCAGTGTGCCGTTCAACCCGGTAACGCGGTTGGTCGGGTCGAACGAGCGTAGCAGTACTCGCTCCTGTCCGCACGGGTGCTGGCGGCCGCCGGTCGTGCAGGTGCTGATTATGCTGTTATCTTTCAAATTCGCGTCGATCTGCGGATATTTCGGGTAAATATCTGCCGTCTCGGCTCCGGGAACGGTTTGATGATTGACGAAATCCTGTCGTGCGATCGTCTCGCCCGTGTGAGCGTCGATAGTTACCATGTACAGGCCAAACGGGTTGGTCGAGAACTTTCCGACTTTCCAGACGAGCCGGTAACCGTCAGCCGTCGGATATATGCCGAGGCTAGGCTGTAGGTTATTGACCGCCGAGGCTTGCTCAGTTAGATTGTCCAAACCCGGCTGCAGCAGATTCGAAATATGCGATGGCATATTGAAGCTGAACCGGTTCAGATCGGCACTGGCTGCGGAGCTTGCCTGGTCCGCCGTCAGCGTCGGCTGTGTGTTGACGTTGACATCGCGGAAAAACGGCCCCGACGCCATGATGACCTGATTGTTTCCGTTCAATACGATACCGATACCGCCGTTTGTGACCGGAACCCCGTTGAATGTCTGTTGAAACCGGATCAGCGTTCCACCCATTGCCTGTCGCTGGCTGAAAACGCGGATGTTGTTCGCTTCCGACAATCCGAACAGAGCGGCATTCTGATTTAAAAATGCCCGTCCCGCTTCTTCCGGTGCTCCCGAATAGGGCTGCGACGCGAAGTCGTACATCACGTCGGGCGAGCCGCCGAAATCGTTCCAGCGGGCCGTCATGTTAGAGGCATTTGCAGCGGCTCTAAGATTGTTCAAAGCCACTAGCTGATCGCCTGNNGGCGCGCACATTCTGTAAGTTGCGTGTCAAATTCAAATCGTAGTTCGGTGCCGGTCGCTGGTACATTTTCGTAACCGGATCTGGCGAAGGAGCCGCTTTCGAACTGCTAAACGGCTGCCATAGAGAGGCGGTGAGAGCCGCCGTGAAGACCGCGGCCAACGCCAATCTAAACCCTGTTGTTCTGCTGATTTTCTTTACCTTGCTTTTCATTTTTCCTCCAAAAGTCTCTATCGAAATCTGTAAATCTTGTTATGGCTATCACTATAGATATCCCGTCTTGAGAAAGAGTTGAGCGGCGGCCCAAAAACTTGAGAAAATCTTGAAGAAACGCGGAACCCAGCGTTTACCGGGGTTCCGCGTCCTCAGTCGTTCCTAGCCCCCGCTTGGAACGATCTGCTAGCCGCCAGTCGAGAACAACTGGCGATAACTGTTCAGCTTGCTCGCCAAGGTCGCACGGTTGACGGTCGTCGCCGGTTCGAATCGTGGACCAGGAATGACAATAAACTGTCCCGGTGCGATCTGCCTGACCTCAGCCGGAAACGCTTCGAACAGGCCTTTGTTGATCGCGATCTGCACGTAGCCGCGAAGAGCGGATGGGATCTGGGTGTTGTCCGAAAGTGCAACGCCTCCCGTTGTAACAGTTGAGCCGGCCAGTGCCCGAGCCGCAACGTCGTCGCCGATCGCTTTTACGAAAGCCACTGCAAGATCTAGACGGTTGACCGATCCCAAAGGGTTGAATGACGCGCCCGAATAGCTCATCAGTCCCGTCGGGACGAAATTGAAATCGCGAAGCGTGGAACCGCTCGAAGTGACTGCTTCGGCAATGTTTTGGAAATCGCCCGAAACATCCGTGAATCTTGGCGTCGACGCAAGCGACTGACGCAGCGGCGTGTCATAAGCAAGCGTGCGTGCCAGATCTTCGCGGGTCACGGTCGCGTTCGGGCGGAAGGTGCCGTCCGCGTACGTATCGATCAAACGGTTCTTGATCGCGGCCTCGATCGCTGACTGCTGCGGGTGCCCGGCGATATCGGGAATATTCGGCAGAATATAGCGTATCTGCACGACATTTCCGTCGACCGGGCCGGGAGCGGCGATCTGCGTCGGTGATGAGGCCTGCGGAACTGCTGCCAGGCCGCGTGCACCGCGAACTTCGAGCGTCCACGTTCCGGCTTCGGGATTTTGTACCACGATCTCGCGTGCCAGGCTGCCGATGACCGGTGTTTCGATCGCAGTCGAGTAGTTCGTGCCACTGGGGCTTGTGACGCGTATGCCGACAAAGTTGCCGACGCCCGGCTCAAAAATACTGTCCACTGTTGCGAACATGTCGAGAACGTTGATTCCGGACTCAACGTTAAACGTCGTAGCATTGGCCGATGTCGTGCCCGAAACTGTCGGATCAAAATCTAGGTGGAATGCCTGCGCTGCCGGCCGTTCTTCGCCGAATATGGCGTTATAGGTTGGATTCGACAAATTCATGTATGCCTTCGAGCGGTTATAGACCTTATCGACGGCGGCGTAGGCGTTGATATATCCTGCGCCGACCTCGAAATCCTGATAGCCGGGCATCGCCGTCGCCGTTTCGGTCATGATCTGCTTGATCTCGTCCGGCGTCAGCGTTGGGTCGGCGTCGAGCATCAACGCCACAACACCGGCGGCAAACGGTGTCGCCATCGACGTTCCTGAAATTTGCGTATAGAAGGGAATCATTCCGACCGGAATCTCCGTGTCCGCATCGAGGCCGTTTGAGGTCAGATTCGTCAAGGCGCGTACCGAAATGATATCGGTTGTGAAGCCGTAACGATCGAGGCTGCTCGCGAAGAAGCGTCCGTTGCCGGGTGCCGTCAGTGTGGGAGCATCGTTGTCGTTGAGCGGATTTCCGTCGGCAAGACGCTCCGAGCGCGGCGTTCCACGTGACGAAAAGTCCGCCAACATGCCGTCCTTGGTTCCGGCGGCGACGCCGATAACAAAAGGGGCCTGAGCGTACGGGCTAAGCGTGTTTTTCGCGGCGCCGTCGTTTCCGCCCGCGAAAAGCACGGTCATATTCCGTTCATACGCTTGTTTGGCGGCGATCATGAACGGATGTTCAGGATTGTATTCGCCGCCGCCAAGAGGGCCGTACGAATTAGTGACAACGCGGATTTTATATAGGTCCTGATGCGAAAGGCCGTATTCCCAGCCCGCGAGAGCATCGAGTACCAAAATGACTGCCCCGCCGCCCGAACCGACGATCTTGACGCCGGGGGCAACGCCTGCATACGCTCCGCCTGAGCGGCTCCCGTAACCGCCGACGATGCCGGCACAATGTGTTCCATGGCCAACTGTGTCCGTGTTGGGGACATTCTCGATCGACAGCGAAGGCGTAAAGCCGTTCAGCGGTACGCCGCCGACGGTAATGCCCGTATTGCCTGCGTCGGTCGATACGACACGCTGCGTGTTCTGAACGATCTTTGTGCCGAGCGGAAGGTCGGCGTGTGTGGCGTCGATGCCCGAATCGATCACCAGCACCGAAAAATCGCCCGAACCCGAAACCGGCATTCCACCATTGCGAAGCGTCATCGCCGCATCGGTACGAATCTTATCGACGCCGGCCAGAACGCGGGCTTGGCTCATGTAATAAGCCTGACGGTCGTTCGACCAGATGGAACGCACGGCCTCATTTGCCGCCAGCGACCTGATCTGCCCGGCGTTGAGCACGGCACCGACCATCCCAAGCTTTTGAAATGTCACGCCCTGGGTGACACCGATGCCCCGTAGAATGTTCAGGTGGCCGGATGTCAGGCCGTTCGGCGTGTCGAAGCTTACGATCACAACCCCAAGCGAAACATCGTTGGCGAGGCCGTTCAACCGGCTCTCCAACGCGGGGCTGAGGGTTGCCGCCTGAATATTAATAAACAAAATGCAAAGGACAGCGAACGCAAACAGCGTGCTGACAATTTTGCGAGAATAGTGTCCTAAATCGAATTTCACGGTCTTATCTCCTTGACAGAAAAAATTTGAATTTTACGTCTGCCAGCGAGATTAACTAATGATGATTGAGAAAAACTTGAGCGGTGTGATTAAAACTTGAGAAAGACTTGAGAATTGTGCGAAGCGGATGCAATTTGCGTTTGCCGAAAAGTAACCTTAGACATTGCGAGGTGTGAGTTGCGGTTGAGAAGGTGTCACTTGTATTGCTTATGTGGTACGTAGCGCTTGTGAAGGTTTGCGTAGACAGGCGAAGTTGGAGTATTGTACCGAATCAGACACCGGCTTTAGTCACCAAACACAAAACCAGTTCATATCCGAGGCAAGGAGGGCCGAATATATGACCAGAACCTGTCCCTATCACGGAATCCCACAACCTTGTCCGACATGCGCGGCAAACAACATGGGAGCATTTGCTCGTGGTCCCGCAGCGGCGGCTCCGGCTCCCGCATACGTACCACCGCACCGCCGGCCGATTCATTTTCACCAGACGCGGAGAGACACATGTTCGATCGCCTGCTGCTGTATGGTCGGCGCAAATCTCAATTGTCCCCGGAGCTTTACGATGGGCGAAGTTGAGGATTATATGGAGCTGAAAGGCGTTTACCGTTTCGGCCAGATGGCCTTGTTCGACACGCTGGACAGACCGCTTGAATGGCTCGGGCTGCGGTGCAGACTGCATCAACAAGTTGGCCCAAGGGGTTTCGCCGCCATGCTTCGCGGCGGTTCGATGATAATCATGGAGGCTCAAAGGCACGTTATCGTCATCTTCGATGTGAACGTTGACGGAACGCTTATCATCGGCGATCCGGCTATGAGAGACGTGGAGATGAGCGTTCCCGTAAATGACTACCGACTAAGAGGCACAGGACGTATTTGGGAAGTGCGAAAATGACCGGTTCCGCCAATAAGAAGCCACAGCGAATTTGTGCAATTCGCGGTTGATTGCGCGTGATGAACCTGGTCGTACCACCCCCGTCCGCGAAACGCGGCCACCAGAAAGAATCACCCTCAGCGGAAGCCCACCCCTCCTTCGTAAGGAGTCTGTCGGGAAAATGAGTAATTTGATCCGTAATGGCTCCAGAGGAGCCGAATG
>DLHV01000129.1:4574-18713 GCA_002483395.1 Chloracidobacterium sp. UBA7659 | reverse complement strand
GCTCCTAGCGGAGCTAAAACCCGAAAATTGATTTTCCCGACAGTCTCCGCAAGGAAGAGAGCTTAACAAGCTGCTACTTAACTAACTCCTCAAACAAACGGCAGGTTTCGGCGGCGGGTTCGATGCCGAGGNNGAGGTCTTTTTTTAGCAATTCCTGCAATTCTTCGAAGTGCTGTTTGACGGACGCGGGCTTGGCCTGGCCTGCGTAGATCTTCATGACGAGGCGATGAACGTCCTCGCGATACGGATCGTCACGGATGATCTCGTTGGCGTATGTCAGCGCGGCGGCCCAGCGTTTCTCGGTGAAGGATAATTTTGCGAGGGCATTGAGGACACGCGAGAATTGTTCGGCGTAAAAATGGCGACGTTCATCGGCCCAGTCTTCATAGATGCCAGCCATGAACTCGCCGCGGTAAAGCGCGTNNTTTTCACGTAGCTGCCTTGTGTTCTTTTCGCGTTTGGCGGTTTCGGCTTCGGCGATAAGACGCTCGAACCGCTCGGAGTCGATCTGATAGGAAAGCTCCGGATTTAGCTGATACGCTCCGTCGCGAAACACAAGGAAGGTCTGCTTGAACGACTGCCCGCTGTTGAGGGCTTTTCTTATGTGCGAGATCGTCGGGTGAAAGTTCTTCAGGACCGTTTCCGGGTCTTCGCCGGGCCAGAAGGCTTCGATCAGCAATTCTTTTGCGACACGGCGGTGTTTGCTGGTGGCGATATAACAGAAAATGTCGCGAGCCCGCCGCGTCGTCCACGAATCGGCAAGTGGTTTTAAGGCATCACGAAAGATCTCTATATGCCCGAGAACCTTGACCGTAAGATCGGTAACCGTTGGCGAGGGATGCGGTACGGACGAGGGATGAATCTGAGTCTTTCCGCTAACGGCTGTCACCTCGTTCCTCATGCCTTCTTCCACTTCTTCCCGAAGGTCAAGCGGCAGCTTCTCGAATATTTCCTCGTCCCCGAAAATCCGGGGATTACGGCGGATCTCGCTTCGCAGCCAGTATTCGTAATCGAAACGCGCCGAAAGATCGAGGGCACGCTGCAGCGGCTCGATCATTTCTTTGTGTTTGTCCAAAGCAAAATACGTTTCCGCAAGAAGCATCGAGGCAAGAGCTTCGTCATAATAGTGGTTTTGACGATTAAAAAACGCGAGCACTTCTTCAATCCCTCCGATGAGGCCTTCGGACTGAGACTCGTCCAAACACACCTGATATAGTCGAAGCCTGGCGGTATGGACGCCGATCTCATTCTTCGCCTTTTCGCGGGCTTCGATCAAATTCTCCAATAAAGCACGCGCTTTGGCATAATCGCCGCGAAGCCGGTAAAAGGTAGACCTTTCTTCGTTCAATTCTTTCAAAGAAACGTCAATCTCCGCCTCGTCATAGGCATTGAGCGCACGCTCATAAAACTCTTCCGCATGATTGAAGTCGCGTTTTTCGCGGTAAAAATTCCCGTAAGCCTCAAAGATCTCTCCGCGAAGAAATCGAAGATTGTAGAGTTGGCAAAGTTCGAGGGCAAGTGCGAGATGTTTTTCAGTTTCGTCGAACTCGCCGCGATACAGATGCAGTCTCCCTACGTTCAAATGTCCAATGGCCTCCTGCGGAAGCTGCTTGTCGGGTTGGTCATCGCGGAATATGCGTTTGAACCATCGGAGAGCCTCGCCAAAATCTCCGCGAAAACCCGGGCCGAGGGCTAGATTATGCGTAACAAGCCGGATGTAATGTTCATTAGCATGCATTTCGGCAATCTCAAGGGCGATGCGGAATTGGTGCTCGGCGTCCGTCCAATTTCCCTCTACGATCAAACAAAGCCCACGCGTGTTCGCGCACTTGAGAAATGTTTCGGAATCGTGAGGGACGAGTTTTTCGGCCTTGTCCAAAAGCTCAAACGCTTCGGAATGACGTCCCCTGCGACGGGCAAGGCTGGCTAGAGAATGAAGCGATTCAGCCTCGCCCTCTGCATCGGCGTTCTCGTGCAATAATTTGATCGCTCGCTTCAATAAGCCGGATGATTTTTCGATCTCACCCTGAAGACGTGCAATCTCGGCCTTGTGCAGAAGTGAACGCGGAAACTTTTCCAGGAATTCAACGGGGATTTTTTCGGCTATAAGGTCAAGCGAAATAAAAGCACCGGAAGCTATCCAATCTTGTCCGATGTCGGCTATAACTTCAGCCGCGTGGCTGTAATTCTGCGCTTCTAGCAGATAGGGAAGCGCCACTTCCCACTGTTTGCCCACCAGAAAAAAGTCCGCGATCCGATTGCGCTCCTGCAAAACGCGGGCCTGCCCAATCTCCGAACGAAGGCGGCGACGCAGGAATTCGCGAAATAACGGGTGAAATCGGTATTCCTCAGCCACGTTTGAGTCGCCGGCAACAGTCAGAAAAACATTTTTTTGCTCCAATTCAGGCAGCGACGCGGAGCACCGGAGATTTGGAAAGAGAGCGCTGCACGTGTCGAGCTGGAGCGAATCGAGCAGTGAAAGATTCATCAGGAGTTTCTGTGTATCGTCCGGTTCCCGCGAAAACACTTCTTCGGCGAAATAATCAAAAATGTCCTTTTCCGATTGCTGAAGGATGTTATGAAGGTCGAGCGGACTTCCCACCGCGTGCGAGTGGATCTCCTGCTCGGCAATTTGCCTGACAAGCTGAAGTGCGGTTATCCAACCGTGTGTACGGCCGCGATATTCGCTTATTTCTTGATCTTTTAGGTCGACGTTTAGTGTTTGATGAAACAGCTCCCGCACTTCTTCGTCGGTAAAAAGCAGATCTTCACGGGTAATTATCAACGCCGCGGACTGCGTGCGGCGGCGCATGATCGCAAGTGGCGGCAGATCTCTGGTAGTTATTATCAAATGAACGAGATCCGAAGAGTATTGCAAAAGCCGGTCAACCAGTTTGTGAACAATCGTGTCACGGCCAATGTGGTGGTAATCGTCAAGAACAAGAATAAAGGGCTGTTCGACGGATTCCAGGATCTCGTTTATTNNCGCGCGTTCAGGGAACCGAACCAGCTCCTCATTGGCCGCGGTAAGATAGGGAAAAATTGCCTCGCCGAATCCTGGTTCGATCTCTTTTATACCTTTTGCTACATAAGTTAAAAAGACGATCGGGTCCGCGTCGGTGTGATCGAGCTGATACCAGACGGATGGGCGAGCCTGGGAACGGACAAAATCGGCGATCAGCGTGGTCTTTCCGCATCCCGCATCGGCCGCAACCATCGTCATCGGAGCACTCAGGTTCGCCCGCAACTTGTCGGTCAAACGCGGCCGTTCGAGAAGCTCGGAAACGGCGCGCGGCGGGAGCAATTTGGTTCGCAGAAAAAAGTTCGATGGCTGCATTGCAAGGACAATTTAACGCAAAGCCGCCAAGACGCAAAGGCGCAGAGCAATTTAGCGCAAAAGCCACCGAGAAGCTTTCAAAGGATGCGTCACATCGAGGCGCGTATTCGGCTTGCGATCTGCCTGACCTTGGCGATTCGTCCGAAGGAATCCGCGTGGGCTTTTAGTGCAGTCTTTACGGGTAAACCAAGGGACTGAAAGAACTTCGTGGTTTCTTCGCAGTTGAAGGCGAGCAGCTTTTCATCGATCACATTCAGCATCTGTTTAGAACGCAGCCGCCAAAGCGGATTTGGCGGGCGGCTTCGGCATAGCAGCAAANNGTTTTCCCGCAGGGAATAGAGCAGCAGGTTGAAAAATTCACCGAACCACGGAGCATCGAAAAAGTGGTGCAGGTCGTCGAGCACAATAAGCAGCGGTTCTCGCCCGGGATCGGCATCTATCTTTGCAAAAATGTCCGCGAGAAATTGAGCAATGGCCCCCTTCGATACGTCGCTGCTTGACGTAATACACAGTGATGGACGCGAATTACCCGCCAGCAAGCGGCTTAAACAGGCTGAAAAATATCGTGAGAACGCTTTCCATTCAATGTCCGGCGATTCGACGGAATACCATGCTACTTTGCTTCGATTCCTTGCAAAATCGGCGGCCAAGGCGGTTTTTCCGGTGCCCGATCTTCCAGAGATAAGCGTCGCGCCGAATTGCGACAAGGATTTGTCGATCATCTCGTCGAGCCGAGGCCTTTGAAGAATGCCATCGAATTCGGGAATAGACAACTTTTCCTCAAAGATATGGAACTTTTGGCACGCCTTATTGCTGCCGGCATCCCGCGGGAAAAAATTATCATCCGAATCGAAACTGTCGTTTACGAAAAAAGTCATCGTCATAACGCAACCAAGTTAGTAAATAAATCTTGAGAAAAACTTGAGTTCGGTTGGGAGATGACGAATTTTCTCTGACGAACGGCTGAAAACTCAAGTTTTTCTCAAGGCGCCCCGGATATAGTGGCGATGGTTTGAAAATGAATAGACCAGGACTCACCCCAAATCAAATTTTGAATTACGCAATCGCCTTAGGATTGCCAAACCAAGGAGTAACTATGAAGAAGTTTTATTTAAGTTTCAGCTTGATTTTAGCGACCGGGATCATTTGTATTGCTCAAACGAGCACATCAACCCGATCGGTCGGCAGCACCGCTTCCACAATTCAAGGCGGGCAGGTTTTTTCTTCGGCGACTAATGCGGCCGTCGACGCTCAGCTACAGAATACAATTGACGTTAAGAAAGCTAAGGTTGGCGACGAAGTCGTTCTGAGGACAACCAAGGCGATAAAGGAAGAGGGTAAAACCGTAATACCGAAAGGCACCAACCTCATCGGGCGGATCACCGAAGTCCAGCAGCGTTCGAAGGATAACTCGATGTCGAAGATCGGTATGGTGTTCGATCGCGTCGAAGGCAAAAACCTGGCGGCTCCGATAACGGCGTCGATAGTTTCAATAACCTATGCCCGGGCAACGGCTTCGGCCGATGATACTTTGAACTCAACTTTGTCCGGGTCTTCCCAGTCATCCGCATCTACATCGAGCGGCGGTTCATCCGGGGGCGGCCTTCTCGGCGGCGTTGGCGGCACGGTTGGCGGTGTTACCAACGCCGTTGGAGGGCTTGCGAACACGGCAACACAAACGGTCGGCGGCGTAGCCAACACTGCTGGTCAAACACTCGGAAGCACAACGGATGCTGTTGGACAAAAGCTGAACGGCATACAGATTTCGAATTCCGTGAGCGGTTCGGCTAACAGCTCAACCACGCTCTCGACACCGAATAAAAATCTCAGGGTAGATAAGGGTGCGACTTTTCAATTGCAGCTAAGCAATCAACCGGCTACCAGCGATCAACCTGCTAAAAGCAAGCCGGTAAATCGCAAGGAACCTGCAAATTAGGAATGAAATTTGCACATTATGGGGCGATAGCGTATTATCGGATCGCCCCCTTAAATACTTGTCCGATTTTAATACACTGAAGGTAGTAAAACGATACAGTTCTTGCAGTTAGCTATTTCTTAATGATTTAGCCCACGATCCTGATGAGAAAGGCCCTTTGCTTAATCCTGCTCTTTGTATTTACCGCTAGTTCAATCAGCGCAGGAATTAATATAGTCAAATCGAACGGCATTACATTGACGGGTGCCGATGGTGTTAATTACATCGGAACTTCCGGTATTGCTCTTACCGGCGCCGACGGCTTTCTCAATACTCGATCAAATGGAATAACACTTACGGGAGCGGACGGCATCACCTTAACAGGAGCCGACGGTATATTAACAACGGGAGCCGATGGCGCAACATACACCGGCCCGAACGGAATCACGCTTACTGGTGCAGACGGAATCACTCTTACCGGAGCAGACGGGATCACCCTGACTGGAGCGGACGGCATTACGCTGACAGGTGCGGACGGCACACAGTACACTGCCAATTCGATCGTCCTTAGGCGTCCAAACGGCATAACTCTAACGGGCGCCGACGGAATTACCTTAACCGGTGCGGACGGAATCACATTAACCGGCGCAGACGGAGCGACGCAGGTTGGGCCAAACGGAATCACGCTTACGGGAGCAGACGGGATCACCCTGACTGGAGCGGACGGCATTACGCTGACAGGTGCCGACGGCATCACGCTGACTGGAGCTGATTCAGTTACGGGATTCGATTCGAACGGAGTTGTCTTCGACCAGGTCGATCCTTCTGGAATCACATTGACCGGTGCAGATGGCATTACACTGACCGGAGCTGATGGGATCGCTCTGACGGGTGCCGACGGAATTACCTTGACAGGTGTTGATGGGATTGCGCTGACCGGGGCCGACGACCAAACGGGGCTTCAAAGCGTCGATCCGGAACTTGCTCTACGTCTAAACGAAGCCACCAACGACAGCAATATCAACGCGATCATCGTTTATCACCAAGCGGTCAGAGATTCCGACATTGCTCAGTTGCAGCAAATAGGCATTCTCGGCGGCACGCGTTTTCGTGTTCTGCCCGCGGTTTATGTTACGGCAACACGTGCCCAATTAGTTGCCGTATCACAGCTTCCCAGCGTTCGATCGCTTTACGGAAACCGCACACTCACGTTTAATTCGGATCCGTATTTCAACCCGACCGGCGTCCAGCGTGTCGCCGGCGACAATGATCTGCTTGCGAAAAACGCGACGCTTCCGGTGACCGGCAGAAATGTAACGGTCGCGGTTCTGGATACGGGAATCAACGCCCAACACACCGATCTGACGGGTAGAGTCGTTCAAAATGTTCGCCTTGCGGATGCTCAGAGTGTCCCGGCGGGTTTCACTAATCCGATCCCGGTGGAAAATCTGGCGAATACAGATCTCGCCGGCGGACACGGAACTTTTGTGGCGGGCGTGATAGCGGCGAGCGGTGAAACGGCGGGCGGAAGATACAGTGGCGTAGCTTCGGGAGCGAGGCTTTTGGGATTGAGCGCTGGCGACCTTAATTTGACCCATGTGCTGGCGGGTTTTGATTATTTGCTGGAAAAAGGTCCGAATTATGGTGTTCGTGTTGTTAATTGCAGTTTTTCGGCAGGCACGGTTTTTGATTTCAACGACCCCGTTAACATCGCGACCAAAATGTTGACCGACCGCGGCGTGAACGTTGTTTTCTCAGCCGGTAATTCCGGTTCGGGCAACGGCACCCTGAATCCCTACGCTGCCGCCCCGTGGGTGATCGGCGTCGGGGCTACCAACGAGGCTGGACGCCTTGCGGGCTTTTCATCGCGTGGAAATTTTGGCGACCAGCTCCAGCACCCGTCATTGGTCGCACCGGGTTCAAATGTGATAAGTCTTCGCAGCATTGCAACATCGACCGGCACAACCGGCATCTCCGGGGCCGATACACAGCGGTTGACACCCGCGGAAATACCATATTATACGACTGCGAGCGGAACATCGTTTTCGGCCCCGCAGGTTGCCGGAGCTGTCGCGCTGATGCTCGAGGCAAACCCGAATCTTACCCCCGCTGAAATCAAGGACATTTTGAGCCGTACTGCAACCCCGCTTCCGAAATATTTCTACCACGAAGCCGGAGCCGGTGTCTTGAATACCTATGCCGCTGTTTTGGAAGCAGCATTTCCTGAAAGACGAATGGGAACTTTCCGGTCTGTCCTGACAAAAAATTCCGTCAAATTTATTACTTCAACGACCCAGACATTCGGCCAAACGGTATATCCGAATATTACCTCGTCGACTAGCATCACCATCCCGCAAAATACAGTGCAGGCAAGCGTTAACGTTTCTTGGGACATGAGCGTTAATGATTTTGGCTTGAAGTTATACGGCGTGAATAACAGCCTGGCCGGCGAATCGAATAGTCTGAACCTGCCGGGATTGACCGGCCGCCGCGAGAAGATAGTATTGCGGAATCCGGCCAGCCAGATGCTTCGGAGCGATGTAAGGCACACGGGTGTTGTCGGTACTGCTCAAAATATTTTTGGCGCGGTTGAGGTAACTCGCGTCGAATACCCAAATTTGTCGGATCTGGCTGCGTTATCGCCGACGATGCTGGCGGAGGCCGAGCAAAGCCTTTTGGCGAATCTGATCCTTCCAGATGGTAGGCGGTTCAATCCGGGATTCGCGGTCACGCGAGCCGAACTGGCCGATACACTTGTCCGGAGCGGGCTGGTTTCACAGTATGTCGCGAGAATCGCTATGTTTTCGGATGTCAAGGACCGTTACACACGAAATGCGGTTGAGAGCGTTCAATCCAATCAAAGCGGCAAGCTGTTGTATGATGCTTCAACCGGCGGCAGATTTTATCCTAACAATTCAGCATCGAGGCTGGTCGCGGCGGTTGCGTTTGTAAAGTCGGCCAATCTTGACGGGCAGGCTGCCACCGCAACCCTGCCCGTAAACGTTGCAGACGCTACACTGATTCCGGTTTCTCTTCGTGGCTATGTCGCGGTCGCGTTGCAGAATGGCTATTTGGTTTTGGATAACAGCAACCGGTTCAACCCAAGCCGAACACTCACCCGCATCGAACTCGCTCATTCGATTACTACACTTATTCAGTAGGCTGAGCTGTCCTTCCTCATCGGAATAACGTGTGGCTCGCGAAGATCCTGCGTGAAACCGTTTGACAAGGGATATCTCATTTTATGGCTCTATTGTCTCGCCGTTACCCCAACGGTAGAAGAGCGAAAAACTAAATTGATGGTCATTGTAGAGTTTTTCTATATCGTTTGAGGTCTGCTTTTCGAAGGCGTAGCCGAAATCGAAACTCAGCCGATCAGACACGTTGTGGCGGAGACTTAGATCGACACTGTATTTGCGGTCGCGACGCGGCACACGAAGGTCGTCAACCTTCAGAGTCCGGGAGTAAAGACGCGGCTTAAACGTAAAGCCCGCCTTCAGCAAGTCTCCTTTCGTAACCTGATATTTCAAGCTCGTGTCGTACGTTGAGCGGACATAGCTTTGTCGCGGATTCTGGGCGCGGTTCTCGTCGTAGCGGTAGCCGATATCCCAGTCCGCCTTTTCGCCGAATTGACGTGATAATTTGAAGCCGTACATTGGGTTGACCGAGTTGCGATCGGCATCCTCCGGGATGAAACGTTTTAAGCGGTAAGCAAAATAGACATTCGCCCGCGTTTTGCTGTCGAAGCGATAACCTATTTTTTGAGTTCCGATAAATTGATTGTTCGTTTCGCGGTCATCGTTTGTGCCCTTCAAGATCGCTTCGCCTTCGGTTTCCCAACTCCAACTGCCGAGCGAAAGCCGATACGATGCTCCGAAATACTGTCCTATTCGATTCAGATCCGTGCTGCGAGTGTAGCGCGAACCAGAAAGACCGTAAATAAAGCGGGCGCGATGACGTTTTGAACGCACCTGATAACCTGTGACTACCGACGGAGCAAAACCTGCAGCGCGAACCGGTGCCGGATCGTGCTCGAGATTGCTATTAAAAATGGTGTTAAAAGTAATCAGGACACTCCACGTTTTCGTCCAATCGTCCTTCCCTGGAACCGGTTTAACCGGACCCGTCGCTGATGGATCGTTAGCAACGACAGTAGAGTTTGCCGATTTGCCTTGCGCCTCTACGCCGAACGTTCCGAACATTAATATCGCGATTGTCAAAATATATGGTCTGAAATTCATAACTACTCCTTGATTTCTTATTCGTCAAAAAACGTGGGCAAGGAATTTCGCGGTCAACTGGGCGCATCCAGAGAGCTCCATATTGAGTGCTTTTCGACCGCCTCAGATTGAGCAAACAGATCGAGCAACTCGCTTAAATAGTCACGTTCATGCATATCCATCAGAGCATGATGAAGCATGATGCCAACCGTACTTTGCGACTTGATTTCGCTCGCCATCAATATTCCAATCTGTTCCCGGGTAAGCGGAACGCCTTTGCGTTTTGCGAACCAGTCGATCGAAACGGAAATTTCTTTCAGACTTGGAATGCTGAGGGGTTCCGCGTGCGATTCGCGCGATAGAACCATGAATCCGGCTTCAACTAGTACCTCGCCGGTCTCACGGGTGCATCGGTTCCACGGCGGCGTAAAGATCGGCTGCGACAGTTCGCCGAAGAAGTCCTTCAAAATACGGCGCCCGCCGACAATGTCAAGAAACTGCTGTGCTTTATTTCGCGCGGGGCCGAATTCGCATTTAAGTCCTTTTGTTTCGTGGTTCACGTGTTCGTAACCATGTTGGTGAATAGAGATAAGTTCGGGACTCGCCTCGATGCGCCCACGTAATTCGTCAACAAAAGCTGTCGAAACCGCCTTCGGAATAACCGCAATATCAAGGGGTGTCGCGAAGCTTTCAAAAACGTCTAACAATTTTAGAAGCCTTACATTATCGATCCCTGCGTCATCGTCACGGAAGAACATCTTGATCGGCTTCTTTCGATTTTTAAGGGCGTATTTCACAGGTTCAAGCCAACAGGCTGCCTGACGTTTTCCCGGCAGCAAGTTCTTGACGATTTTTGTCGAAGCCGCCCCACCGTTAAAATCGAGGGAAACCATTTTCGGGCGAAACTCAAAAGCTTTTTCGATGTCGCGAGCCAAACCCTCCCCGGTCGGGTCTTCACAAACCCTCAGTGCCCCGATCTCCTCAAGCCGCTTGGCTCGTTTTGTCTGTTCATCCTCGCTGTGGCCGTCTCCGAACGGCACGACTACGGCCGAAACACCGGACAAAACGATGTCGAGGGCTGTGTTGTAACCGCATTGGCTGACGGAAACATCCGAGCAACGCATTTTCTCGCGCAAATTCGGAATGAACCGCTTCAATTTCAGGCCCTTCTCTTTAATTGTCAGGCCCTGAAGATATATCCAGTCTGTCTCTGGCAAGAACAATCCACCAGCGATGGTCGTCTCAACGCGGAACCGCTTGGAGAGGATCTTGTGCGCTTCGATCGCCGCACAAAGAATTTCTTTACCGACCACACCGCCGCCCGCCGAAACGATGACCTTCCGAACGGCGGTTTCAGTCTTTTCTTTCCCAGAAACCGGTGAATTCGGTGCGACGAAACCCGTGTAAAAGACCCTAACGTTCAGTGGCACATTGGTTTGAAACGAATCGCCCAACTGAGCGAACCCTGGATCGGAATGAACCAGGATCGCGTCGAAAAAGCGATTGGCCGTTTCGATCGCGCGGGCGTCATGTCGTACCTGGTCCTTACGTTTGCCGACGAGAATATCCCTTACACTGCATACAATCTTCGATCTCCCTTTCGCCTCGTCGAGCAATGGAAGAAGCTCCCCGGCAAATTTTTTGCGGCCAAAAGGGAAGAGTTCGATTAGAACAATTTGGGGCTTTTCGGCACGGTATGTTTGAAGAATCAGTTTCTTACGGATCGCCTGAGCTTGATCGACGGTCCGCCGCCTGTCACGACTCGCGAGCTTGCCCTCTTCGTCGATTCCGAGCGGCGGAAGATTCAGGACTTCAACATCCGCCGGAATGCTCATCCTTCTCGGTAACTTCCCGCCGTTTAGGAGCAGAACACGAAACTCCGTGCTTAGGCTTTCAGCGAGCGCAAACGATCGCACGAGGTGACCCATCCCGAGTGAATGCTGGCAGTAAAATAAGATTTTTGGCTTTTCATACATCGTTTTATTCGTAAACCTGCCCCTCTAATCTATTTCGCAGCGACTAATTGGCCGATTGCGTTGCGACGATCACATTGTTCTTCTCCAAAAAGAGCCCCTGATATTTGCCGCTGCGCCGGAGCAGATCTTGATGTGTTCCTTGTTCGGTAATGCGTCCGTTTTCGAGCATTAGGATCGAATCGGCGGACGCGGCGGCCCGCAGATCGTGCGTAATAAACAGGCATGTCTTGCCGCGAAGTAATCGCTGCATCGCATCGCGCAGGGCTTTTTCGCTTTCAATGTCGAGCCCGGTCATGGGCTCATCAAGAATCAATATTGGGGAATTGCGGATGAATGCCCGAGCGATAGCCAAACGTTGGCGCTGCCCGCCTGGTAGAGTACCGCCACTGCCTCCGAGGACCGTGTCATAGCCTTTGTCGAGTTTTATTATGAAATCGTGCGCATTAGCGGCTTTTGCCGCCAAAATAATTTCGTCTTCGCCGGCGTTTTCCTTTCCGTAAGCTATGTTTTCACGAACGGTTGCGCCAAACAGGATTGTGTCCTGCAAAACAAGTCCGATCTGGCCCCGCAGCGATTCGCGTTTGTAATCTCGGATATCGACGCAATCTACCATGATCGAGCCGCTCGTCGCATCGTAGAACCGAAGAATAAGGCTGATTATCGTTGATTTTCCCGCACCGGACATTCCCAAAAGAGCGACAGTTTTTCCCGCCGGTATCGTAAAAGATATGTTGTCCAGTATTGGTTTCTGATCGCCGTAGTGAAACGAAACATTTTTAAGCGTGATCTCACCTGTTAGGTCATTCGCGGCGATGGCGTCCGGTCTGTCCTCCACCTCCGGCTGGATCGACAAAACGTCACTAACCCTCGAAGCACTTGCCATTGCTCTTGAGATCTTCGCCGAAAGCTTGGCAAGGGAGCGAATCGGTCCATTCATGCCGCTTACATAGGCGGCAAAAACCAGAACGCTTCCAGGTAATATCTTCCCTTCGAGAGCTTGCAACGAGCCGAAAACCAACACCCCGAACAGACCGAAGGCACTAACGATATCAACTGCACGAGATGACGCCGCCTCGAGTCGGGCCGTCCGAATACTCTCGTCCAGCGTCGCTTCGCTTTGCAATTCAAATCGCTCCTCCTCGTAACGCTCGCGGCCGAAGGCCTGCACAACAAGAACAGAGCTGAGAATTTCATGCAATTTTGACGCGATCTTACCCTCGGCGCTTCGCTGTCGCCGGGCGGATTCTCGAATTGCATGAAATCTGTACCATGAGATAAAAGCGAGGAGAGGGAACGTCGTTAATGCGATCAGGCTCAGCCGCCAATCGACTAAAAACATGATCACGATCATTCCAACTAGAGTTACCGCCTCGCTCGCAAAATTAAGAGCAAATTCGGAGAATACTTCGCGGAGGTTGTTCGTGTCAGTCGTAACTTTGGTCAATAGCTCGCCGGTTTCCGCTCGTTTGTGAAAGGAGAGCGAAAGCCGTTGGAGATGCGTGAATAGTTCGCTACGCAGCTTGTGCGCTAGCTGAAAACCTATTCGTGAAGTAAGGAAAACTTGAGAATAGGTAGACGCACCTTTTATGACGCTGATTAGGACAACGGTCGAAGCGACAAGGACTACAGAAAGCGTCTTCTGGCGTTCAAACGTTTCCGTCAGAACCGCCAGAAACGGCGGGAGAGGATGTGATAATAGAATGTTGTCGACGATGATTTTTAATGTCCACGGCCGGAGAAGTTCCACGGCTGATAGTGTAAGAGTGCAGAGAACCGCAACAGCAAAGTTCCACTTTCGCGCCAAAAGGTGGGCGATCACGATCTGTCTAAATTTGCTCGACGACTGTTTCATTGATTGAATTATGTGCTGCTTCCTTAAAGGTCAATTACATGGGCAATAATCCGAGATCCGGATGCTCTGGCCGAACCAGAATTCTGAATTTCCAGACAGTTGAAAGCCCGGCGTAGAAAAACTTTTGCCAAAACAACGTCGCTTAACTTCGAAGCCTTTGAAAGCCATTTATTGGCCGCATAAACCCTCAATAGTCTCTCGTGCGGCCGCGAGCCCGTCGATTGGTAGCCGTCCATCAGCACGGCGTTCAGCACCGCGTGATCGAGTTCCGTGCCATACTCAGATTCAATCTGAACAGCAAAAAAAGCGAGATCGCGTTCCGGATGACCGAGCGAAACGTCTTCAAGATCAAGAAGTCCGAGTTCTTCCCCATTTGTCAGCCACTGATCGATATGCATGTCACCGTGAATCGGTGTGAGACCTCGTTCGGGCAGATCAACCTTTTCGAAAGTTCTTAAGAGAAACTTAACCGTCGAGGTCAACCCTGGAAATCTTCTGACGAGGATTTGAGCGAATTCGGCGGTGTCCTTCAACTGTTCGGCATAATCGAAAACCCGCTTTGGCTTAATCCGGCTGCCCGCTATAAGTGCAATCGCTCTTCCTATCTCGCGTACAACTTGTTCACCCCGGCCGCTCCTTAACCTTTCGATTGAGGGTGAGCCGATGAGTTCTTCATTCCACAATGCTAAAGCGACAGTATCCCACCCGGCAGGCCGCGCAACTCGGAAGTTGAATTCGCCCGCTTCGGCAAGCTTCCAAAATTCCCGCCCTATCTCGTCTATGGCTTCACCGCGTCCCCGCCGCAAAAACTTCGACGGATATACCTTTGCGTAATAAGG
>DLHV01000129.1:0-4550 GCA_002483395.1 Chloracidobacterium sp. UBA7659 | reverse complement strand
GGTACTCCGCCATCAGCCCGGCCACCGTCGCCAAGTTACAATCCGTAATAGGTGTCGTTACGAAGTTCATAGGCCCTCTCCCATCAAAATGTTTTCGCCTGCGGTGAGAATACGGCTCATATTTTCCAAGCCTTCGAGGCGAACTCGGGTAATTGCCCGTAAAGCCCGTTCGGCAAAAAGTGCAGCCGCTGTATGCCGTCGCAGCGATTCTCCTGACGGCAAAGGACGAATTTCCGCGTAGCCCGCAAGAAAGTTCTTCGCGATGTCAGCTCGATGCTCGGGAGACATCTGTCCGACACATACCCTGTATTGCAATCCAGCGAGAAAACTCCCGATATCAGCGGCCGCGGGTCCGGTGGACACCTGGTCGAGGTCAATCAGAGTAAGGGCTCCATCGTTCCAGATTGCGTTTTTCGGATGGACATCGCCGTGAAGGCAAACACCCGGCTCATCAGAGATCGAATAGGCAGATATCTTTTCAAGTAGATTTGCAGCTTGAACCGCGACGTCTGGACGTACATTCATGATTGTCTGAAGAGAACTCCGCATTTCATTAGTTTCAAGCCGATTGAATCGGGGAAAATCTGCATGCGGCCGTACCTGATGAAGCCGTGCGATCGATGACCCAAGCTTTCGATAGATTGTCGCTGAACTCGCTTCCAAATCCGCCAACCGCGTGCCTTTTACCGCTTCCAGGAGCAAGGTCCGATGGAATTCCGAATACCTTATAACCCGCGGAAGCAGTACATACATCTCGTGGAGATATTCATAGATCCCGACGATCTTGCGTCCCGCATCGCCCGAAAACACTTTGGCGTATGCAACGACCTCTTCGTTTTCGCCGATGCATTCAGCCGTCGCACACTTTTCGGGTGCGTACGCGACGACACGGCTTGTTGTCCAGATATACCCGGGGATGTTTAGATTCGCGGGAATCGACGACAAAACACTTAGATTGGAGATTTTCCTGTCATTCGGAAAAACCCAGAATGCCGTTCCTAGCTCTTCATCAAGAAAATCGGGAAGCGAGTATAAATCTGCCGTAGCGTTCAACCGCTTTTGTGCCCGAATTTCAGCCAGCCGCTTGGCCTTGAAAGTCCGCGTAGCCACTTTCACCGTCTGTTCGGCGCATCGCAGATCATATAAAACGCGGAGGCTTGAATCGAACCGATATTTCACGCGCGCAAGTTCGCATTCGTCGATTGCAGGCATCCCACACCTGCGAAACTCAATCGAGAGACGGTGCCCGATAAGTTTTGAATCGAGAAGAGCATCCCGATGCGGTACGTTAGCGTCAGGGGCGAGCAATGATTGTCGGGTGGCTGCAAAGTTCATCGTTTATTGTCGAATCAGTCTCAAATTTTCAAGACGCTCATTAGTCAGGGTCCAACTTAAGATTTCGCCTGCGCCGTCAAGCCGGTTTATCTCGACTCTCGTTGTGGCGCCCACCTTTGTCATCGCAAAACTCGGCAGGGTTTCCTTCAAGCAGAGGGGCACAACAAGTGTGTAAAAGCTGATAGATTCGGCCTCAGAAACGAGGCTGATACAAGGCGCTCGATGCTTTATACCGTATTGCGGCGCGAACCAGTTCGGCTCGATAGACAGATCGCCGTCCCGCTCAAAGAGCAAAGCTACATCCGGCGTGCGAACCACGGCGTTAGTTGGCGTTCTCACGATCGAGCAGCGGTTCCACGCAGCCGGAGTGAGGTGAAATCTCAAATCGTAACGGTGGGATATTTCACCTACCAGGTCGTCCGCGATCAGCCAGAATTTGTTGCGGATAAAGAAGATACAGCGTGTGTGCACAACCTCATAATTCGCGCTCAGAGCTTTGCCGCATAAAACGTCGAGATTCGGCAAACGGATCCGCTCGATGAATCTCCCTTGTGCAACCTTGCCCTTTGGCTTACCACGNNNNTCCCTTGAAGAAATGCCGCCAGTTAAGATCCGGGTTTTCGGCATACGTGAAGCGTCCATTGTCAACGATGAGCGGCTTGCCGCAAGCCGAGATCTCGACATTCAACAGATCGTAATGTCCGTGTCCCCCGTCGCCTACCGGGCCGCAGTCGAACATCAGGAAGTTTTCATTAGCAAAGGATGTTTCGCCCGTGCCCCAGCCGCTTCGTTGAATGAAATAGCCACTTTCAGTGAAACTCACATTCGATATTTCAGGAGCCGTGCCTTCCTTACCTGACGCCCCGGCGTAAAGAAGATCTGGCCGTGAAAAGATATTCCCAGCAAGCTTCAAAAGATCGAGATAGCTTCCCGTATCGCTGTCGGAGAACGCTGGAATCTCTCCGTCCGGACGGTGAATGTGCATCGCATATTCGCAGGCTTTTAATAATCGCTCGTCGAATTCATCAGAAAATTTCAAACCGAAACGGCGTGCATTTTCTTTT
Source organism: Chloracidobacterium sp. UBA7659 (assembly GCA_002483395.1). Classification (GTDB taxonomy): domain Bacteria; phylum Acidobacteriota; class Blastocatellia; order Pyrinomonadales; family Pyrinomonadaceae; genus OLB17. The sequence goes on along the minus strand of DLHV01000129.1, from coordinate 2,151 downwards.
GCGCCCAAGAACGAACGCAAGACCGTGCAATGATAATGAGTAGACTGCTCCCGCTGCACGCCGTCCGGACGGATGTCCGTCAACAGGTTTTCGGTAAGCCCATCCATAGCAAACCGCAGCGTCTCGCCCTTGTGTCCCATTTGAGGAAAAGCCAGTGCGACAATGAAAAGAGCGTAAAGTTCGAGGGTTCTATGATTGCGTTCAACGGTAAGGTTGTTCCGCAGATATCCTGCCTGAGAATCGATACTGGCCAGCAGTTCCCCCTCAAAATCGTCTGAAAAGCCTTTGAAGTGGTTCGCGTCCGCAAAAATCTGCCTGGCATACACCCAGTTTTGGATCCTCCGTGCCAAAACATCGGTCGATGCGAATTCGACCGGTACCTGGCGGATAAACGATCGCACCAAGTTTTCCCACATCCTCAGAAATTTAGGATCACCCGTTTCCGCGAATGAACTGGCCAGATCAAGCCCGTAGTAAAATTTGTGCCACTCGATCTGCCATTCGATGTCCTCCTCTCGCGGATTTCTGAGCCAGTCTACGTGACGTCCCAGATCAAGTTTTGTTCCAGCAATATCAAAGCGTCCTTCACAGACGCCATCGGCGATCTCACGATCCTTATATGATTGTTCAATAACGCAGAAGATCTTCCGATGCCGGGTCGCCTGGATGGCAGGTTTATTTTTTNNAGCATTTTCTATTCAGCGCCGGTGCTTTGGTGAAATAACCTTGCCAGCTTCAGGGCCGAGACTTCGCCATTGAACCTTTCCCTCACAGTCTCCAACGCTGCACGAGAAAGACGGGCCGCGAGAGATTTGTCTAGATATATTTTTTCGAGTGAATCGGCAAGGGCGACGGCATTGTCCGGCTTAACGAGCAAACCATTTTTGCCATCGCTGATTACCTCGGGAATCCCGGAGACATCTGTTGTCACGACTGGAACGCCGCACGCCATCGCTTCGACCATTACGTTCGGGATACCGTCACGGTCGCCGTTCTCCAGGATCCGGCAGGGAAGGCAGAATACGTCAGCCCTCTCGTACTCAGCAAAAAGTTGAGTTTGCGGCATAGCACCAGCCAAACAAACATGTGTAGACAAATCATTTTCGCGTATATACCTACGGATCTTCGATTCCGAGTCACCTCCTTCGCCCACTATCACTGCCTCGAAATTCACATTGCGTCGTTTTAGAATTCCGCACGCCTCGACAAAAGTGTCCAAGCCCTTCTTTTCGACGAGCCGGCCAACCGCCAACGCCCGAATGTGTCCATTGCGCTCATGTCTCGGAGCATCTGATCCATTGATCAAGTCCACGAAATCCACAGTCAAACCGTGATAAATGCAATGTACAGGCGTTCTGCTGAGATCTTCGAGGTGCGTTCGGTTTGCCTCGGTGCAGGTTACGACAAACTTTGCTGCATCCATTTTTCGCGCGAGCAAATTGGCTGGATTAAGGGATTTGAGATAGATATCTTTGGCGTGGGCGGTGAAAGAAAATTCCAGGTTCGTCATCATCGCGGCCATCCAGGCAACCGTCGTCGCGCCGTGTGCGAAGTGCGCGTGAATATGCCTTATCTCCTTATCCGGCAGAATCTGCTCAGCCACTGCCGCGGCCTGCAGGAATTCCTTGAGATAGACCTTTCGTGGCNNCCGGCGTGCCCGGATCGATTGGCCCAAAGCAAAATGGGCCGCCGTTAGAACACCAAGCGGGTTTTTCTTGCAAACTGTCACGACCGAACTCCAAAAATCCGGCAAATGCAGTTTTAGCCATTTCGCCAGAGTCGTCTCGGAAAGGGAAGTAGTTGCCGGCAGGTAAAAAGGTTCGGCATTGATCTTGTCTATTACGGGGTGATGTGATGACTCGCCCCATGGCTTGATAACTAGCAACTTCAAATCGACGCCGANNCGCTCCAGCCTGAATATCTCGCTGGCGATAAAGGTCTCAGAAAGCTTAGGAAAATTTTTCAGCACAAAGGCAATCTTTGGATTTTTGTCGATTTCCGCTGCCTTGCTCATTAAATTGCTTTGACACTCGGGCAAAACAGCCGGAACACGTCGCGTCTTCAAACTTTTTATCAACCGCCTGCACGCTTTTAACCTTATTGCGCGGCTAAATCCCGATCTGCCGCCAGCCACACAATTTTCCGAAATCG
>DLHV01000021.1:10608-12131 GCA_002483395.1 Chloracidobacterium sp. UBA7659 | reverse complement strand
TGAATTAGGTGATTCGCGAACGGTTTGAGCCGGTTTTTGCCGGCTTTACGCGTTATGCGTAGAGAAAAATTATGAATTCTACGCGCTGGCTGGAAATCAAGGAAATCTTCAATGCCGCATGCGATCTGCCTAAGCAAAACCGCGCTTCATTTCTTGAGAAATACGATGTTTCCTTGAAGCTGGAAGTTGAAAAGCTGCTGAATGCGAATGACGAGGCCGTTGATTTTATCGATGAACCGGCGATGGTCGAGGTTGGTTTTGTTGACGACGGCCTGATAGATACATTCATCGGGACGCGTATCGATTCTTACGAGATCCTGAGTGAGATCGGCCACGGCGGAATGGGCGTCGTATATCTCGCGGATCACGCCGACGAATCGTTCAATAAACAGGTCGCCGTCAAACTCATAAAACGCGGAATGGACACGAATGCGGTTCTCAAGCGTTTTGTGATGGAACGGCAGATCCTCGCCCAACTCCAGCATCCTAATATCGCAAACTTGCTCGATGGCGGCACGACAACCGACGGCCTTCCGTATTTTGTCATGGAATACGTAGCGGGCGAACCCATTACGAAGTTTTGCAATGCTCACGCATTTTCGACCGAAGAGCGTCTCGAGCTATTCCGAAAAGTGTGTTCGGCCATCTCTTACGCGCACCAAAATCTGGTCGTTCACCGTGACATAAAACCCTCGAATATCCTTGTTACGGACGACGGCACTCCAAAACTGCTCGATTTCGGCATCGCTAAACTGCTTCATCCCGATTGGTCGCTCGATACGCGCGAAGCAACAGCCACAATGTTTCGCGTGATGACCCCGGAATACGCGAGTCCCGAACAGATTCGCGGTTTGCCTATAACGACAGCGAGCGATGTATATTCACTTGGCGTGGTTTTGTACGAGCTTCTGAGCGGCGAGTCGCCATTCAAGATCGAAGGCCGAATGCCCGACGAGGTTGCCGAAATCGTCCTGACAAAGGTACCGGTAAAGCCAAGCTCGGTTGTAAGTTCATCCATTGCGGAACGCGGAATGCGGAATGCGGAATCGAAAACAAACCAAAACGAAGAAGAAATAACAAACGACGATGAATTCCGCGTTCCGCACTCTAGACTCCGCAATCCACGTTCCGCATTCCAAATTCCGCAATCAGCAATCCGCAATCTAAAAGGCGATTTGGACAACATCATTCTAAAGGCGCTTGCCAAGGAACCCGAGCGCCGTTACCAGTCGGTGCAGGAATTCTCGGAAGATATCCGCCGTTATCAGAATCGCCTGCCGGTAACGGCNNACGGCGGACTCGTTTTCTTACCGTTTTGCAAAATTTGCAAAGAGGCACCGGACAGGAGTATTTGCCGGCGGTCTTATCGTTTTAACGCTGCTGGCCGCGACCGCGGTTACGACATGGCAGGCTATCGTTGCAAGACGCGAGCGCGATAAAGCCGAACAGCGTTTCAGTCAGGTACGTAAGCTCGCCAACACGGTTTTGTTCGAGTACCACGACGGTATCGCAAAACTTCCCGA
>DLHV01000021.1:6524-10555 GCA_002483395.1 Chloracidobacterium sp. UBA7659 | reverse complement strand
TTCAAAGCGAACTCGCAACGGCTTTTTTTAAGGTCGGTGAGGTTCAGGGTGCTCCCGCGAGGTCGAGCCTCGGCGATTACGGCGGCGGTTTGGCAAGCTTCAGAAAATCGCTTTCGATCCGCGAAAAGTTGTTCGAAAAAGATTCGGACAATGACCGGCTCAAACTCGATCTGACGCGCAGTTATCAGATGGTCGGCCATTTGTCGCAGGTTACGGACGATATTCCGGCGGCACTCGACAACTATCGTAAAGCATTTGCGATCTTTGACTCGATGCCGCGCGAAAACCCGGAGGTAAAGCGCGATCTCCCGACGCTTCATACGCGGTACGGGACCGCTTTGTCGGCAAGCGGCGACGCGGAAAGAGCGACCGAGAATTTTCGCCGGGCGGTCGCATTGTTCACGGAACTTCTGACATCGGAAACGGAGAACCGCGAGCTAAAACGCGAACTGGGGATCGCGCTCGGACTACTGGGTGACGCGCTGGAAGAGGCGGTCGATCTGGACGGTGCATTGACCGCTCAACGCACGGCCCTCGCCACACTGGAGCCGTTGATAGTCGAAACCGATGCCCAATCGCGACGCGACGCCAGCGCCGCGCATGGCCGGATCGGTGACGTTTTGTTCAAGCTTGGCAAATATCGCGAGGCGTTGGAGATCCAACAAAAGGTCCTTCTGGCTGATGAAGAACTTTTAAAGGCCGACCCGTTGAATGCCTTGGCCCGCCGCGACGTGCAGGTCGATCATTACAAGCTCGCCCGTAATCGATCGGAACTCAATGATGTGACCGGAGCGATCGCAAGCATGCGAAAATGTATTGATTTCTGCGAAGCGTCCGTCGCGGCAAATCCGGAGAGTTCCGAATCACGCGGCGACCTCGGCGTAGCATATTACTATCTGGGAGAAATACTCGAAAAGAATAACGACCTGCGGGCGGCGCTTGAATATTATCGAAAGGCGACGGCGATCGAAGAAGCAATGTCGGCGGCCGATCCGGCAAACATGGCGGCCCTGGACAATGTCTCGGAAGACTATCTGAAGGTAAGCGATTTGGCCCTGAAACTAGGCGATCGCGCCGAGGCGCTCGCCGGGTATCTAAAGGCGCTCGAAATGCGCGAAAAACTCCAGGCCGAAGCCCAGGAAAAAGGCGAAAGCCGCGGCGTGACGGCGAACGTTTATGAAGGCCTGGGTGACTATTATTTTTCGCAGTCACGAATCGAAAAACGCTCCGAAAACTTGAAAGAAGCGATGAACCGGTATGAGCAAAGCCTTTTGGTTTGGAACGAATTAACTCAAAAAAACATCTTACTCGCCGAAGATGTAGACAAACCCGACCGTTTACGACAAAAGATCGCGAAATGCCAAAAAGCGACAGGAAATCACTAAACTGATTTTTCGCACGATCCAGCCAATGTCGCGCCTTGACCTGCACGGTTCAAGCAAGACGGCCCGGGCTGAAAATACAAGTCTAGCAGGTGACGGCCGAACAGACTTAATCTACATTTCCTTTTGCGCCAGTTTGCTCCAATGCTTTGTGCCGCGGCGGCGAAAGTCGGGGGATGCATTAGCGGACTGGATGGCCTGTTCGAAAATCTCACGAGCTTTTTCCGTTTCTCCCTGTGCCTTCAGGACCTTACCGAAATAGTAAAGCCCTTCGACATCCGCCGAGCGGCGAATAGTAAATTTCTCCAGAGCATCGCGGGCTTCGCCAAGCATACTGGCATCAAGATATGTGATTCCTATTTCACGCCAAACCTCGCTCAGTGCATGTTTATCATTCTGCTCAACCACGACGGCGAAATGATCGAGCGCGGCCTGCAAATCGCCATTTGAACGAGCGATCTTGCCCAACTCATAGTTGGCATCGATCTCATTTTCGTCGATCTCAATCGCTTTCGTCAGATGTTCGACGGCCTTTGCTTCCTGCCGCCGTTGCAGGTAGATCAAGCCGAGTTGAATATGTGCGTCGGCGTCTTTCGGGTTGACGGTTGCGTTATGCAGAAAGCGTTTTAAATTCTGCTTTTGCCTAAAAGCATTGCTAAAACCACGTACTTCTCCGCCGATCGATCCGCCCAAATACATGAACGCGTAGAAAAGCAAAAACGGCGAGAATAGCCACGGGGAAATATGTTGGAACAGGAATGTTCCGAGACTAAGTGAAAGCCACGCGAAACCGACAACTAAGGCGGCTGTGCCGTAGTTTGCACCGAAAACGGTCCTCAACGCGAAGACCATGAAAACACCGAAAAGCAGCCCGCTCGCCGCCCACATCGCCAGATAGATCTGTGGGTCGATGTTCGCTGAATACAGCAACAAGCCAACGGCAGCGAATGGCAAATGAGCCGCTGCCCACGCGCTTAGCGTACAAACCGCAAGCGTTCCGTAATCACGCCTCAACACCAGTCCAAAACTCCCGACTCCGCCAAAAAACGACATCAGGAGAATAGAAGCCGGCACGTAAAAAATCGAAAGCAGCAAAACAGGATGGTAAAATTTGGCCGGATCGAATGAAAAAAAACGAAATAAGCGGTCGCCGGCCAGCGGGATTGTCTGACGGGCCGCCATCGCCTGACCGTACGAAGTGGCTGCACGGTCGTAGTTTGCCTTCGCCTCAGCTTCGGACAATTCGCCATAATCCGGTTCATAGAATTCGTTAAAGTCCGGAATGCGATACGCCGTCTCGAGCTTCGCGTTTATCGTCGCAAAAAACGCCATTGAAACAAACAGAACGATGACGGCCGCAAACAACCAACTTCCGTTGTCCATTATATCGCTCATGGCTGAGGCCGGCTTGAAATATAGCTTGACGATGAGTTTCAGATTTTCCATTTCGGCAGGTTCAATCTCAGCAGGTTAAATCTCAAAAGAAGGAGGACCAGCAGTCAATAGGGTAATGTCCGAAAAGCCTGAAAGTCAAGAGTTTTGCACGAAATCTAAGCGAGACCTCCGGGTACCATGATCGTTTTACATTCGAGATGTTGGCCGCGACTTCACAAAAATGCGTGCACAGCACTTACCCTCTTTTTGATCGGGTCTTATAAATGCTAGAGTAATCGAAATTCTTCCTTGCTTAGATATTTACTCTTCTTCGAAAATTAGGAGATTTCCGATGTCCGAGAACAACTTGCACGTTTCCGCCTTATATACCGTTACCGCCCTGCTGCGAAGATTTGGGTTCGGCCTTATCGTTTGTCTTTTCGTGGTCTGTCTTCCCTCGTTGGCTGTTCCGCAGCGGGTTGACCAATCTCTTTATCAAAGTATGAAATGGCGGATGATCGGGCCGTTTCGAGCCGGACGCACGGTCGGTGCGGCAGGTATTCCGGGACAGCCAAATGTTTTCTACATCGGCGTCAATAACGGCGGTGTTTGGAAGACAACCGACGCGGGACGAACATGGAAGCCTATATTCGACGACCAGCCGGCCGGTTCGATCGGAGACATCGCCGTTGCGCCGTCGAATCCAAATGTAATTTACGTCGGAAGCGGCGAAGGCCTGCAGCGGCCCGATCTTTCGACCGGCGACGGCATGTACAAGTCAACCGATGCGGGAAAAACCTGGCAGCATTTGGGTTTGCGCGAGGGACAACAGATCGCATCGATCGCCGTTGACCCAAAAGACGAAAATCGTCTATTCGTCGCCGTGCTCGGACATCCATATGGCCCAAACGAAGAACGCGGCGTTTATCGCTCCCTGGACGGCGGCAAGACATTTCAGAAAGTTTTGTACAGAGACGAAAACACTGGTGCGTTTCAGGTTGAGTTTGATCCCAGTGATTCGAGAACCCTCTACGCCGATTTGTGGGCCGGGCGGCAAGGGCCGTGGGAGAATGGCGCCTGGCAGGGAAAAGAAAGCGGACTTTTCAAATCTACCGACGGCGGCGATACGTGGAAAAAATTAACCAATGGATTACCGACGATCGAACAAGGATTGGGGCGCATCGGCTTTGCAATTTCGCGGAGCGATCCGAATCGTCTTTACGCGACTGTCGATGCTCAAGCCAAATTCGCAGGCATCTATGTCTCGAATAACGC
>DLHV01000021.1:0-6517 GCA_002483395.1 Chloracidobacterium sp. UBA7659 | reverse complement strand
CGGGAGCGATTTTGCCGAGCTGAAAGTTCATCCGAACGATCCGAACACGATCTTTGTCGCCAACGTGGCTTCCTATAAATCGACGGACGGCGGAAAAACCTTTACCGGCTTCAAGGGCGCACCCGGCGGCGACGATTATCATCGAATCTGGATTAATCCCAACCAGCCAGACATAATGCTTTTCGCGACCGACCAGGGCGCTACGATCACGGTCAACGGCGGCGAGACATGGTCTAGTTGGTACAACCAGCCGACCGCCCAGTTTTATCACGTCATTANNGGTTTACGGCGGCCAGCAGGAGAGCGGCTCGGCGGGCGTCGCCTCGCGCGGCGATACCGGCTCGATCATGGCGCGCGATTGGCGAACGGTCGGCGTCGAAGAATACGGCTATGTTGCTCCAGACCCGCTCGATCCAAACATCATCTATGGCGGCAAATTGACACGCTTCGACAAACGGACTGGCCACGTACAAAACATCATGCCCGAAGCAGTCCGAACCGGAAAATATCGCTTCCTGCGCACCGCACCGGTCATTTTCTCGCCGGTTGATCCACACACGCTTTACTTTGCGGGTAATGTTCTATTCAAGACGACGACGAGCGGGCAGAGTTGGGAGATAATCAGCCCCGATCTTTCGCGGGAAAAGTGGGATGTTCCGGCAAACGTCGGCATTTACGCGACGAAGGCAATGGAAACGATGCCTCGGCGCGGCGTAATCTATACGGTCGCACCGTCGTATAAAGACGTGAAGACGATCTGGGCCGGGACCGACGACGGGCTTATTCACGTCACGCGTGACGGCGGAAGATCATGGCAGAATGTGACGCCGCCCGAATTAAAGTCATGGGCAAAGGTATCGCTGATCGATGCTGGCCGCTTTGACCCGAATACGGCTTATGCCGCTATCAACACGTTTCGGCTGGACGATCTGCGGCCGCACATTTTACGTACGCACGACGGCGGAAAAACATGGCAGGAAATAGTCNNCGGCGGCATCGTCAATTCCGTGCGGGAAGATCCGGTCAGGAAAGGTTTGCTATTTTGCGGGACTGAGCAGGCAGTCTATTTTTCGACGGACGACGGCGAGAATTGGCAGCCCCTGCGATTAAACATGCCCGCCACGTCGATTCGTGATCTGGTCGTTCACAATGACGATATTGTTGTCGGCACGCACGGCCGTTCGTTCTGGATACTCGACGACATTACGCCGATACGACAGCTTGACGAAAAAGTCGTGTCCGCCGATACATATCTTTTCAAGCCGCAACTTGCCACGCGCGTAAAACGCAGCGTTCATACGGACACGCCCTTTCCACCCGAGGAACCGGCCGGACAAAATCCGCCGGATGGCGCGATCATTAACTACTATTTGAAAGCCAAATCTTCGTCGCCTGTCGTTTTGGAAATCAGTGACGCGGCAGGCAAACTCGTCCGCCGTTTCGCCAGCGATGACAAGCCGCTCGAGGTCGATCTAAAAAGGGTCAATCCGCCCGAATACTGGATCCGGCCATTCCAGCCATTAAAGAACGAAGCCGGAATGCAGCGGTTCGTCTGGGATCTGCTCTATCCAAATCCGCCAGCCGACCGCTACGATCTGCCGATCTCAGCTATCTACAAAGACACACCGTTCGTTCCGCAAGGCCCGGCCGTAATGCCCGGCAATTATACCGTGAAATTAACGGCCAACGGACACACCCAGACTCAAACTCTTACGGTAAGGATCGATCCGCGTGTCAAAACCTCGGCCGCCGGATTACAGCAGCAGTTCGCTCTTTCGATGCAGGCTTACGAAGGCATCAGGCGATCGCGCTCAGCCATTGACGAAGTAAGGAAGCTTGAAACCCAGGTAAACGCCCTGCGAGAAAAAGTTGCAAAAGACAGCGGCGTCATCCGCGACATAGATGCTTTTGAAAAACGGCTTAACACTTTGACCGGGGCCAATCAGCCGCCGCCCGCAGATCCGATTCCTTTGGCGGAATTCCCGATGGGCAGATTAAGCGGCGCATTTACAACGTTGCTCGATCTCTTGCAGGACGCCGATGTGACGCCGAGCATGCAAGCCGTATGGGCCGCAAGGGACCTACAAAAGGCGCTTGTTGGATCGGAAACACTTTGGGCCGAGATTAAGGGCAAAGATCTGGTGGATCTGAATGTGAAATTGAAGCAGGCGAAGTTTCCGGCGATTGGAACTTGAAAGTCGGGTTGCATGTACCGGTTTTAAGTTCGTTTTGGCTTGCAGTAAAATGGTTTCAGGAATTGAAACTTATGACCGAATCAACAAAGAAGATTATGGAAACACGCATCGAGACAGATTCGATGGGCGAGATCGAGGTGCCGACGACGGCGTATTGGGGAGCGCAGACGCAGCGTTCGTTGAAGCACTTTAACATCGGGTTTGATGTCATGCCGCGCGAAGTGATTCGCGCGCTCGGTATCCTCAAAAAGGCCGCGGCGATCGTTAACAACGATCTCGGCAAACTCCCCGAAGACAAGAAAGATCTGATCGTACAGGCGGCCGACGAGGTGATCGAAGGCAAGCTCGATGCTCATTTTCCGCTTCGCGTTTGGCAGACAGGTTCGGGCACGCAGACGAACATGAATGCCAACGAAGTCATCTCAAACCGCGCCATCGAGATCGCGGGTGGCGAAATGGGCAGCAAAACACCCGTCCACCCGAATGACGATGTAAATAAATCGCAGTCGTCGAACGACACTTTCCCAACCGCGATGTATATCGCCGCTGCCGAGCGTTTGACGGCTTTGATACCCGAAGTTCAGAAAGTTCACGACGCGATCCGGGCAAAGGCTGACGAGTTTGCCGATGTTGTAAAGATAGGCCGCACGCATTTGCAGGACGCGACGCCGATGACCGTCGGCCAGGAGTTCGGCGGCTGGGCGAATTTAATCGAGCGCGATATCGAACGGCTGAATATGGTTTTGCCCGGATTGCTTGATCTTGCGATAGGCGGCACGGCCGTCGGCACAGGACTGAATGCCCATCCCGAATTTGCCGAACGCGCGGCAGCAAAAATCGCCGAACTTACCGGATTGCCGTTCAAATCGCATCCGGATAAATTCGCCGCTCTCTCGGCTCATGACGAGATCGTATTTGCATCCGGTGGATTGAAAACATTGGCCGGGTCATTGATGAAGATCGCCAACGACATCCGCTGGCTGGCTTCGGGGCCGCGTTGCGGCATCGGCGAAATTTCTCTGCCCGAAAACGAGCCGGGAAGTTCCATCATGCCGGGCAAGGTCAACCCGACGCAGAGCGAGGCGATGACGATGGTCGCCGTGCAGGTTTTCGGCAACGACGCGGCTATTGGTTTTGCGGGCTCGCAGGGGAATTTCGAGCTGAACGTTTTCAAGCCCGTGATGATCAATAACTTTCTCCATTCCGTCCGCCTTCTCCACGACGCATGCCACGGCTTTGTCGATTACTGTATCGCCGGGATCGAACTCAACCGCGAGCAGATCGACGAATATCTGAACGATTCGCTGATGCTTGTCACCGCTTTGAACCAGCATGTGGGGTACGACAATGCCGCAAAGATCGCGAAAAACGCGCATAAAAAGGGAAGTTCACTGAAGGAATCGGCAATAGAATTAGACCTCCTGACAGCGGAAAAGTTTGACGAACTGGTCAAGCCTGAGGAGATGACACACCCGTAATTTGAAGTTCCGCCTTGTGGCGGCACTTAGTCGGATCTCAGCCGCCGAAGCTGGAGTTCCGAACGCGTACTCAAATCAAATATTTTTATGAAAAAATTTGCCTTCGTTCTCGTTTTGCTCTTTTCGCCATCCGCCTTCGCCCAGCACAAATTTGAGCTGAACGACGCGTCGAAGTATTTTGACATCAAGGTCACTGTCGTAAACTGCGACGACATGTCCTGCTCGGGCAAAGCATCCTTTTCGTTTTACAAAAAGGGCGGTTCGACTGCTTATCAGGTTATCAGTCTGCCGGACACTTATGTGCAGCTTGAGGACGACGGCAAGCCGCTGGCGAACGTCACGATGCTTTACGACAAGCAAAGCGTGGTAAATATAGGTGATTTCAATTTCGACGGAATGGAAGACGTTGCGATCTGCGACGGCACGAACGGGTCATACGGCGGCCCATCGTACCGCATTTATCTTTCCTCAAAAGCGGCAAAAAAGTTCGTTTACAACGCAGCTTTCAGTGCTTTGGGGACGCATCTTGGGATGTTCGGCGTCGATAAAGAGAAAAAGACTCTCGAGATATTCGATAAAAGCGGCTGCTGCTGGCATGTCAACGAGCGATTTTCGGTCGTCGGCAACCGGCCGGTCAAAGTATTTTCCGAAGTCGAAGACGCAACGATCGCGGACGAAACCAAAGTGAAAATAACAACCAAAACGCTTGTTGCCGGAAAGTGGAGGACTTCGGTCAAGTACGTCAAGCGAGAGGAATAGCGGGATACATTATCATTTCGATCTCATCAAATCCCTGATTTTATCAAGCATTTTGATCGTTGGCTAAGTATTTCGGTATTTTGCGATGCAAGCAGGTATGTCCAGGGCAAAATTGATCGCTCGCTCGCGATCAATCCGACGGCGATGCGTAGGCCTTACCAAGGGCGGAAAGCTTTGCCGTTTCGGCCGCTTTTTGGGCGCGTGCTTTAGGACCTTCTTTAACCAGGTTTTTTAGATGCAGCAGCGTGTCCGTTTTCCTCTTTAACTCCAATTCCAACTCGGGGGACGGCTTTTGCTTATAATCTTCGGTGAGCTTGGCGACAAGAGCCTGCTGGTCGGCGATCTTTTCAGTGTAATTGACCGGGTCCTTGGCTTTCGGATCTTCAACTATAGGTTCTTGTTTCATATAAACTAATCGCTGGCGGCTTTGCCGGGGAACCAAAATGAATCTTGATAGAGTCCGCCGGCCTCTACCCATGCGGCGTCATCCACGCACGTGAACAACTGCTCCATCCTGATGTCGGGCGAAAACTTGGGGTCTTCAAGCACCTTTCGAATATCCGGCTGCTCGTCGAACCGCGGGGCAACTTCGAACATTATTGCGACAAACGAAGCAATATCTTCCGCAAACGTTAATCCACGCGACCGTGCGCGGTCGATTCCTATCTTGAGCATGGAGTTGAGTTCTACGTCGTTGTGATCTTTGACCCGATCGCCGTTCGCGGCACGAATCGCCTGTCGAACCACATCAGTCAACTCCGTCTCGTCGCGAGCGATAAATTCCTGGATCTGTTGTTTTCGTATAATCAACATCTGCTTAATATATCGTCACCGCGCTTACCCGCCGATCATAACCGTCGGAAGGCCCTGGACGATAACGCCGCCATGCTGCGTCATATCAGTGATGCGTGCCGCCATCATGTTGCCTATCAAAACCGTCGCCGAGCCCTTTGCGATCGTGTCCGGCGGGCCGACACACAGTGCCATGTCGTTGATCCGTGCCGCAGGCATGGAACCAATCATTACCGTTGGACAGCATGGCGGCAATATGGGGCCGCCGACGTGCGGTACGGGCCCCGGCTCTACCTTCGGGCAAACATGCATATCTCCTAATCTTGAGGCTGGCGGCATATCGTTTTCTCCTTTTAATCAAGCTCCGTTCGTTTGAAAGTACCGTTTTCCACCTTGAAACTCAAAAGATTTTCGCCGTCCTCAGCTTCGGCGAAAAAAGTATCGACGTTCCCGAAAAAAGCATCAAGTTCCTCCGGCGTACAGGTCGGCAAAAACCGGCTCAGCACTCTCGGGTCGTAAAACCGGAAGGTCATCGAGTTGCCCCTTTCGTCGTATGCATTGACGATCGAGCGGAAATGACGCCGCATTTCAGCAATTTTATGGCGCGAATGAACAAAGATTCCCCAGTGTTTGCCAAAACCTTCGCCTAAGACCCATTCGGTCATCTGATCGCCCGGCTTCAACTGGATCACGTAAGGCGCCATGTAGAGCATATCAGGCTTAAGGTCGCCCTTAAACAGGCAAAAGTTTCTCGCCCCGGTTTCAAACAGGCGCATCGGAAGGTTCGGCACCGATGCACCGTCCAGAACGCAGTACAGCCGCGTCGTGTCATTAATAAGATGCTGCTGAAGTTTTTCCGTTTTCATCGATCAAATAATATTTTCTCCGACGTCGCTAGGTAGCCGTTAAACTTCGGTAACGGGCTTGAAGTCTGGATGTCTTGGATCGTCGCGTGGTATCACCTTACCGTCCGGTCCGCGTAATTCTAATTCGGGCTCCTTCGCAGGCTGCGGAGCTTTATAGTCCGGATGGTCTGGATGTCTTGGATCGTCGCGTGGTATCACCTNNTCGAATTCGGGCTCCTTTTGCGCCTCCGCGGGCGGGCTACCGGGCGCGGGGCCCGGAAACGGCGCTCCTTTCTTTGAGGCCGATTCGAGCGCGGCGGCATCAGGGCCGTTTTTTGCCGGTGGTGGCGGAGGTGCTGGCGGCCGTTCAATCCTTTTCCCGGCCTCGGCCGTATCGGCTTCTTTTGGGGCCGTTGGAGCGGTGGTGCTGCAGCCGCTGCCTGAGCCG
>DLHV01000170.1:11138-11282 GCA_002483395.1 Chloracidobacterium sp. UBA7659 | reverse complement strand
TTGTTGTCGTGGTCGGAAAGGGCGAGATAAATTTTCACGGCATAATCGGCAAGATCGAAGACGGCCATGCCTACGCCTCCGACCCGAAGGGATCGTTGCTGCCGGCCGGCGTTCAGTAAAATTGAGAATTGAAAATGGAGAATT
>DLHV01000170.1:9089-11074 GCA_002483395.1 Chloracidobacterium sp. UBA7659 | reverse complement strand
CAATGCAGAGGTCAGGAGTTCGACCCTCCTCATCTCCACCAAGATTCAAAGACGGGTCACGGAATCCGTCTTTCTGACCGTCGTAATCCTCCCGACCGGATAAATCCCAACTTTCTGTTTCAAATAATAGGGCGAGCGTTCGTAGAAGAAACGCAGGCGGGCCTGCGGGCTTTTGGCGAAGGCAGGGTCAAGGAGCTTTCTGTTGAATTCCTCTTGAAGATTTGGGTCTTTGGCGAGCATTTCGCGGGCTAGTCTTTCTATGACATAGCCTTCACCATACTCTTTTTGCTCGAAGATCGAGTTGAAAAATCCCCAATAGACGAATGAATCGGGGCCGTTCGGTTCGAGCAGGTGAATGGCCACATTCGCGGCCTCCTGTTCCATAGGGATGAGGACCGAGCCGGCCACGTAAGTGCGTGTTTCTTTGATCGGCGTCTGTTTACAGGTTAACGTGATCCGGTTTTCGAAGGAGTTTGTCGACCATTTTGGCTCGGTCAGTTTGTAGCTTTCGACCTCGACAGTCAACGGTTTAGACTGAACCTCGAAGGACACGCCGTGCACTTTCAAAACCTCGATCACGTTCGTCCACTGCGGCGGAATGACGTAGTAGAGCGGGGGAGCGACAGAGCGTTCAATCTTCGCCTCGTCAAAACGCGGGATGATGATGTTGAGCGGCGCCGTGCCGTAAACGATGCGTTTGCCGCCAGAGATCGGGCTGTCTTCCATTTTGTATTCCACGCCCTTAAAGCCGAGCGGTGTCGATCTGTCGGTTAAGGCAAGCGTGAGAGGAAATTGACGCGTGGGGTCGTAGGTCTTTCCGCGTTCGACCGTTTGAGTGTCGGCGGTGATATTTGCCAGGAAAAGGCTCGCCTTCGACCGGTTCATTTCCTCTATCGTGTAACGCAAAACATCGTAAGTGCCGCGAACACGCGATTTGTACGGCTTGTAAACGTGCGTTTCGATGAGCAGCCCGGCCCGATTTCGAAGCGGAGTATAGCCGGTCGCAAAACGCGGCGTGGCGATAAAGGTCGCAATGCCGCCGGTCACCTCACGTCCGGCAAATTCGACATAATGCGTCAGAAGATTGCCTTCCTTTTCGACCTTCGGCACGACAACGCCGTCAAAATGCTCGTCCATCCAGTTTCTGATCGCGGGCGAAACCTCCTGAAAATGGGCGTATTCGTATGTCACGTTATACTGAAAATCCGCGCCGTCTGTAACGTGACAGTCGATAAAAAGATCGGGCTTCCACTGGTTCCAGACGGCCAGCCAGGCACGCGTTTCGGGGGCGCCGGCCTTCATATAATCGCGGTTTAGATTGAGGTTCGTAGCGTTCGCGCGGAAACCCATTTCGTCGGGGCCATTCTGGTTAGCGCGCATGTAGACATTCGAATTCTCGTGACCATCGACGTTGTAGATCGGCTCGAAGAGAATGACGACATCCTTGAGCAGATCGATCCGCGTCTTTGTGATCGCGATGTCACGTAGCAATGCAAGCCCCGCATCCTTCCCGTCGATCTCGCCCGCATGGATGCCGGCCTGGATCAATATAATGGCCTTGCCTTTTTTTCGGACATCTTCAGGCGAGAAGGTCTTGTCTCGCGCGGCAATAAGGATCGGCATATCGCGTCCTTCGCCGCTCTTGCCGTATGTCGTGTAATAAATTAGATCAGATGCTTTGTCGAGCTTCTGGCAATAAGCGATCGTCTCTTCGTAGGTTGAAGTTTTTTGGTAGTTCGTTTGCTCGGCTTTCGTTTGCCATTCGACAGGGACGTTTGCGGATTGGCTCTGAGAAAACGATATTGTCGTCAAAATAAGGCCGAGCACGGCGCAAAAGCACATGCGTAGAAATAGAAGGCTCTTCATCGATCTCATGTGCACGATTATACGACGATTTGCGGCGAGTCAGAACCGCCCGCTGTATAGAGTGGTTGAACGCGGAGCATCAAAATGTATGTTATTGCTTTGCAACGATTTAGGATGCC
>DLHV01000170.1:4506-9050 GCA_002483395.1 Chloracidobacterium sp. UBA7659 | reverse complement strand
CTAAATCCTGCCACCCCTCCTCAGGCAGGAGGGGAGCTAAGACTCCCGGTTCTGACTATGGTTCGACACATAATCCGGTACGCGTATGCCGTCAGTCAGTTTTTCGTCGTTGATCGGAGCAGCCGCGTGCAGAGACAATGGGATCACGCCTGCCCAGACATTCATCGTATAATCCTCGTCGTCATCGATCGGGCCGCCGGTGCGGATCTTGGCTGAGGCTTCGTCGATCGGCAGTTTCAGTACCGATGTAGCTTTTAATTCGAGTTCTGTCGGCCAACGGACTTCCGCCCAGCGGCCGGGAATGATGTGTTCGGTAAAGGCTTCGAGGGCTCTGTTCTTGTCGTCAAAGTCGGTAACGAGTTCGGCTTTTCCCAAAATGACGACTGAGCGGTAGTTCATTGAATGATGAAAGGCCGAACGGGCGAGGACCAGGCCATCGATTAGCGTCACCGTTACGCAAACATCGATCCCGCTGGCCAGATTCCGCAGCATCCGGCTGGCGGCCGAGCCGTGAATGTAAAGATCGTCGTCAATACGTGCGAAGCCGGTCGGGATAACGTACGGCTGGCCTTCGATGGCGAAACCGACATGGCAGATAAAAGCTTCGTCGAGAATCGGGTAGATCGTATGGCGATCAAAATGGCCCCGCTTGGGTAGGCGTTTGAGTCGCGTTTTTTCGGTTGGGTTAAGTTGCACACTCATATTGCTATCAGAAATTAGCCACGAATGTCACGAATAAGAGATCAAGAAATTCGTGTTATTAGTGACATTCGTGGCGAAAGATCTCATTTTGCATTCATCCAATTATCGCCTACTCCGATGTCGGCGATCAGCGGCACATCGAGCGTTGCGGCGGCTTCCATTTCGCGTTTGATTAGCTCGCTCGCCTTTTCGACCTCGGCCTCGGGGGCTTCGAAGAGGAGTTCGTCGTGGATCTGCATTATCATCTGGGTTTTGAGGCCTTCCTTTTTCAGGGCCGCATCAACCCTTAGCATCGCGATCTTGACGATGTCGCTCGCCGTTCCTTGAATCGGCATATTGATCGCCTCGCGTTCGGCTCGAGAGCGGACGGTATAATTGCGGTCGTTGATGCCGGGGAAATAGCGGCGGCGCCCAAAGAGNNACATAGCCTTTTTCGCGGGCCTCGCCGGGAGTGCGGTCCATGTAGGCACGTATGCCTTTGTACGTTTCGAAATAATCGTCAATAACCTTTCTGGCCTCGGCTCTTGAAATGCCGACCCGCTGCGACAGGCCGAATGCTTCAAGCGCATATGCGATACCGAAATTGACGATCTTTGCGAGCCGTCGTTTTTCCTTGAGGTCCTTTTCGCCGGTTGCTCCGAATACAAGCCGGGCGGTTTTGGAATGGATGTCCTCGCCGGTTTTGTAAGCTTCGAGCATGACCGGGTCTTGCGTGATATGAGCGAGAATTCGAAGCTCAAGCTGCGAATAGTCCGCAGAAATGAGCTTGCAGCCCTTTTCAGGAATAAAGGCCTTGCGAATTCGTTGGCCTAGTTCGGTGCGGATCGGAATGTTCTGCAAATTCGGGTCGTTCGAGCTGAGGCGGCCGGTTGCGGCGACCATCTGACGCAAGCACCCGTGGATTCGGCCGTCGGCGTCTATGAGTTTCGGCAGCGAATCGGCATAGGTCGCTTTGAGCTTGTCGAGTTCGCGGTATTCGATAATGAACCGGGCTATGTCGTAATTCAGAGCCAACTCATCCAGTACATCTCTGCTTGTCGAAACTTGGCCGGTCGCGGTTTTGCGGCCTGTGGAGATGTTCAGCTCCTCAAAGATCTCGCCGACCTGCTTTGGAGAGCCGATGTTGAATTCGCGGCCGGAGATGGCAAAGATCTTGTCTTTCAGGCCCGCGAGCTCGAGCGTAATAAACTCCGAAAATTCCTTTAGCTGGTCTCCGTCGACCTTCATCCCGGCGTTCTCGATGTCCGCCAGCACCGCTTCGAGCGGCAATTCGATCTCGCTATAAAGTTGCGACATGCCATCTTCGATGATCTTGTTTCGAAGCATCGGAGCGAGCCTCAGCGTCCAATCGGCCCGTTCCGCGGTGCGAAAAGCCGATTCTTCAAAATTCTGCGGCGTTTCCTGCGGATCAAGGTCGAGATCGGTTTGGGCGAGAAAGGGAAGTGCAAAGCCCGACCGGTTCGTGTCGAGCAAATAGGAAGCCAGCATTGGGTCGTCGGTCACGGCCGCCGGGTGAATGTCGAGCGTCGCGAGCACGGCAAGATTCCGCTTGTAATCGTGTGCCGTTTTGTCGAGAAATCCGTTCGAAAGAATGTCACGGAGCGGTGGCAAGGCGGCGTCCTTGCCACCCGCGAAATTCTGCAGATCGATGTAGTGCGATTGTCCGGGAGCGGTTGCGATCGCCAGACCGAGCGGCTCGCTCTTGTGATAGCAGCTTGACCGCTCGCCCGTGTTCGAGTCGTTTACCTCAAAGCTCCAGAACTCCGTTTCCCAGAGTTTTCGGATCAGCTTATCAAGGTCCTCACGGTTAGATATCAGTGAATAGGCTGTCGCGATGGTTTCAGTGGTAGATTCCTTTCGTTTTTCGAAAAGTGTTGCCGAATCGGCAAATTCACGGGTCAAAGCGTTAAATTCGAGCTCGCGGAAAAGAGCGTATGCCTCTTCTCGGTTGGGTTCGCGGGCTTTGAGCTGANNCAACGGGAACTTCGCAATGAATGGTCGCGAGTTCGAGCGACTGCCGAATGATGTCCTGATTGTTTTGCAGGCTCTCGCGCTGCGTTTTGTGCTTTATCTTGTCGGCATTTTCCATCGCGCCTTCAGCAGAACCCCATTCCTGGACGAGCTTTAACGCACCGACTGCTCCGATCCCAGGCGCACCAGGAATATTGTCGACGGCGTCGCCCATCAACCCGAGCAGATCGATGATCTTCGACGGCGGCACGCCAAATTTCTTTGTGACCCAAGCCTCGTCGCACCATTCGATCGGCGGTACGGGGACTTTCCGCTTTACGTTTGTCGAATTTTGCCGCATTCCGATAATATTCGGGTCCTGTACCAATTGGCAAAGGTCCTTGTCATTCGAAACGATCACCGCCTGCATGTCCTTGTCGGCAACCTTTTTAGCCAGCGTGCCTATAATATCATCGGCTTCGAAGCCGTCATACTTGATGATCGGAATACCGAAGACCTCGCAAACCTGAATGATATACGGGATCTGCTTTGCCAGATCGTCCGGCATCGCCTCGCGGTTCGCCTTGTATTCGGCAAACGAGGCGTGACGGAACGTCGGAACGTCAGTATCGAAAACGGCGGCAATATAATCCGGCTTTTCGTCGTTGAGCAGCTTTCGGAGCATATTTGTAAATACAAATATGGCCTGGGTCACCTGTCCCTTGCTGTTTCTGAGCGGGTCCTGCTTTGCTCCCATCGGTGCAAAAAAAGCTCGGAAGATATGCGACATTGAGTCGATCAAAAATACACGTTTCATTTAAAATGAAGTTTAGCCGAAATCAAGAATCTTCGCACGCGGATGAGACCGCGTCACGATTTGTCCCGACTTGTCCCATGTCCCAGCCTTCCACTCGCGTGGGACAAACGCGGCAACTTAGCTAAATGATGCAGAACAATATGGTTATGCATTTAGGGTCACGATTTGACGCAGCGAGTATGGGACAGAACAAGGGGTATTGAGACGCGTTCTTGTATTTGGCAGAACGAATTTTCAAATATCCAGCGTGTTGCGTAAACGCAACGCATATGCGAGTATAGCACAATTGTGGACAATTAGCACCAAAAATCTCGAGGAGGTGATCAGCGCTTGTTTCGCAGCAGGATAATGTCAGCCTTGTGATTTCACGGCACGCTTCATTGCTTCTTTAGAGTCGGCTGCAAACCGATTTTGGAGCATCCGGCTAACCGGGTAGCCGAGTTTGGCAAGCGGGTGATTTGGTTTGGAGAACGCGTAAAGGTCGTACCAGACCTCGCCGCTTTCGGGGTGAAACTCGACTGAGAAGCGTTCTTCGCCGGATTCGGCGTGTTCGGTTAGTGTTCCGTATGCGAAACCGAAACGTTGAATGTCTGCCGCTTCGTCAATCAGGTAAACGATTCGGCAACTGTTCAACGAATAAAATCCGAAATGATTTACCAACACGGCGACGTTCCTGCCAATCTCGATAGGCGTGTCGGGCCAGCAAAGCTCGACCCACGGCATATCGAACATTTTCCAGCTTCGAATCGCCGCTTTTGCTTTTTCGAAATCGTCCGGCCCGAGGCCGATCAGAATGCGGTTGTGATCGGTATTGTATTCCTGCGGGCTTACTGAACGCGAGTGGCCGATCTTGTCGTACGAAAAATTGTCATCGGCACAGCGATCAATGAAATTCTCAATGTAGTTTTTCTCCGGCCGAGTGAGCAGAAACATGTGGTAGCCCTATGAAAGTACGAGATTATCAATACGAACCAGCGTTTGACAAGGAAAAACCCGAAACGGTATTCTAATCGTTCGCTTCTTTACAGGTGAAGCGTTTTTTTGAAAGGCTGTAAAGGCTTATTTCCCATTTTGT
>DLHV01000170.1:326-4492 GCA_002483395.1 Chloracidobacterium sp. UBA7659 | reverse complement strand
CAACACGGGTTCAAATCCCGTACCGGTTACCATCTTTAAGCTCGGTTTCTGCATCAAACCACTTGCGTCGATTCGCTTGCCTATCAAGCGAATTTTGTGTTTTATAGGTGAATAATGTTGAAAAAGTTTTTATACGCTCTGCTTTTCATATCTTCGTTCGTTATCTCGACCGGAGCGCAGGGCAACACCGATACGGTGATGATTTTGCCGTTCGAGAATACTTCCGACAAACCCGAGTTCAACTGGGTTGGCGAGAGTTTTGCACTTTCGCTATCCGAGCTTCTGAAAGTGCCCGGCATTAACGTCGTTTCAAACGATCAGCGAAAGATGATCCAGCAGCGACTGCGTATTCCGCTAACGAGCCTTCCGAGCCTTGCTACCTCTCTGAAACTGGCGCGCGAGGGAAACGCGACGCTTCTGGTGGTAGGAAGCTACAACATTCTGCCGGCTCAGGGTGACACGGCCGCGACGCTCTTTGTTAAAGCGAAGATGGTCCGGGTCAACGAGGGAAGGTTTTTGAGCGAGACATTTGCCGACGGCAGCAACAAAATTCCGCCGATCGAGTTGAACGATGCTCTTGGCAATTTGCAAACGATGCAGGGTCAGATGGCCTACCGCGTGCTCTATTTTCGCGATAAAAGCGCCCTGGCTTATTCCCAGAACGATATGGTCGTGGCCGCGAACAAAGTGCCGGGACGCGCGTTCGAGGCATATATAAAAGGACTGCTCACACCGGGGCTTGAAGCACGCGAAAACTATTTTAAGAATGCACTGCGGCTTTATACGGACGTTACGCCCGACGGAGTTTTCGCGGATGCCGCACTTGAACTCGGTCACCTTTACTTCAATCAACGGAAGTTTCCCGAAGCGATCAACTCGTTCGAACGTGTGATTGCGGCATATCAAGCCTGCCGAACCGCTGCACGAAATGAAAATAAAATCTCTCAATGTAACGACGAAGGTTTTGCAGAATCGTCATTCTATATTGGACTGATCCAGTGGCAGCAGAATAACTATGAGCAAGCACTGGCCGTATTGCGACCGCTTGCCGAAGACCTGAAGCTGACGAGCGTTTACAATTCGCTTGGATCGATAGCCGTCCAGGCGTCGCGTGCCGAAAAGAAGAATGAAACGAAGTCCGCGGCGTTGCTCAACGAAGGACTCGACCTTTTGAAAAAGGCAAACGAATCCGCGCCGGAAGATACGAACGTCAGGTTTAATTACAGTGTTGCCTTGTTTCTTGCCGGTAAGCTCCCCGAAGCTACGGAACAACTTCGAAACATAATTGCGGCTAAACCTCAAGACGGTGACGCATATTACGTGCTTTCGAAGGCACTCTTGGGCCAGAACGACGCAACGGCGGCCGCCGTTGACAATCAGGCCCGCACGTTTTTGACCGTTGGTAACCGGTACGCAAATCTCGAAAAGGAATGGGTCAAATCTAAATCGTTTCCCGATGTTGCAATGCGTGTCGAACAGCCGCAGCGTCGGGATTTTTTGAGCGTTGTGCTCAGCAGAAAATCGTTGACACCAGTCGCGACCGCTGTTAGCGAAACCGAGAATTTACTCTCCCAGGCTCGGACTCAGTTCAAAAACGGCAGCGACGACGAGGCAATGGCCAGCTTGCGGCGAGTTCTCGCAAGTGAACCGATGAGCGCGGAAAGCTATTTGATCCTCGGTAAAATACACCTTCGTCGTGGCGATCTGGATCAGGCCATCAGTTCGTTTAAGACCGCGATCTTTTGGGATAACCGGCAGATCGATACCCACGTTTCGCTGGGCAAGATCTATCTTGAAAAGGGCGACTGTTTGCAGGTGAAAAACTACTCCGCATCCGCGATGGAGATCAATCCCGAGAACCAGGACGCACTCGCATTGAAGCGCCAAGCTGACCGATGTTCCAAATAGTGTAACTCTGATAGTCGAGAGTCTTGAGTCGTGAGTTTTGAGGAGGAATCTCCGACGACGGCCTCGCACGCGTTAAACTCTTTTGTCGCCTGGACTTACCTCCTGCTCACGACTCACGACTCACGACTTATGACTGCTCTGGACGCTTTGGCACGGAACGTGCATTACGGAATGCGGCTAGCTTGATGAAGTTAATCGAGACCCCGCCGCCACCACTTCTCCGAGCGCGGTTTGCCACTGTGCTTGATCACCTTCCGAGCGTTCCTACAGTTGTCCTTCCCTTTTTGAGTCCGGTCGATAGCGACCGGACTCTATCACTTTTAAACCAATGAGTATAAGGTTTTATTGTGCTTAGCCCGGTTTTCGATCAATTTGAACATGCCGCATCCGGCTGCCCTGTGGATAACATTCATTTTGACAGGTGCAATTCGAGATTACGTTTGAAATGACAAANNAAAATTCGTCATTTATGCGATGACAAAATTTGTGCGGGCTAAAAGGCTGACCGATCAAATTGGAAGAAAATGCTTCAGAGTGACCGTTGCGGCTTTTGTTTTGGTAAACTGTCGCAATGAAGCTCCCTCACATGCGGTCATTAATACCTGATTGGAAAAACCTCCTTGCCGCACTGGCCTCGGCAATACTGCTGATCGGAGCATTTCCCGATTTTGAATTCTGGTTTTTGGCCTGGTTCGCCCTCGTCCCGCTGATGTGGGCGGTCGAGCGTGAGAAGGAATCAGTCGTGAAGTCTTTCGTACTCGGCTGGATCTTCGGAACCGTTTTCTTTTTCGGCACGTGCTGGTGGTTGACATTCGCACCGATCACCTACGCGGGATTTCCGTGGCCGCTCGCGTACTTTCTGATGTTTGGGGTTACGGTGATCGTTGGTATTTTTCCCGCGATGTTTGCGGCGATCTTAGCCACTCTGTTGCGGCGATTTGGAAGCTGGGCATTTCTCGCGGCGCCTTTTGTTTGGGTATTTACCGAGTTTTTGCGGTATTGGCTAACGGGGAATAATTGGAATGCATTGGGATATTCGCAAGCGCTTTTGACTCTTTGGAATTTTCCTATCGTGCTAACCGCTTCGATTGGCGGCGTCCAAATGTCGTCCTGGATGATGGTCGCGATCAATGTGATTTTCTTTCGGCCAACAATCGCGATAGCGGACTATTTTTGGGACAGCAGGCGAGAGTTCCGATGGACAAAGAAACAACTGACTTCGTTCTATCCAACTGTCGTCTACATCGTTGTAGTCGCGACGGTCATTGCTTGGGCATTCTTGGGCACGTTACTGGAAGCTCAAGACGCCGTCCAAAGGGTTCGCGGACCTTGGGTAGTGTCTGTTCAACCGAACGTCCCGATGTCGGACCTCACGCTAGAAAAATGGCGGCAGTTTCGGCAGCGGCACGTAGTTCTTGCCGAATCGACCTTAGCCAAACTCAAACAGCAACAAACAACGAATAACGAACAATCAACTACCGTCATCTTCCCCGAATCGCCGATGAACTTCATGTACGAGGACGACCCGGAAACGAAGCAGTTTATCGACAGTTTCGCGTCGCGGCATAACGTTTCGGTGCTGTTCAATTCTGCTGAGCCGGACAAATCGAACGGCAAGTTTTATAACTCGGCGGTCATGGTCGATTCTGAGGGCCGCGAGATCGCACAGTATGATAAAATTTACCTATTGCCGTTCGGTGAAGCCGTGCCGTCGATGCTCGAAGGGATCGTTCCCGGGTTTGTCGGAAATTTTTCGTACGGCCGTGAATACGATCTTTTGCCGGTTGGCGATGCTAAGGCGGGAGTGATGATCTGCTTTGAATCGCACTTTGGCCAGCTTTCCCGTGAATATGTTCGGAACGGTGCGGATGTGATAATTGAGATGACCAACGACGGCTATCTCGGCCCGACGCCTGTTTTGCGGCAGCATCTCGCGAATGCGGTGTTCCGGGCTGTCGAAACGAACCGGCCCGTTTTACGTGTCACCAACGTCGGCATTACGGCCTATATCAACGAAAAAGGCGAGATTTTGGATCCTGCAACGCCGTATCAGGAAGACACACGAATTTGGTCTGTGTCGAAATCCGACGGCTCGCAAACGTTTTATGTAAAATACGGCGATTGGTTTGCGTGGCTGTCTTCCGTTGTGACGATTGGCTTGTTGCTGTTTGGAGTCTTGAGAAAACGGGCGGATCTGTCAGAGCCACCTGCGGTAGCGAGTGGTTGAAGTTGATATTACGCCCTTACTGACGTGCGGG
>DLHV01000170.1:0-237 GCA_002483395.1 Chloracidobacterium sp. UBA7659 | reverse complement strand
GCGGCTTCTGGGCGGCGGCTTGGGGCGATGAGGACGACCCGGACTATATTTCGACTGCTACGTTGGTTGAATTCGACCCGCCCAGACGGTTGGCGATGAAGTATGGACAGTATTATGCGAAATCGGGCACGCTACCTTTTGAGTTTGCGGATGATGCGTTGACAATATTTACCGTGGAGCCGAACGACGAAGGCAGCATTCTGCATGTCGAGCAAACGGGCTTTCCGTGCGAGGCGA
>DLHV01000250.1:2438-20677 GCA_002483395.1 Chloracidobacterium sp. UBA7659 | reverse complement strand
GATCCAGGACCTGACCGTCGCGGCGCTGAATGAGGCTCACCGCAAAGTTGAAGAATCGCTCAAGGGCAAGCTCGGCGGAATGCTGCCTCCGGGCCTTATGTAGGTTGAGGCGACTTATTTGCGAAACCAATGAAATTAATAGTCTTAGTTATGCTATTTGCCGCTTGGCTTTCGTTTGGGCATCCAGTGGGCACCGCCCAGGCGAATCTCCCTCCAACCTTGACTATTTCACGCTCTGGTTTCGAAGTTATCGGTTCAAAATACTTTCCAGAAACGAAAATAATCTTCGTATCCGTTTTCGTCGCTGAGCGAGCTTCCAAAAAGAAGAAGATGCTTCGCTTTTCAAATCAAGCTGATGACTTTCATTCTAAGGATAAAATCGACGGTTTGGTTCTGTTTTTCTATGTTGATCGAGAATCAGCACAGAAATGCTTTAATTTAGACTGTAAAGGCGACAAAGCTGCGTTATTGTCAGTTCGCGGCGTTTATGCAAAAGGACGTGAGTCCACTAAACCGACGTTTGACTATTATCCCTCGGGTACGACTCCGGAACCGACTTATACTCGCATCCCCGTTCGGCCATTTTAGCTATGCTAGATTATTCGGAGCCGGTCGCCCGCTTAATAGACGAATTCAAACGCCTTCCGGGCGTCGGACACAAATCCGCTCAGCGTCTCGCTTTTTACATCATGCGGCGGCCGAAGGCTGAGGTCGATAATTTTGTCGAGTCGCTTCTTGAAGTAAAAGAAAAGATCGTCTTTTGCAGCATCTGCAATAATCTTACCGACATCGATCCCTGTAATTACTGCACAAATCCAAAACGCGACCGCTCTATGATCTGCATCGTCGAGGAGCCTTATAATCTTGTCGCCGTCGAGAAAACCCGTTCGTTTAGGGGTCTCTATCACATTCTGCACGGCTCGCTGTCGCCGATCCGCGGCATCGGCCCGGACGAGCTGATGCTTCCGAATCTGCTCCCGCGCCTGATGCCTGAAAACAATGAAGGCATCGAGGTAAAAGAGGTCATCGTCGCGACCAACCCAACTACAGAGGGCGAAGCGACCGCCAACTACATCGCCCGATTGTTGAAACCACTCGGCGTCCGTGTAACTCGCATCGCAATGGGAATGCCGGTCGGCTCCGACCTCGAATATGTCGATGAAGTCACTATGGATAAGGCCCTGACGAACAGGCACGAGATCTAGCTCCGAGTTAGCTCGGAGTCCCGACTTTGGGCGGCGCTTCTTAGCCAACAGGCCGCCTGAAGGCGGAACTCCGCACGATTTTTTTGGCTGACAAACAATTCTGGTTTAATATATCGAATTATGATTACGGAAGCCGCTAACTATCTTGATGCAGTTGACCGACTGCCGCGTGACGGAACACTCGTTCTTTACGGCGTGCCGTGGGAGGAATATGAAGATCTCCTTGTTCTGATGGAGGATAAACCCGCTTGTCACGTCAGCTACAACGACGGCGTTGTCAAAATTATGAGCCCACGAGCCGACCACGAATATCCGAAAGATGTTGCTTTAAGTTTAGTTAGGGTCTATGCCGATGAACTCGACATTGTACTCGAATCGTATGGTTCGACGACATATCGGGAACGCAAAAAAGCCAAGGGAGTGGAGCCGGACACCTCTTTTTATGTTCAGAATGCCGAACGAATGATCGCCCGCAAGGAGATCGATCTGGAAAACGATCCGCCGCCCGATGTTGTGGTCGAGGTCGATACGACCAACGAATCGTTTGACAAGCTGGAAATTTACGCCGCTCTCCGGGTTCCCGAAATCTGGCGCTTCGACGGCCACTGGTTTCAGATCCTCGCACTCGGCGAAAATACGTATTCCGAAACCGCCAATAGCTTGGCTTTGCCGCTTATCACCGGAGAGATTTTGACCGAGTATCTCAACCTCGGAGAGATCAATGGACAAACCGCGATGCTTAAAGCCTTCCGTCGCTTTCTAAAGGCCCGGACCTAATAATTTTGCTTCGAAATTCATGCCGTTAAAAAAACCTTCTAGCGAAATTACTTACGGAAACACCGTCCGCTAGCCCAAACAAGCAATATACAGAAACCGAGAGGTGCCGGGAAGTTTGGATCTTCATATGAAAACAGATCTTAAAGTCTTGAGCCTTCGGGACATGCTAAATCGTCGAGGCACGATCGTTTTTCGGATCGTACTCACGGCATTCGGCGTTGCCCTTGGGCTCTTTTTCCGCCGCATCGAAACCGTCAATGCCGACATTGTGCCGAAGGGAACAGGCGTCATCTTTGTGATGAACCACCCGAACGGCCTTGTCGATCCTGCGCTCGTTTTCGTCGCTTTGCCGCGAAAGATCTCGTTTCTCGCTAAATCGACAATGTTTCGAATGCCGGTGATCTCGTTTCTCTTGCGAACGGTCGAGGCGTTGCCGCTTTACCGCCGGATCGATGCCGGCGAGGACGTTTCCAAAAACCAAAAGACATTCGAGCTATGCCGCGAGCTGCTGCAAAAAGGCGGCTCGATTGCGCTCTTTCCCGAAGGCGTTTCACACAATTCACCAAAAATGCTGCCTGCAAAGACCGGCGCCGCACGCATTGCCCTTGGTGCCGTTTCGGTTGCCGAAAAAAAGGAGCCGCTCGGTCTGCGGATCGTCCCGGTCGGTCTTTATTATACGAGCAAAACCACATTTCGTAGCGAAGCTTTACTGCATTTTGGCGAGCCGTTCACGGTCGAGCGGGTCGAAGTCGATGAAGAAGGCCAGCCAGTCCGCGAGGCAGTCAAAGCCCTGACCGCAAAGATCGAGGCAGCCCTTCGCGAGGTCACGCTTAACGCCGAGACCGAATCCGATGTCCACATGGCGAAAATTGCCGAGCAGATATTTGCCGCCGCCAAAGCGAATGAAAATTTGGGTGAGAAATTGGAGTTCTTGCAGAAGTTTGTCACGGAAACGTCAGATGAAGCCAGGTCCGGCGAAAAAAAGTCCCTCCGCGATAAACTGCTCGAATATGACAAAAAGCTCGACGATCACGGTATCGATCCCGAACATCTTTCACTTGCTCAATTTTCGCGCGGCTCGGTCGTAAAACAAGCGCTGCTGCAAATGTGGCCGCTGGTGGTGCTGTCGCCGCTGGCAATTTCCGGGGCAATCATCCATTATCCGGCGTATAAGCTATGCGGAATAGTTGCCGATAGATATTCCCAGCACGATGCCGACGACATCGCCTCGACCGTTAAAGTATTGGCGGGAATGGTTTTTATGCCGCTGACGTGGCTGATCGTGGCTTTGGCCGTCTACTATTTTCTTGGATGGAAAAGTGCTCTGTTATCCGTGCCGCTAACGGCTGTCTGCGGCTACATCGCCCTGCATACGCTCGAAGAGATTGAAGAATTGCGGGGCTGGGCAAAAGCGATCTGGCTATTTTTGACNNCCGTGAAGCATTCCTGCGAATGTTCGTCGAACGCCGCGAACTGCAACACGAACTGCGCGAATTTGACTGATGACGTACAACAGGCTGCCAAGCCTGTCAACTCAACCGAGAGCAGGCCGGACGGCCAGCTCTACGCCTAAAACCTGACCTTCTCCTCCGCGGCTTTGTCCGACGCGCTTCGCGATGTGCTCCATTCTTCTTCGGTGTCGTAAAAATTGACGTCAAAGCTCAACAGGCTTTTTACGGGAATTCCACCAAACTCATTCGGCGCATCGTCGAATTTTGCGATCACGCCGCACCCGACAACTTCGGTACCGATTTCTTTGCAAAGATCGAATGTTTCTTGCATTGCTTTGCCCGAACGCAGGATGTCATCGACAATTATTGCCGGATGCACATCTGAATCGGTCATATACTGGCGAAACTGACGTTTGCCCTCTTCCATTTCGGCCCAGTAGATCTGTTCCGCGCTCAGAGCTTCGCGGACGCCGAACGCGACCATGATGCCGCCCGGGCTCGGGCTGATTACGGAAACTTTCGGCAGAAGCGCGGCGATCGTCTTTTCCATCCTGAACATCCGGCTCAGTCCGACCGAAAGGATCCTCGCGTTATCATAGAACCTGAAGGCAAGCGGCATCTGAAAATAGTGCGACGCATGCTTGCCGTTCGGATATATAAAGTGTCCTTTGCGATACGCCCCGGTTTCCTGCAGGATACGCATGACCGATTCCGAAGTTGGGATTAGATCTACCATCGTTGTCTCCTTACTCGACCAGAAAATTCGACCGGTGAATGAAATATCTTAAACAGGGCGGGCTTTTTTTTCAAACGTCTCCGTTCAAAACCTGTTCGATCAGAGCTTTCTGCGCGGGGTTTATCTTTTCGGGCATGCCGCCGCTCGCAAACCAGCCGAGCTCCTTGATCTCGCGGCTCTTGACCTCGGGCGTTCCCGCGGCCTCGGCTGCAAAAATTATCTCGACGTGAGTGCCGGCCGTCCGTACGCGAAACATACGCAAATTGTTCATTTCAATACCGGTCTCCTCTCTGATCTCGCGTCTTATGCCTTCGTCCGGCTGCTCGCCGTGTTCGATAAATCCGCCGGGCAAACCCCAGCCCGATCTTGGCCGCAGGAAATGATTCAGCAGCAAAACTTTGCCCTCTCCGTTTTTAATGATTGCCGCGGCCGACACGGTAAATTTCGGCTGCGTGATCCGAATTATCTTCCAGCGAACGATCCATGGTAATTTTTGNNATCATCTATTTTGTGCCCGCACAAGGCGTCCATCCCCAGTGGACATAACCCTGAAAATTTGGAAACCCAATACTGTTGAACATGTTGTGACTATAGCGAGAGATTCGTCCACAGTCTCGTTTCATTAGTTACATCTTAGCTTTTCTAAAAGGATTTACGAATGAATATACGATACACCTGTATTTTAGGTTTGTTGGCTGTGTGCATCCTCGCACTCTCCTCAATTTCCATTACGGCACAAAATTCAAAGACACGGTCCGACCTGTCGAGGTCCTTCACTAAGTTCGATCTCGTGCGGGTCGATGCGGCGCGCGATCAGGGAAGCGTGCGCAGCATAAAAGTCCGGGCCGCGGGCAAAGATCACCAGCTCACTGTTTGGCAAAATGACATGTTTGCCGCCGATTATCGTGCCGAAGATACCGCCGCGGCCGGCACCCGCGAGATTGAGCGGCCTGCCGTTAATACATACAAGGGTCATGTGACCGGCGAGGACAGATCGGAGGTACGGCTGACGATCGACGAATTCGGTACCGAAGGCTTTTTCGATGCCGGCGGCGAGCGCTATTTCGTCGAGCCTGCGCGTCGATATTCCGAATCGGCCGCGGCTGACCAATCCGTCGTCTATCTTGAAAGGGATTCACTAAATACAAGTACATTCTTCTGTGCCGCGGACATGCCCGCAAAGATAGTATTCGGCGAATCGCTACTCGATCAAAACTCCGCCCAGGCCATCCTGGCATCGCGGAACCTGGAGGTCGCGACCGAGGCCGATCTGCAATACGTTACGATACTCGGAGGGCCGACACAGGCGAACGCCAACATCACCAGCATTCTCAACATGGTCGAGGGCACATACGTGAGCGAACTCGATCTCGAGATCACGATCACATTCCAGCATACATGGTCTGTAGCGGATCCATTCGCCGGTGCGACTTCTGGTGACGTGCTTTTAAACTTTCTCGATTATTGGGGAACGAACTTTCCGCATTCCAGCTATCCGCGTGACACGGCGCATTTGTTTTCGGGTAAGTCGAACCTGTTGTCCGCCGGGATCGCATTCGTCGGAGCGGTTTGCTACACGCCGGAATACGCTTACGGCGTGAGCGGTTACGTAAGCTGGGCACCGGGTAAATTCCTGATCCCGGCACACGAGATCGGACATAATCTGGGTGCCGAGCATGCAGAGGCCGCACAAGGCTGTGCGAACACGATCATGAACGCTTTTCTCACAGGATCGGCGGTTCTGTCCTTTTGCCCGTATTCGCGGAATGAGATCGGCGCGTTTATGACGCAAAACGGCGGTTGTCTCGGAGGCACTTCGCCGACACCAACACCAACGCCGACACCAACACCCGTTCCTACCCCAACGCCTACTCCATTTCCAACACCGACTCCAACCCCAACACCGGTTCCTACGCCGACTCCAACTCCCGTTCCTACGCCGACACCAAATCAGAATCTTCGCACCCGTTTCGATTTTGACGGCGACCGTAAAGCCGATTTGGTCGTCTTCAGGCCGTCGAACGGAACTTGGTATATGAACCTGACGACGAGCGGCTTTTACCAGCAAGGATTCGGCCAAAACGGCGATCAGGCAGTTTCAGCGGATTACGATGGCGACGGCAAGACCGATCCGGCCGTTTACCGCTCCGGCACGTGGTACCGCGTCCGAAGTTCGACCGGAACCTACGACACCGCAATTTTCGGCATCCCAGGCGACATTCCCGCCCCCGGCGATTTCGACGGCGACAACATGGCCGACGTGGCCGTTTTCCGGCCATCGACCGGACAGTGGTTTTGGATCGGGAGCTCTAATGGCAATTTCTCGATTACAAGTTTCGGTGTCGGCGGCGATGTGCCGATGACGGCCGATTATGACGGGGACGGGCGGGCGGACATTGCGGTCTTCCGACCGTCAAACGGCACGTGGTACCGGCTGAACAGCAGCAGTGGGTTTTCCGTCCAGCAATTTGGTGCTCCGGGCGACAAAGCCGTGTCAGGCGATTTTGACGGCGACGGCCGTGCCGATCTGGCGGTCTGGCGCCCGTCGAACGGAAATTGGTATGTGCTCGGCGGCAGTTCATACAGTGTAACCACATTTGGCGTGCCGGGCGATATTCCCACGTCGGCCGATTACGACGGCGACGGCATCGCGGATATCTCCGTCTTCCGCCCCTCGAACGGCACGTGGTACCGGCTGAACAGCGGCAACAAGGCGTTCGTCCTTATCCAATACGGCCAGAACGGCGACGTTCCTGCACCGGCATCTCCGGGACAGTAAGGCCGGGCACGACTATAGACAAGAGAGACGGTTTTCAGTGCCGTCTTTTTTTTCGATCAAACCTGACCGCAAAAGCGGCAACTCTGCGTCGTCAAATCGAAGAGCGGCCGGAAAGCGAAGCCCGCCGTAAGGAGGTACACATGACATCGCGAAAAATATCGGCAGGAATCATAATCCCGGCGTTTGCCGGACTCTTAATAATTGCGGCAATTTTAATTTGGTGGGGAGTCGGCAGCCGTTTGCACCCGGAACGCGGGACAGTTGTTGCGCAGGCTGCACTTTTGCAGCCGCTGGAGGGAGAACGGCCGTCGAGCACAAGCTGCGCGTTCGGCATCGCTCCCGGCCAGATTGCCCGCTTGAATGTTCTTAATAACGGCGAAGAACAGGGTCTTATTATCAACTGGAAATTTCTTGCCGAGGACCACAGCGAGCTCAAAGCTTCGCGTGAGCCGGTTACGATCGCACCCGGCGGAATTTCGTCGTTCGATATCGCCGACGACGAAATTCCGAGACCGCGTGACCGCTTTAACCGCGTACAACTGCGAGCCGTCATTTATTCATTAGGCGGGCCGGACACATTCGAGCGCGACGCCGGTCTTTCTATTGAGGTATTCGACAAGGCTACTGGCCGGACCGCGTTCTTTATCAGCCCGGGTGCGGTCAAAGGTTGTTCGAACAATCTTTAGGCCGGTGCAGAACCTTTGTTTGCGGTCTTTCGTCCGTTCGATCCGACGGAAACCGCAAATAGTCTCTCCCCGGCGCGTCAAATGGGCGTAGTATATCGGTAATACCTTAATCGGCAATATCAGAATCTTCGGGGGATGAGCAAAATGAATATCTTGCTTGGGAAGCTAATTTTAGGGACGGTCTCTGTGCTGTGCGTTCTATCGTTTTACCAGGGCGCGGTTGCACAACCGGCGGAAGGAGCCGCAATCGCCGCGATTGACGAGCCGGCCGAGGGCGTCGGTGGCGCGGCCGTCGGGCATGTGAAGAGTGGTTCGGGACAATCTCGTTCCTCGACAGGGAAGCGGACAGCCGTACGGACGTCAAAGACCGGGACGGCAACGACGGCGTCGAAGACGACCGCATCGCGGACGGCCGCACCAAAGCCGAAGCCAATGAAATGGGACGGTTTTGTCATCGGCGATAAATACACGTTCATGAATTTCGAAGTAGTTTCAGCCGCAAAGCCATACCACACGCGAGCAGCCAAGGCCGGAGGCGCGGCTGGGCTTGTCCAGGTTGAGATTCTGATCGACACGAACGGAAACGTGTTGACCGCCCATGCGCGGACGGGAAACAAACTTCTCCATCCCGAAGCCGAGCGAGCGGCGCTGGAATCTAAATTCAATAGACCTGTTGTTTACGGCAAACCGGCCCGGGCGATCGGCTTTCTCGTTTACCGCTTCGGTGCCGCGGAGGAGGAGGAGGAAGAATAAATGGATCGCAGTCACTCATACCCAAGCCTCATTCTGGCCGTTTCTCGTCCTTGATCAACACTGCGTCGCTCGTTCTCGACACTCTGCTAACCGCAAAATGCTTTCCGTCCGGCGATAACGAAAAATCATCAATTGAGTGTGACTTGAAATTTGTGATCGGTTTCGGCGCGGAACCGTCAAGCGGCAATGACCAGATGTTTCCCACGTTGCCGATGGCGCTTACGTAAAATAAGGACCCGCCGTCCGGCGACCAATAGGTCCGATACTGGGCCAAGGAAGCGGGAACGTCGAGGCGCTGCAGCGTCGGTCCGCCGTCCGATGAAATGATTCCGAGACGCCATTTTTCCTCCGCCATATGAAAATAAGAAACACGGCGGCCGTCGTTTGAAATCGCCGGCCATTTTGAATAGGAATCGGTAAGCTGAACAGACTCGCCGCCGGCGAGCGGGACTTTCCACAGCTTTTGCGAGGAATGCAAGCCTTTCTGGTAAACGATTGAGAGATTATCGGACGAACAGCTCGGATAAACATCGATATCGCCATTTGTGAGCTGCGTCAGGCCGCCACCGTCCGCGTCAACCCGCCAGATATTCGATTTGCCGTTCCGCCACGATCCGAAAACAATGTATCTTCCATCCGGTGAAATGCATAAACCTCTCGAATCCACCTGAGCATTTGCTGTTAGCTGACGTCGATCGCCGCCGTCTGCGTTCATAGTCCAGAGATTTGATACACCGTCTTTATTCGAGCGATAAACGATCCTTCCATCCGGTGCCCAAACGAGAGGATGCAAAGCATCGGTTTCGGAAAGTATTTCTTTAAAATCGTTTTCATCCGCTCCCAGTTCGCCGACGAAAATACCGCTGGTCATGCCGGTTTCGATGCTGACAAACGATCTGCCGTCGTTTGTCACACTCACCGAATCATACTGGCTCAGATCGTTCGTGATCTGTCGGGCCTCGCCCCTCGGATAAGATATAAAACGGATCTGATTACCGCCCGAAACTTTGTCGCTCGCCGAAATTAACAAGCCGCTTCCGTTCTTCAACCATTCAATACTGAAAACGTTATACCAACGCTGTTCGCTCAGAAGCCTTTCACTGCCGTCATGTGCGTTGACGCCGACAATTGTTGAATAACTCGCTTCGGTATCAAACTGTTCGGCCAGACAAGCTATCGTTTCGCCGTCAGGCGACCATGCGACGACCGGTGCATTCGTTTCGAAAGTGTTCGGATGCGATTTTGAAGCGATCGTTCGTTTATTGCCGCCGTCCGCGTCCGCAACTATCAAATGATTTTGTCCGGAGGCGGAATCCGATTGAGCGTAGGCCATACGCTTTCCGTCGGGGGCGAAAGCAACGAAGCTGGCGACGATATTCGGAATTCTTTCCGACAGGCCACCTAACGAAGGGACGCGGAAATGCTGTGGGTCCGTTTTGTCACTCGCGAAAAGCGAATAGTGAATTCGGCTGCCGTCAGGTAAAAATTTCAGCTCCCAGATCTGAGCTTTGACCGGCGGCACTACAAGAATATCGCTCCCCGTCCCAACCTGCTGGACCCGGATGCTGTTGCCTTCACTTTCGCTCAAGGCATAGGCGATGTATTTGCCGTCCGGCGAGATCGTGGCGCGGCTTACCTTACCGCTATTCGTCAGGCGCGCGGGTTTGATCTTTTCAAATGGCGCCGCAGGCTTTTCCGCATTTAAGTAATAGAGCCCGAAAGCCGCCGAGAGGCCGACCAGCAAGGCACCGGCAACAGCCACGAGGTGTATCGAACGAAGTTTTCCCGCCGTTTCGCTTTTGCCGGGGGCAAATGTGTCAACTTCCAGCCCGCCAATTTTCCTGCCGTTGCTCTCCGCGTCGCACGTTTCTTCCCTTTCGATCGTGATGCGCTCAAGCGTTTCCGTTTCAATAACGATCTCATCGTCCTCGGCGTCGCGAAGTTCGCCGACAAAGCGGTAACCATAACCCGGGACGGTTTCGATAAAACGCGGGTTACGCCGGGTTTCGCCTAGGGCCTTGCGGATCTGTGAGACGTGGACGGTCAGGTTCGATTCCTCGACGATCTGATCGTGCCAGACATTTGAAAAAATTTCGTCCTTATTGACCAGGCGGCCGTTATTTTCGACGAGAGCGACAAGCACATCGAACGCCCTCGCGGACAGGGAAAGAGGTTTATCATTACGCCGCAGCTGCCTGTTTGCGGCGTCGAGCTCGAAGTCGTCAAAACTGTAAATTCGCCCGTTTTGCACCCTTAATACCTCATTCGGAAATAATTCGGAAACAATTCCCGAAAACTTTAGGACTTTCCCCTGCGTCCCCGTGCAGACTCCCCGTGTGCCGATATTTTGTAGCGATTATAGCAGAAAGCAACTGCTCTCGAAACAATTTTCGGCGAACCATAGATTTTGATCGAAGGAGGAATTTAATCACGAACTCTCTAATGAGTCGCAGGAAAATTATTCAAAGTGGGAGCGGAGGGCGGCGTGGGTCTTGATGGATCATGAATTTCTTGGTGCCGTGGTTGTGGGCCTTACGTTGAAATCGAGCCGCGTGTTCGAGTTCACGCGGAGACGACGGCGGCCGGTGCGCGTTTTGCTCATGCCGGGCGTGCCCAGCGGTAAGCGCCTTAGTTATCGAGTATCTATCGATAAGAGCGACCGCCGAAAACGGCACTCACTTCGTAAGTTTTGATCTTACCACAACCGTTAATGGCGACCATGCACGTCATAGTGTCATACCAACGTACAGCTCCAGCGGGGTGTCGCACAATCTCTTTATCCTTCAAAACAAGGTGCTGATATACGCGGATACGGACTCCGGGGTGAGTGTTAGCTTCAACCGCGGTCAGGATAATTCTGGAATCGTCGATATTACCATCTCCGGCTATCTGGTGGATCTTCCGGTTGCCGCACGAGAAACAAATGGTGCGAAGGAATTAGCGGCTGCGAAAACCGCAAAACGGAAATTCTAGAAAAAAGGAGAAAAAATCATGCGAAACAGTTTTTCATATTTTTTGGTCGTGCTGGCTTTGATAGTTGCCGTCGGTGGCGGGTTTGCGTGGAACGCGGAATCTGCCGGAATGGCTGCCGACAAAGTCCTTGGCACCGGGACGCCGGACAAGGTTGCAAAATGGGTTGACTCCGACCGGATCGGCGATTCGACCATTACGGAAGACGCGAGCGGTTTCTTTGGCGTTGGAACTCCGATAAACCCGAACTTCAAGTTCTTGATCTCGAGCGATCTTGCGAGCCCGAAGGCAACCTTCCGGGCCGGGAACATCGCCGACGGACGCGCTATTGAAGGAAGCAGCGTGAACGGCATCGGAATCAACGGAATCGGTTTCATCTCCGGAGTGAACGGGTTGAATCCGACGACAAACCCGAACGGTGCGGGCGTCCGCGGAGTTGCTCAGAACGGAGCGTGGGCGGGTGATTTCCTCGGGCCGTTTCGCGTTCAGGGTAACGCGCAGATTTTTCAGGACCTCAATGTTTTCGGCACGCTTACAAAGGCCGCGGGATCGTTCAAGATCGACCATCCGCTCGATCCGAAAAACAAATTCCTCTCGCATTCATTCGTCGAATCGCCCGACATGATGAATGTCTATAACGGCAACATCATTACGGATGCGCGCGGCGAAGCAACCGTTGAGCTTCCCGCCTATTTCGAGGCACTCAACCGCGATTTTCGTTATCAGCTGACGGTCATCGGGCAGTTCGCCCAAGCAATGGTCCTTGAAAAGATCAGCGGCAACCGGTTCAAGATCAAAACCGATAAGCCGCGGGTCGAGATTTCGTGGCAGGTAACGGGAATTCGAAAGGACAAGTTTGCCGAAGAACACCGGATCCACGTGGAATCCGAAAAAACGGGTGCCGAACGCGGAACCCTGCAAAATCCGTAGCGTGAGCACTACGGGCGGAAACGCGACTGTTAAGGAGCGTGCTTCCGGCACCGAGATCGGCACGCTCGTTCATACTCGCGTTTCTGCCCGTACCGTCAAATCTGAGTTCAAGGATGAAACGCTCTATGAAAAAAACGGTCATTACGATCGAAACATTTCAACGCACGACGATCCGCTTACGGAAGGCGGCGAAGATCGCTCAGTGCGACCGAGGCGCGGCGGCGGACGCCCCAAGCGAAGCGGCCGCGCTTTCGCAAATCGCTCGCGAAGTTTTGTGGCTTAGGAAAACAGGCGACATCAATCATCCAGAAGGGAAAACGGCCGGAGCCTCGTTTGTGCCCGTACGCTCGCTGCCGGAGAAAAACAAAAGGAAGAATAGACATGAGAGCGCAAAACGTTTTTCGTTCGATCCGAATACGCGAACGATCACGCTTCTCGACGAGCTGACAAATGAAGATTTCATTGCATTGCCCTAAGCAATAATTCCGAACAAGAGGACCAAAATGATGATGGAAAAGACAGAAAGTAATAGTTTGAATTCAGAAAGGATCACCCTGCGCCGTTCCAGTTTTGCGCTCTGTCCGTTGTGCGACAAGGTGGTAGAGATTTTGAGTTTTGACGCGGCGGCCGAAGTTTTCAAAGACCGATATTCAGGACATCGAATACCTCGCCCGGAGCGGATCAGTCCACCGCGTTCATAACCGAAAGGGCAAGGTGATGATCTGCAGCATTTCGCTTTTCGATTGCTTCGAAAACCGCCGTACCAGGCTGCTCGACGCACATTTTGCAGAGAGGCTTGGGAGTAATGGCGCGTTGCAAGAGCGCCCGGTTTCCGATGCTCGACAACGATGCGATCGACCGTGTGGCTACCCTTTGGTTGAAAAAAAGGGAACGGGTTGTATTGACTCGTTCCCTTTTGCATAACAGCTGGACACACTCCCTACCGGTCGTGTTTCCGCTCGCGTTTATTGCAGCGACGCATCATCGACTCGGAACGTCGTTGTCAGCGAGCTGTCGGTTGTCGAGCGGAACTGTATCCGCACGGT
The DNA here is from genome assembly GCA_002483395.1 of Chloracidobacterium sp. UBA7659. Taxonomy (GTDB): domain Bacteria; phylum Acidobacteriota; class Blastocatellia; order Pyrinomonadales; family Pyrinomonadaceae; genus OLB17. The sequence continues at coordinate 7,344 of DLHV01000250.1, read as the reverse complement.
TTGCCCCTTGTATGTTGCGGGCAAGGTGAGCGTTCGCTGGGTGTAAACGCCTGCGGCGGCCTTGTTCAGGTTGCTGTAGGTTGCAAGGGTCGCAAGCAAGGTACCGCTTGTGTTTCTCACCTCAACGAAGAGCTTGTCATATTGGATGCTCGTCGTCGTTTCGCTCGACGTAACATTGAGCCAAAAGCTCAGCGTTCCGGCCGCCGTGGTCGGGATCGAAACAGTTTGGTACGACTGTCCCGTGCGGTTGTTGTTTACACCGAAATAGATGTAGCCGGTTCCGCCGTGCGGGTAGTTGCCGTTGGCAATGTAGAAATAACCCGTTCCCGAACCGACCCACGGCGACGCACTTCCTTCAAATCCACCATTTACAAGCAGGTTTGCTCCGGGCGTCGGGGTTGGCGTCGGAGTCGGAGTAACGGTCGGTGTCGGAGTAGGTGTCGGTGTACCACTCGGGCAGCTTCCCACACCAACCGCGCACCATGCCGTCGCAGTTCTGTTGTACTGCGTGCTTGCTGAGCCGAACAGGTCGGTCGCGGCGTTGAGCGTCGCGGTCCTTGCACCGGCAAAGTTGGTGCTCGCCGTCATATATACGGTCAGGCCCCGGTAAAATATCCGTGCTGCGTCGTTCGATCCCATTCCTGTAACGGTCACGCCGCTGACGCGGTTCGTGCCGCCCGCCGCGGCAAGATAATAAGCATGGTTGCTTATGCTCGAATTTGTATGGACGCCGCACTGGTCGTTGGCGTTCGATGGCGTACAAGCTCCCTGATAAAGCCGAAGGCTGTAATGGTCCGGATCGCCTACCGCGTTCGGATTATCCATCAAACGCAGTGCGTCACCGGGTGTTCCCGGCGTATATGCATCCTCGCCGATCTTCCATGTGTCGCCGCTGACGGTTCCGCCGTCCGCAAAAAGTTCGACCATCGCTCCGAAAATGTCGGACATCGATTCGTTCAACGCACCCGATTCTTTCGCATACGTTAGATTTGCCGTGCGTTCCGTCACGCCATGCGTCATTTCGTGACCGCAGATGTCGATCGTCGTCAGCGGCGTAAAGGTCGAGCCGTCGCCGTCGCCGTAGGTCATCTGGTTGTTGAACCAAAAGGCGTTGTTGTACGCGCTCGCAAAATGAACGCGTGAAACGACGAGCGGGGTGGCGCCGACCGCCGATGTGGTTGTTCCCGGACCGAAATTGCCGTCGATGCCGTTGCGTCCGTGGACGGTCTGGTAGTAATCGAACGTTTTTGCCGCGCCGTAATGTGCATCCACGCCGGCCCGCTCATTTGTCGCGCTCCAAACGTCGTCCGTGCCCGTGTATCGCGATTGCGTGCCGCCGGTGCCCGTACTCGGGTTGCCGGTGTTGTTCATGTTGAATGTTCCCTGGCGGCGGCCGGTCGGGTCTTCCATATAGAAAGTAGTGCCGTTTGTGCCTGTGCTTATCGTCACGGTGCCGCTGTAAAGCGAATTTCCCGTACCGGTTTGCAGGTTATCGTACTCAAACACTTTTTCACCCGTCTGAGCGTCAATGAATACAACCGGAACCCCTGTCTTTGCAGTCCCGTCGATACGGGGCATTATCACGCGGTAAGCCAAATGGTCGCGATCTTCGCCTCGATAGATCCAGAGATCTACAGTTGGATCTTCGGTCATTACGCGCGTGCCCCCCTTTGTGAGCAAAGCGATCTCCAGGGCCTCGGCGGGCTTGAAGTTAGCCTGGGTATTTATCGAAATATTTTCCTTGAGGTCGTCGGTTATCAGCGAAAGTTCGCCGTCCGGTTTTAGGTGGACGATCGCCTCGCCCTCCCAAACGGGAACGCCGCCGATCACTTGCTGCACGTGGGTGTGCGCCATCTTCAGATCGTCGATCTCAACGCGCTTTACGTTGTAATCATCGACGCTGCCGATAGATCTCTGCTGGGCACGCCCCCGCAAAATGCCGAGGCTTATCTGTTTTGCCGTTTCCTGATCGCCGGTTTTGTCGTTGCCGAAGATCGTACTGTTTGCGTCAGCTTTTTTCGAAACGATGCCGAATACGAAAAACGCCGTTGCAAGTACCGCCAAAATACCTAGAAATTTCTTCACTCTCTTTTTTTCTCCTTGGGATGTTTTTTCTGTGCCGATATGATAATCAAGCCGAATGAATGTATAAGTATCAGTCCCGGATGAATAAATTTCTGAGATTTCAGGGCCATTGCCAATTCCTGAGATGGCTTATAATAAAATGTAATATCAAAATAATGCGTGAGGGCTTAAAGATTCTAAACGGCTTTGGCACGGCTGTCAATCGCAAAAAATCACTTTCCTTATGGTAGCCATAAGATCCAACTATGAATTTGATCCGAACCATATTTATTCGTGGTCGGAAGTGTCGAATGTTCACCGTATCCGCAACGGGATTTACCAGCGGAACGGCTGCCTGATCTCGCTTCTCACAGATTTTGGGCGGATAAATCCATGCTATCCCGACGTTCACGGAAACACAACGGACATGATCTTTTACACCGGCTCAGGCCGCCGCGGCGACCAGAAACTCGACGCCGCAAACCGAGCATTGCTCGACGCCATAAATTCCGAAATAAGCGTTCCGCTTTTCAACAAACTGTCGCCTGGCCGATGGGAGTTTTTAGGATTTTGGAGTGTCATCGACAGCCGCTATGTTTTTGACGAAAAACAGAATAGAATGCTGTGGAAATTTACGTTAGAGAAACATTATTGATAGATTTTTTGGTTTAAAGGCCGTCCATTGCGCGCAGTACAAATTCTTTATCAAACCCGTCCATATACGGTGATTGCATTGCGCATTCTAAGATTTGTCTCAACTTTTCGCGTGGTATCTGGTTTTCATGATAGGTAACAGTCTTACTTTGCACCTTTTCATCTAGTACAAGATTATTCAGTTCTGCCAATTCGTCCAGCAGAATCCACGTATCTCTGTCAAACCAACTTGACCCTGCCGGAATGAAATAATTTGGCGGCTTGTCACTTATTTGACAGCCGCCATTACGCCCTTTGCCTAATTCCTTGGTTGTTGTTACGAGTGCAAAATGACAGTCTCCGCTTTCACAAACAACAATGGATAACTTATCAATGATCTTACCCGTATTATGAAATTGGAAATCACGGTCATAAAGGATTGTTCCACAGTTCATTTGTAGTTTGCTAAGACTGCCGCCCTCTCATGTGCAATATTTAAGATCACCTCACGATCCTCCTCTTTCAAATAATCCAAGGCGTAGTCAAGCGGAATTATCTGCTGGGGTTTCCCCTGTTGATTCCAAATCTTATCCCATGGAGAGCCAGGGCGATGTGTAAAATACTCTAACTCGCTTGCCGTACCGTCCCTCCAAGTGTCTGCAAGAGTTTTTAACAGTTGCAACTCTTTCTCTGAAAAGTACTTCGGCTCGAAAGGTACGTTAGTCTCAAAACAAGTGGCCTCAATATTCTCAGACAGTTGCTGAGTTGTTATCGTAAACCTCGAATATAATTCTTCGTCGTGAGACTCTATAGCTTCATGAAGCTCTGTCGGTACAGGTCCCATTTTCCACGCAAAATAATCATAATGGGTGACAGAACGCCCTGAGTCTTCAAAAGCATCAAAGTCGAGCAAGAATAATAATTTATACAGTTTTTTCTTGAAACAATTTTCAGTGTGCGTCAAGAAATACGTTATGGCGTGATAAGTCTTTTCCTTCTGGCGTGTGGAAACCATTGTTAGTTCTCCAAGTATTCAACTAACTTAAGATGCTAGACCCCATTCTAGGTTTGCAAGTATTTGTTTCGTATGTGAAACATACTATTATAGAAAATGTTAAAAGGCAAGTAAATTTCGGAAAAGTTGCAAAATCATACCATATAGACATCGGCCGCTCAAATTAGGACGCCGTCTCGCCGATGGCATTTGTCAATGACGAGATTTTGAGTCAAAATGTACGTGTAAATCCAAACACAAGTAAAATCAAGGAGACCGTGCAAATGAAAGGCCTTTATAGCTGTCTATTCGTTGTTTCGTTTGTTTTCTTTTTTTCGGTGGCATCATTCGGACAGGCCGCGTGGACGCCCGAAATGCAGGTGAAAACAAAAGCCATCGGCAGTCCCCGCGTTTCGCCTGACGGCAAACGCCTCGTCTACACGGTCAACGAGGCCGTCATGACCGCCGATAAGAGCGAGTTTGTCACCCAGATCTGGATGGCGACGACCGACGGCAAGGAGCATTACCAGATCACATTCGGCGAGAAATCCTCGACAAATCCGAAATGGTCGCCGGACGGCAATTCGATCGCTTTTACGTCGAACCGCAAGGACAACAAAAATAATCTCTACGTCCTCCGGCTTATGGGCGGCGAGGCTGAGCCGATCACCGATGTGAAAACGGCAGTCGGCGATTTCGAATGGTCGCCCGACGCCAAATCTATCGCCTACGCATCGGCCGATCCCAAATCCGACGACGAGGACAAAAACGACAAGGGAAAGAACGATTTCCGGTGGATCGACGAAAACATAAAGATGTCGCGGCTGTATGTCATTTCGGTCGCCAGGGGCGCGAACGGTAAACGCGAGCCCAGGAAACTGACGAACGAAAACCGCCACGTCACCGGCTTTGACTGGTCGCCTGACGGTTCGCGAATAGTCTTTAACCACGTAAAAACACCGAGCGCAAATGATTGGCCATCGTCCGACATCGCCGTTGTCGAGGTCGCATCGGCAAAAGTCACGCCGCTCGCAATGACTGCCTCCGCCGAATCCGCCCTGCATTATTCGCCGGACGGCAAATGGATCTCCGGCATCGCATCGGACATTCCGGCACGCTGGGCCCAGTCCTACACGATCCGCGTCTATCCCGCGAGCGGAGGCGAACCGCGTGTGTTTCAGGGCTCGCATGATAGCCAACCGAGCGTCATCGGCT
>DLHV01000250.1:0-2411 GCA_002483395.1 Chloracidobacterium sp. UBA7659 | reverse complement strand
ATGTCGCGACCGGAAAGATAACTGAGGCCGATTATCAAAACGCCCTCATCAGCGGCGTCAACATGACCCGCATCGGACCGGACTTCGCGGTCGGGATGGTAGTACAGAGGCCCGACTCACCGCCCGAAGCATTTGCGCTTGTCCGGCCGCTGGGATTGACCCAGGTTTCGCATGCGAACCCCGATGTCGCAAAGATGCCGGTCGGCAAGACGGAAGTCATAAAGTGGAAAAGCTCCGATGGCAGCGATGTCGAGGGGCTTTTGACATATCCCGTCGGCTATTCGGCCGGAACGAAGGTGCCGCTCATTCTCAACATTCACGGCGGCCCGGCCGGTGTTTTTCAGCATAACTACATTGGCGGACGCGGTTCGTACCCGATCGCGACTTTTGCATCGAAAGGCTACGCTATTCTTCGCCCGAATCCGCGCGGCTCGTCCGGCTACGGCACCGAATTCCGCCGCGCCAATATAAAGGATTGGGGCGGAAAAGATTACGAGGACCTGATGACCGGCGTCGATAAAGTTATCGCGATGGGCGTCGCAGATCCGAACCGCCTGGGCGTCATGGGCTGGAGCTACGGTGGCTACATGACGTCGACCATTATCACCAAAACTAAGCGCTTCAAGGCCGCGTCGGCCGGTGCCCCGGTTACGAATCTAATGAGCTTTAACGGAACGGCCGATATACCGGGTTTCGTGCCCGACTATTTCGGCGGCGAATTCTGGAACGATCCGGCGACGTACGCAAAGCACTCGGCGATGTTCAACATCAAGAATGCGACCACACCGACGCTCATCCAGCACGGCGAGGCCGACGTCCGCGTGCCGATTTCGCAGGGCTACGAGCTTTACAACGCCCTGAAAGCGCAAGGCGTGCCGACAAGAATGATCGTCCTGCCGCGCATGCCGCATGGACCCAACGAGCCAAAAATGCAAATCGCCGCCATGCAATCAAATCTAGATTGGTTTGAGAAGTACCTGAAATAACTCGATCATCCGCAATATGAGCGTTTCTGACAGGCGAAAGCAGGCGATTGCTTCGGTGCTGCTTTTGCTCACCTTTTGGGTTGCTACGCTCCGTGCTGAAGACTTCGGCTTTGACGTTTGGACGACGGCGAACGGTCTGCCACAAAATACCGTTACGGGCGTTGTGCAAACGCCGGACGGTTATTTGTGGCTGGCGACGTTTGACGGCTTGGCGCGGTTTGACGGTGTGCGGTTCACGATTTTTGATAAGGGCAATACGAAAGGCATCGTCAACAGTCGTTTTGCCGGAATTTTTGTTGACCGTGAGGGCGCGGTTTGGGCTTGGACGGAAAACGGCGCGGTTACCATTCATCGCAGCGGCGCGTTCACCTCGTATCAGACTTCAGAAACTTGGAGCGGTCCGATAGCCATTGTTTCCGACTCACGCGGCGATGCCGTTATCCAGGCGTCTGACGGTTTTTATTATTTGCATGACGGCAAGTTTGTTCCAACTTCTGACCAAAAGGAAAAGAACGTCAAAACATTTTATTACGGAAAATCCGGCGCGAAATGGACGTTTGAACGAAACGGAATTTCGCGGCAGAATGACGGACAAATTACTAATTATCCTCTCGGTCTGCCACCGGAGAATCTGAGCTTACCGATTAGTTCATACTCTTACGAAGATAGGCACGGTGCTTTATGGATCAGGCTCAAAGACAAACTTTGCCGTCTCGCGGATGGAGCAGTAACGACGTTCGCGAAAAGTGAAATTCCGGCTTTGAACGAATTGATTCCGCAAGTAGTTTTCGATGATGCGGACGGCAGCGTTTGGATCGTCTTCGGAGCGGCGAATCTGGACGCTCAATTAAACGGGCAATTTGTGAGATTTACGGACGGGCAATTCACTTCGCATAATCTCGACAAATCAGTCACGGCAACATCGGGCATCACTGACCGCGAAGGCAATTTTTGGCTGGCGACAACCACGGGACTGCGCCGTTTGCGGCCGCAGCTTATTACTTCGTTATCCGTTAAAGACGGTCTGAACAGTAACGAAGTTTATCCGTTGCTGCAAACAAGCAACGGAGATATTTTTATCGGCACGGTTCAAGGCGTCAATCGCTACGCCGATGGGCGCATTACGAATTTGGGCTTGAAATACGCCACCAATCAACCGCTTTATATGCGAGGTCTGTGGGATGACGATCAAGGGCGTGTGTGGCTCGGCTATCAGGGCGAGGGCGGATTCGGGCGATTTTTGGAACCTTCGTCCGTCAGGCGAACCGGCAAAAACGATATTCCAAACGGCGCGACTGACTTCACTTCCGACGGCGAAGGCAATATTTGGATTGCAACGGAAGAAGGTTTATTCGAATACAAAGACGACGCCGAGATCGCGCACTACACGGGCAAGGACGGTTTGCATAATGAAAAAATTATTAC
>DLHV01000199.1 GCA_002483395.1 Chloracidobacterium sp. UBA7659 | reverse complement strand
CGGGATGCTTATCTTTGTCGAGCCGGGCATGAAGATCAGCCGCGATCATTTTTTGCAGCGGCTCGTCGAGCTGCAGTACGAGCGGGTCAACATAGATTTCGAACGCGGCGTTTTTCGGGTTCGCGGCGATGTTGTGGAACTTTATCCGAGCTATCAGGAGCAGGCATATAGGATCGAGTTTTGGGGTGACGAGATCGTGTCGGTCTCGACGATCGATCCGCTGCTCGGCGAGGTAATCGAAAAGCATGAAAACCGCGTACCGATCTATCCGAAAACACACTACGTTATGTCGAAGCCGGTGATGAAACGGGCGATAAAATCGATCCGGGACGAGCTCGAGGTTTGGGAAAAAGAATTGATAAAACAGGGCAAGATCGTTGAGGCGCAGCGGCTGCACCAGCGGACGATGTACGACCTTGAGATGATGAAGGAAATGGGTTTTTGCCGCGGTATCGAGAATTATTCGCGGCATTTGACCGGAAAACCGCCCGGTGCTCCACCGCCGACTTTGTTCGATTATCTTCCGAGCGACGCGTTGCTTGTAATTGACGAATCGCACCAGTCGATACCGCAGTTGGGTGCCATGTACAAGGGCGATCAATCGCGAAAAGGAACGCTTGTCGAATACGGTTTCCGGCTGCCGAGTGCGAAGGACAACCGGCCGCTAAACTTCGCGGAATTCGAAGAACGCTCGGGACAGACGATCTATGTTTCCGCCACGCCGGGCCCGTACGAATTGAACAAAACAGAAGGCGAGGTGATCGAACAGATCATTCGGCCGACCGGTTTACTTGATCCAATAATCGAGGTCCGGCCGGTGAAAGGACAGATTGACGACCTGCTCGAAGAATGCCGCGTGCGGGCCGAACGCAATGAGCGTGTTTTGGTGACGACATTGACAAAGAAGATGTCCGAGAGCCTAAGCGAGTATTTTATGGAGGTCGGCGTGAAGGTCACATACCTTCATAGCGAAATTTTGACGCTTGAGCGGATTAAGATATTGCGCGATCTGCGTCGGGGCGTTTTCGACGTTCTGGTTGGCATCAACCTGCTTCGAGAAGGGCTCGATCTGCCGGAAGTTTCGCTGGTCGCGATACTCGATGCCGATAAGGAGGGATTTTTGCGATCGGAACGCTCGCTGATACAGACGATGGGACGTGCCGCCCGCAATGCCGACGGCAAGGCCATCCTTTACGCCGATAAGATCACAAAATCGATGGAGAACGCTATCGGCGAAACCCAGCGGCGGCGGGCGATTCAGGAAGAATACAACAGGGAGCACGGCATTACGCCGACAACGATCATCAAGTCTATTGACGCTACGCTTGTTACTGCATATGAAGCCGATTACTTCAAAGTACCGCTCGAACTGGATGATTTTGAAGAATACTCGCCAAGGAAACTCAAGGAAACTATAGCCCAACTCGAAGCCGACATGCGCCACGCAGCAAAGGAAATGAAATTCGAACAAGCTGCGGAGATAAGGGATAAGTTGAGATATCTGCGCGAAAGAGAGTTGACGGTTCGATAATGGATTTTTGAACGCGGATTCGGTGGATTTGTGCGGATCGGAGCGGATACGATAAGATTTTGTGCAAATTTATCGTGAAAAATTTCACAATGTCCGTTATGGGGTGCGGTGATTTTAAGTAGGAGTACTTTATGATTGAAGAGGAACTGACGGGTCAGATCATCAAGATTTTTTATAAAGTATACAATGAACTCGGACACGGATTTCTTGAGAGTATTTACCAGAATGCATTTATTATAGAACTTGCGAATTCGGGCATCGCCGCAGAGAGCGAAAAACGGATCGTAGTGTATTATTCTGGTAAGCCTGTGGGCGTTTTCGAAGCCGACCTGATTGTCGAAGGGAAGATAATCATTGAGCTAAAGGCGAAGGAAACTTTGCATCCCGCACANNTGAAGCTCAGCTCGTAAATTATCTGAGGGCGACCGACATTGAAGTCGGATTGCTGTTCAATTTCGGAAAGAAACCTGAATTTAAGCGAAAATTCTTTTCGAACGAGAATAAGCTGCTACGGGTCGGAGACGAGCATCTGGAAGGCCTATTTTGAAGATCCGCCTGAATCCGTCTAATCCGCCCGATCCGCGTTCAAAAAGAGCAGATGCAAGTAAAAACACAAATCGACGAGCTGCAGAATTATCTCACCGATGCCAGCAATATACAGGGCGGGCACGCGGAGAAGCTGTTTATTCCCGAATCGGCGGATGACATCGGCTCGATCTTGCGCGATGCGAATGCGCGGAAAATACCCGTAACCATTTCCGGGGCGAGAACAGGGACGGTCGGGGGTGCGATTCCGTTTGGCGGGTATGTCGTCTCGCTGGAAAAGCTCAATAAGATCAAAAGTATTGATAAAGATGCGATGACGTCGGTTGTCGAACCGGGAGTCATCCTCGCTGACTTTACAAAAGCCGTCGAGACAGAAGGGCTTTTCTATCCACCAGACCCGACCGAGTGGAGCTGTCAGGTCGGAGGTACTGTTGCGACTAATGCTTCTGGAGCGAGGAGTTTCAAATACGGTGCGACGCGGAATTTCGTCACCGGGTTGAAAGCGGTTCTTGCAAGCGGCGACACGCTTAATATTAAACGCGGTACCGCGTTGACCTCAGGCGGAGATGTGATCGAACTTGAAACCGACCAGGGAAACCGGATTGCCGTAAAGCCGCCGACATACGAATGGCCGGACGTGCGCAAAAACGTGAGCGGGTATTTTAACGGACACCCGCTTGACGCGATCGATCTTTTTATCNNGGCAGCGAGGGGACGCTCGGCGTGATAACCGAGATCGAACTGTCGCTGCTGCCTAAGCCTGAGGGCTTTTTTAGCGGGATTGTGTTTTTTAAGTATGAAACCGACTTGCTGGCTTTTGTCGATGACGTAAAGACGATATCGTTCGGAACACGGACGCCCTCGTCCGCACTGCGAGCATCGCTCGCAAATGACGTTGTTGAGTTTTCAAGCAAATTTGCCGCAAGCGGCATTGCGGACGAGGGCGTCCGCGTTCCATTTGACGCGACGCTGCTTGAGTATTTTGACGGCAACGCGCTGAAATTCATTTCAGAGAAGTTTCCCGAAACGCCCGAAGGCATGGCTGGCGCAATCTTTTTTGAACAGGAAACGACGGCCGATTCGGAAGATGACCTGCTCGGACAGTGGAATGAGCTTTTGGAGAAGTATCATGCCGATCTTGAACGTTCGTGGTTTACGACCAACGAACAGGATCGCGAGAAGATGCGTGCGTTTCGGCATGCTTTGCCGGTTTCGGTAAACGAGCGCGTCGTGCGGAACAAGCAGAGAAAGCTCGGCACCGATATGGCCGTTCCGGATACAAATTTCGCCGGATTTCTGAGGTTTTACAAGCAGACGTTTGATGCGAGCGGGCTCGATTATGTTATCTTCGGCCATATCGGCGACTGTCATTTGCACGCTAATATGCTGCCGAAAAATGACGAAGAGGCCGAAAAGGCGAGTCATATTTACGGACGCTGCGTTGCTCAGGCGATAATGCTGGGCGGTACTGTCTCAGCCGAGCACGGCATCGGAAAATTGAAGCGCAAGTATCTGGACGCGATGATGGGCGAGCGTTATATAAACGAAATGGCAGAATTGAAACGTGCATTCGACACGAATGGGATTCTCGGGCGTGGAAATATGTTCGACAATGCTTAGAGTGCGCGATTTATCGCGTATTCTCAGCGACAAAAAAACGCGATTTATCGCGCACGCTGAACAAAAACTATGATCAAAGCAATCTTAATGGATTTCAACGGTGTCATTATCGACGACGAACGGATTCAGCTCAATACGTTCCGCGAGCTGCTGAAAACCGACGGGATAGAGATAACGGACGAGGAGTATTTCGGGAGCCTCGGCATGGATGATCAGAGGTTTGTAGAGGCTGCTTATGAGCGTGCCGGCATAACGCCAGCCACGAATAAGGTGCTCGAAANNGAAATCACACAGCAAAAGACGCAGAATTGGCGTGAGATTGTCGCCCGCGAGATGCCTCTGTTCCAAGGCGCGCAAGAGTTTGTCCGCAAGATGACACGGGAGTTCGAACTTGGGCTCGTCAGCATGGCAAAGCGCGACGAGATAGATTTTGTGCTCGAAAAAACCGGCCTAAGAGATTGCTTTTCCGTCATCGTCAGTACGGACGATGTGTCTAATTGCAAACCCGATCCAGAGTGTTACCGGAAGGCGTTTCAGGAGATCGACCTTGTGCGTATCGCCCGGGGACATCTGCCGATGACGCATGCCGAATGTGTTGTCATCGAAGATTCGCCGCCTGGAGTCGTTGCCGGAAAGCGGGCCGATTTGCCCGTGCTTGGCGTGGCAAATACAGTTTCGGCTGATGAGCTTAGAAAGGCGGGAGCCGATTGGGTGGCGAAGAAACTGGACGACTGGATGCCCGATTCGATACGGCGGGCCTTTGCCTGAATTTTGAACCACAGAGACACAGAGACGCAGAGAAGGAAGGAAGTTTAGCCACAGACGAACACAGATGTACACAGATGGACACTGATGGAATAGTAAACCGCAATCTATTTCCGACCAGTTATCCGCGTTAATCTGCGTCCATCCGTTGTTGAAGATCCTTCTCAGAGTCTCTGTGTCTCCGTGGTGAATTTCTTTTATGTCCGATCATTTAATTTCGTATGCAGACGCACAGAGTGGCCTTTTGGCTTGTTCGGCGTATTTGGCGGAAGCTATCCAAACCCGCGACGGCAGGGCACAGGCCATGATGGCGGTGGTGCCGCAGTATTTGGCAAAAGGCGACGTTGATCTGGCGGCCGAGCTTGCCAATACTGTTGACGACCCTTTTGTCCGCGACCGCCTTCTGATCGCGGTTGCCGAAAAATGCGTGGCTATTGATGACGATGAGTATGCGTTGCAGCTCGCCGAAGCGATCGAGGATTTTGGCATGCAGTCGCAGGCGCGTGAACGCATCGGGCTTCAGATGGCCGCGAAGGGTGAATTCGAGCAGGCCCGTGAGGTCGCGGATACCATCGCGCACCGGGATGCGGTGATCGCTGGAATTGCCGTGAAACAGCACTCGGACGGCGACGAGAACGCGGCGTTAACAACAGTCAAGGAGATTGATTATCCGGTTACGGCCGTGCATGCGGTGGTGGCAATGGCATCGGCTGACATCGAGGCGGAGAAATTTGAGAAGGCGGCGGACATGCTCGAAAAGGCGGCGGTTTCGGCTGATGAGATCGAGCATGATGAAGAAAAGATCCGGGCATTTGTCGATATCGGAAACGCTTTTATTGGGGCGAAGCGAAACGACCGGGCCGTCGAGACACTCGACAAGGCACGAGGGTTTGCGGATGTGCTCGATAATATTCATCGCGACAATTTCCTCGGCGGCGTGTCGCTCGGTTTTCTGCGTGCGGGCAGTTTGGAACTTGCCGACCGGACGCTTGATTCGGTCGCGGACAAAACACAGATAGCGGCATGCCTGCTCGGATTTGCACGCGAGTTTTGGCGGCGCGACGAAAAGACTGAGGCTATGGAGTCTCTCGAAGAAGCTTATGCGATTCTCCGTTCACAGCATGAGACCGAAACCCGCGACAGCAAGGCGAAGTTTGCCCTGTTCACGTCAATTGCAGTTCAATTTGCAGGATTCGAAAAAGGCGATCGGGCGATCGGTATTGCTCAGGAGATCGCCGACGAGAACGAGTCGATGAATGCCCTTGGGCAGATCGGACAGATATTGACGATTCAGAAAAACGATGAGTTGGTGAGACTGGCGATAAATTCGATCCCCGACGATGCCCACCGCATGTTCGCGTTGATCCGGGTGAGCGACGCGGCGGCTGGAAACGACGAGAACGAAAAGGCTGTTGGGTTTCTCGAAGAGGCATATGCTCTCGCGGAGGGCGTTCCGCAGCTTGCATCGCGCTCGTCTGCTTTTATTGAATTCTCAAAACGATTTGTGGGATTTGGGAATTTGAACAGGGCAAAGGAAATTTCGCTTGAGAATTTGCTGATGATCGCAACGATTCGAGACGAAAGCACCCGTTCTGCCGCCATTGCCAATCTGGCTGAACTGTACTACGAAGCGAAATTCGAGATCAATCCAGCCGAGGCCGAAGTTTTGAAGAACCTCGTTCGAAAGCAAAGTTTCTAAGGTGATCCCAGAAGGCTATTTTATTGAAGAAAATGTGCTCTCGAACGCAGAGTGCGAACGGCTGATCGAGATCCTTTCTTCGAATAGCCTAAGGCGAAGCCGGGCCGGTGCGCGAAACCTCATGCGTATTCCGCTCATCTCAAAATTAGCATCGGATCGACGGCTATTGGCACTAACCAAGTTCGCCTACGGAAAAACACTAGTTCCATATAAGGCAACGTTGTTCGAAAAGACCGGAAAGGCAAACTGGCTTGTTGCTTTTCATCAGGACACAACATTGCCGGTTGAAACCGTGCCGGAAGGTGATGGTTGGGGGCCGTCGTCGAAAAAGCAGGGCATCAATTTTGTCCACGCCCCGACCCGGGCGTTATCCAAAATTCTG